>CAYQFV010000026.1:14607-32465 GCA_964416845.1 uncultured Phycisphaeraceae bacterium | reverse complement strand
GCAGACGGGTGCACGAGTCGTGCCACCGCAGCTCGGCGTATTGCAGGACGGGCTACCGTGGCGGGGGACGCGCTAACCGGGAGTCGCGTTCTATTCGTCACCGAAGACACGCCGCTGTCGCTGTTGAACGATGGGAACGGCGTTTCGGTGGGCAAGGTGAACAAGGACCTTGATATCACGGTCGGCTCGCGAACGTTCACGGTCGGGCTTCGCGGGTTGTTGTCGATCGGTGACCTGCAACAACCGCACAGCGGGACTCGGTTTGACGTGTTGAATCGCGGTCAGGGCGTGCGCTCGGGCACGTTTCGGATTACCAATCGAGCGGGGAAGACGGCGGACATTGTCGTCGACGACACGGTTCAGAGTATCGGCGACGTGGTGAATCTGATCAACAACGCTGGGATCGAGGTGACCGCATCTGCGGGGGCTGCGACGGGACAACTCGTCATTCGTGATGACTCGACGCCCACCAGTTCGTCGGCGAAGTTCGTGATTGAGGACGTCACGGGGCAGGCGGCAAGTGATCTGGGAATTGTCAGTTCATCCGCCGAGCAGACCGTCTTGGGGAGCGACATCTACAGCGTGTCTACCTTGGGCGACGTGATGCGGGCGATCAACTCGTCTGTCAGCGTCGGCGCTGATGGGACCGAGCAGCTTAACAACGTCGTGGAGGCAAGGATCAACGCCGGCGGAAACGGCATCGAGTTGGTGACGCTGACCGGCACTGATGAGGTGACGGTTGGAGCGGGTGCGGACTCGGTCGACTCGAACGCGGCGAAAGAGTTGGGGTTGGTCGGCACGTCCGTCGGTGGTCGCTTCGTTGCTCGCGATGTGTTGGCTGGTTTGAACAGCGTGCTGCTCAGCTCGGTGCGTGGTGGCAGGGGCGTTGGGTTGGGGGTGGCTAAGTTCAAGGCGTCGGACGGGTCGCAGACAACGATTGATTTCAGCAGCGCCGCAACGGTACAAGACGTCTTGGACCTGATCAATCAAGCGACGGTGGACGGCGGCGGCGGAGCGTCGCCGTTCAGCGCGAAACTTGACAGCGCGGGAACGGGGATTGTGGTGGTCGACGCGTCGGGCAACACCGGGACGCAACTCAAGGACATTAGTGGGTCGATTGTGGCTGACCTGTTCGGCGGTAGTGGCGGCGTTGCGAGCGGATTCCGGAACGGGTCCTTGTCGTCGGGCAACTTGCAGCTTCAATACGTCTCCCGGCAATCACTGATGGGCGAGTTGAACAACGGCAAAGGCGTTGGGGAAGGTAGCTTCACGATCACCGCCCGCAACGGACGAAGCGTGTCGGTGTCGATCAACGAGAATCAGAAAACCGTCGGCGACGCGATATCGCTGATCAACAGCCTTGCTTTCGACGGGATTGAGGCACGTCTGAATGACAACGGCGATGGCATTGAAATTGTGGACACGACGACGGGCACGGGGCGTTTGAAAATCGTTGCGAAGGAAGGCTCTACGGCTGCGGACCTGAACCTGTTGGGCGAGGGGACGGACTTCGTCGATTCGAACGGCAAAACGCAACAGCGGATTGACGGCTCGTTTGAGACCACGATTCAGATTGACGTTGACGACACCCTGAATGACATCCGCGACAAGATCAACCAGGCGGGGGTCGACCTCAGCGCGACGGTCATCAATGACGGCGGACGAGTCAGCCCGTTTCGTCTGATCGTCAACTCGCAAGTCAGCGGGAAGCGGGGGCAGCTCGTGCTCGATTCGGGCTCGACCGGCCTTAATTTTGATACGTTGGTGGAAGCCCAGGACGCGATCGTTTTCTTCGGCGGTGCGGGGGTGGCTAATCCGGTGGTCCTGACCAGTTCGACCAACACGCTGTCGACCGCACTGGACGGGGTCAGCATCGATCTGGTGGGCATATCGGACAAGCCTGTTGATCTGTCGATCAATCGGGACATTGACGGCATTGTGACCGACCTGAGCACCTTCGTCAGCAGCTACAACGGCGTCCTCGACCGTCTCGACGAGGTGACCCGATTCGATGCCGATACGCAGACGCGTGGGGTGTTGTTCGGCGACCCGACGGTCAATCTGATCAGGAATCGGCTTCGAAGCACCGTTCTGTCGCCGGTTCGCTCGGCTGATCCCGGACTGAACCGACTGACGTCCGTTGGGATTCGGATTGAGTCGGGCGGCAAGCTGCGTTTTGACGAATCGGTGTTTCGCGACCTGTTCACGAAGGATCCGGCCAAGATCGAAGCGCTGTTCACGGCATCTGAGGATGGCATTGGAGCGCAGCTCAACAGCATGCTCGACGATCTAACGCGCGGGTTTGACGGGGTGCTGGCGAGGAAAGACGACGTTCTCGAAAGTCGCGAGACGCTCTTCAACGATCGCATCACATCTCTACAGGATCAACTCGACCGCAAGCGAACTCGATTGCAGCGGCAGTTTCAAGCGCTTGAGACCTCGCTGGCAGGTTTGCAGGGCGCACAATCGGCGCTGTCGGCGCTGGGCGGGTCGGGCGGATTTGGCGGATCGGGCGGCGGCTTGTCTCTCTCTTGATTTTTTTCATTCATTGACCGGGCGACAATAATGAAAGTGCGCTACGCAGGGGCAATGCGTCCGATTCTCGGACGTAGCGATCCGTCACTTGGGGGCGTGCCACTGCTCTTGAGCGGCGCTCGCGAGGTTTGTGCACTGCTCAAGAGCAGTGGCACACTTCGTGGACACGGTTTGGATGCGGTGCCATCCGGGGTGAGGTTGTCCGCCGCGGGCAGATCGGGGCGTGATGTTACGCCCACGTCTTCGTTCTGGGAATTACGTGGGCGCGCTGCGAACGGTCGCCGATACACGCTGTGTTATGACCGCTGGCAACCGTCAAAGCTACCTGCGAAACGCCGTCTTGCAGGCGTCTCCCGAGCAGTTGCACCTGATGCTTTTTGATGGGGCGATTCGGTTCGCGATGCAGGGGCGGGAGGCCATCGAACGCAAGGATTTCGAAGCGACCTACGACCGTCTCACGCGGGCGCAGAAGATCGTGCTCGAGATGCAGAACGGTTTGCGTCCGGAAGTCAATCGCGAGCTGTGCGAACGCATGTCATCGCTGTACAACTTCATTCATAGAAAGCTTGTCAGTGCGAGCATCAACGCGGACGTCTCCGACATCGACGATGCGGTGAAGATCCTGAAGATCGAGCGGGAGACGTGGCTGATGTTGCTCGACAAGGTCAACGCTGAACGGGCGGGGCAGGGCGGATCCGAAATTGAACCAACCGCCGAGCCGGGATCGTTGTCCGTGCAAGGCTGATCCCGTCGTCGCGCGGGCTTGGTTCGAGACGCCACTCACAAACCTGACGCGGACTCTCGATGGGGATTCGCTTGACCGGTTCCTCGGTTCAAGTCTAATGGCGCGTATCGGTGGCGTGCCGGCTGGTCGGTCGTCACCGTTGGAGATGTCGACATGGCTTGGCGAATGGGACGAATCTGTTGGCTGCTGTCGTTTCTTGCGGTGTGCGGGCCGGCGATCGGACAAACACCGCCCTCTGATGCAACGCTGCCGCCTTCCGCATCCGTCGACATCGAGGAGACATTGGACCGGGCGCTGATCGCATTGCGTGAGGCGGAGGCGCGGGGACCTGACGCAAAGGAGGCGTTTGATCGGGCATCGCAAGAGGTTCGCAGCGTGCTTGCGGTCGAGCCACTCAATCGTCGGGCGCAGTATTACCAGGGGCGTTTGATGATTCTTGCTGACCGGGCGCGCGACGCCCGCAGCCTGATCGAACGATGGACCCAATCTCCGGAGGGTCGAAACGACTGGGAGGGCCACTTTCTGCTTGGCAAGATCTACGCAGCCGGCGGTTATCACAAGCTCGTCAAGCCGTCACTCAAGAAGGCGCTCGCGCTGAATCCGCGAGATCCCCGCGTCTACCAAGAATTGGCCAAGTGCGAAATGCACCTGTTTGAATACGATGCGGCGGTAGGCCACGTTCGTGAGGCGATCCGCATCTTGGGGCCCAACGTCGCTCCGGCTCAATACTTGCTGCTTGCCCAACTGCTGGTGTTGCAACGTCATTTCGACGAGGCGGACGCACAGACGCGGTTGGCGATCGATTTGGCGAGCGCCGCCGCCGGGAAGAAGGAGGCCGGGTTTGACGAGTTTCGGATTCTGGACGACTGCCTGGCGATGGCCCTCAACGTCCAAAGAGCCATGCTCGATGCTGATCCGGCTGCCCCGGAACATTACCTGGCGATTTCGAAACTCATCCAACGTCGGGCCGAGATCGACCTTCGGCGTCGGGCGTATGACGCGCTGGGGTGGGCGAAGCGCGGGTTGGAGCACGCTGAGGGTCGCGCGTCTGAGGCGTTGTATCTCGACGCGATTCAGCTGATGGTTCGTGTGAATCGCCGCGACGAGGCGTTGGAGTATGCTCGCCGCATGCTCAAAGCGTATCCCGACAGCGCGGACGCGCGGAAGATGTTCGACGAGTTATTCACCGACGACTCCGAACCAGCCGCCGCCGCACCGTCGGAACATTCGTCAGCCATACCGTGACCGGCACGAATCAATCCGTGTTGGCGAGGTTTGTCTCACCTTGGTCGATCAGTCCGAGGTCGCCGGCGATTTCGGACATCGCTTGAATGCACTGTTCTATGTGGTCGTTGAGCGGCATGCCGATCAACTCCGCGCCTTGCGTGATGTCATCGCGTGACACTGCGGCGGCGAAGGATTTTTGTTTCATCTTCTTTGTGATGCTCTTTGCTTTCATGCCTTCCAGCTTGGCGGGTCGAACCAGTGCGGCTGCGTAGATGAAGCCGCACAGTTCGTCGACGGCGAACAGCGTTTTGCGCAACGGCGTGTCGCGCGGGTAATCGTCCAGATTCCAATCGGCATGCGAGAGGATGGCGGTGACGATTTCCTCGCTCACGCCCTGTTGGCGAAGCACCTTGGCGCCTTCGCGGGTGTGTTGCGGTGGGTCAGGCCAACGTTCGTAATCGAAGTCGTGAAGCAGTCCGGTGATTCGCCACGTGTGCTCGTCCTGATCGGATCGCCGGGCGTAGTGTCCCATGGCAGCCTCGACCGCCAGCATGTGGCGGATCAGTGCCTCGTTCTTGACGTAGTCTCGCAACAACTGCATCGCATCGCAGCGGTCCATTCGGTTTCTCCTGTGTGTCGGCATTGCGTGGCGGGCTTCATGCCGGACGACCGGTTCATTGACTTACGCCGGTTTCGGCTTAGAATCAACACTCGTCGGTTTCGGCCAGTCGCGCCCTCACACCCATTATAAGGGCTTGCGTTGGAAGATCGAGCTAGACAGTGCTTCGCGGCGGAAGAACTCGCGGTCGTCCTCAGCCGCTACGACCTGGGCGTGATCGAATCGGTCACAGAGTTCAAGCGTGGATCTCCTCTCAGCCCGAAGGTGGGCATCGTTTGCGAGCGCGGCAAGTTCTTGCTCAAAAAGCGAGCCCCGAACCGAAGCAGTGCCCGGCGGGTCGCTTTCGCGCACTCGATTCAGTCGCACCTCTCCAAGCGGGGTTTTCCGGTTGCACCTTTGATCAAACCCCGTATCGGTGATGCGCGGGCGGCGCGAATCGGCGACGACATTTATGAACTCTTTGCGTTCGTCGCCGGGCAGGAGTATGCGGCTACACCGGGTCAAACGCAGGACGCGGGCAGGGTGCTTCTGTGTTCCACGAATTGGTTGCGGATTTGGACCCTCCTGAGGATTTGTCGCGTGGTAGTTATCATGATGTGAACGGCGTGCGGACCGCGCTCAACAGCCTGCCGTCGTCGATGTCCAGCCATGACAGCGTGGTTGGTTTTGAAAGTGACATGGAAGCGACGGTGTCCGCGCTCTACGATGAATACGACCGAGCCGCCGAAGCCGTCCACGCCCTGGTGGACGAGTCGATGTCCACGCAAATCATTCACGCTGATTGGCATCCGGGGAACATGCTGTTCAAACGCGACCAAGTGGTGGCGGTGGTGGACTACGACTCCTGCCGGGCTGCTCACCGCATGGTGGATGTGGCCAACGGTATGTTACATTTTTCTCTCATCAGTGGCGGCAGTCCGGAGACCTGGCCGGACAACGCGGACGAGGATCGCATCGGGGCGTTTTGTCGTGGGTATCAGAGTGTTGCCGCGCTATCGGAGGTGGAACGGCGCTGCCTGCCACACCTGATGATTGAAGCGATCATCGCCGAGTCGGTTCTACCGATCGTTCAGACCGGGCATTTCGGCCGTTGGGCGGGCTTTGGTTTCCTGAAGATGGTGGCGCGCAAGGTGTCGTGGTTGCTGGGGCGATCTGACAGCCTCGTTCAATTGGCCGGCAGTTGCGCTGTTTAGGTCGGACCTCGCGCTTCGTCATGCACATCTTGTCTTCTCGTTTCCAACTGCGGGGGGCGGTTTCGGGCAGGGTAGCTGATGGACTATGTCCAAGCTCCATTCGTACTCACTCGCGTTGGTCTGATGGCTGGCGAGCCTTCAACGGTTCGAAGTTGCTGGCGGATGTGACGCGATGCGTTGAGTTGGTTGAGGGGCGAGAAGAACGAAGCTATCTGATCAGACGCCGCCCCGTCAACACTTGACTGTATCTCCTGATTCGCTTGTTAACCCATCAGCCGGGATTCGACATCCTCGTACGCCGGGCACTCGGCGTAGATTCTCTCGAACTCCGACCGGGCGCGGCGGTGTTGCCCAAGCGATTCGTATACGAGCCCGCGTTCGTAGCGCAGGGCCCGCAGCAGTTCGGCGCCGCGTCCCGCTTTCCTGCGAAGGGTGTAGGTCAGCACATCCCGCGCCGCAGAGTACAAACCGAGTGTGCTGAGCGCTTTCGCCTTGTAGAGCAGAGTTGCGGCGTGAACGTCGGACTCGTTCCTTACCTCGGCCGTCAGCGCGACAACGTTCTTGCAGGCGGGCTTGTCGCCGACGTCCTCGACCAGCAGTTCGGCGAGCGACAGGGTCACGAATATGTCCTTCGGATTGCGGCTTCGAAGTCGCTTCAGGCAATCGACTGCATCCCGCGACCGTTGCTGGCGTTGGAAAACCTCAGCGAGCGCCAGCAGCACACCAACGATGTCCGCTTTGATGGCGGCTGACACTTCGTCTGTGATCGACAGCGTGGCGGCAGCTTCCAAGCCGTACTTGGCGAAATGATTGCCGAGTGTGCGTTGACGCGCCGCCGCCAACTTTAGATGCCCTTCGGCCACGTCGAACCTACCCCGTTTCAGGGCCAGCATGCCGGCCATGAACGACGCGTCTGCTATGTCATCGGCTCGCTCGAAGTGGCGCATCGCCGCGGATTCGTTGCCACCGACGAGCGCCCGCATGCCATCGACGAAATGTTCCTCTCTCTTGGGCGTAACGAGCCGCCGGAAGAAGCCCATGGTGAGTTCCTCGTTCGGATCGCCCGCTGGCTCGCACGTCGCGCGCTCGGCCCCCTTTCTGGTGCCGCGGTATGATCGCCGGGAGCCACCGCTCGTTGTCGTGTAGAACAGCCCGGTGCCGGGAATGCCGACGGTCCGCCGCACACCGCGCCGCCCGACAGTCACCTTCGCCCCCCGCGTGCCGAACGATAGCGACGGCCCCGACTTACTGAGGTTTAGCGTCAGGCCCGGGGCGATTTTCATTCTTCGAAAGAAACGGAATCCCATGATAGGCATCCACCTTCTGGCTGGCACTGCGAATTACCGAAAGGGAGTCTACCAGAAACGATCTCTTTGAAATCCTGTCGTCAGAGCGGTGACCAGCTTGGCGTGTCGTACCCGACAAACGCCGCAACAGCAAGAATCCAACCCGTCCAGCCCAGAACGCTCCATGGCTGTAGATGCCACACCGTTTGCGACAGGGTTACGAAGACGGCGGAAGCTAACACGCCTAGCGTCAAGCCCTTTTGAACGCCGATCTTTCCCGGAAGCCAAAACACGAGCAAGTTCGAACACACGCAGAGAACGAAAAGCTGTGGTCGCGTCTTCCACGACAGTCCGTCGATCCAGGTTGAGAGCAGCAAGAGAGGAACGGCGCAACAATGCACAGATCCGACGGTAGCCATACCGCGGATGCCCTCGAGCCAGCGCCAGCATGCGCTGCGCCAACGGCCGCTCGCCGTCGCGTTTTTTCATGACATACCGCTGCGTCGATCGCGGGTGCCCGAGCACCGTACAAGCACGTCGCTGCGAACAACACCGACGCCCCGACACCTCATCAAGCCGCTTACGCGTTTGGTTCACCGCATCTCTGCGGCGCGCCGGGCTTAGAAGTTTCCCATCGTGACTTCTTCGAGAATCTGCTTGTCGAGCGTCAAGTCCGCGACGGCTTTCTTGAGCCGGCGGTTCTCGATCTCCAGTTCCTTGAGGTGTTTGGCCTCGTTGGCTTTCATCCGGCCGTACTGGTTCCGCCAACGGTGGAACGTGGCCTCGGACACCTCCAACGCTTGGCAAACCATCGTCAGGTTCTTGCCTTCGGACAACATTCGATCCGCCTCCCGGAGCTTGCGAATAATCTGCTCCGGACTGTGCCTTTTCCGTTTCATCGAGAATTTCCTTGGCTCCGAAGAGCCTACCCTCTCCGCTTCCCGAGCACCCAGAAGGGGTGCTTGGGAATGACCTTCACCCCGAATCTTAATCCATATCCAGAGCGAGTTTGTTGGGTATTTGTTCGCATGACCCGGGGGGGGGGCTCTGCTTCGGGTTGGGAGCAGGCCACTGGCGCTCCGACGTGCCGGGCGCCCTTGCGGCGTGTCGTCGTGATGTTTTGATCTGCAAACCGTCGCAGTTACAATTCCTTCTCCCATGGCGCCGCATCTGACACCGCCGGTGCGTGACCGGTGATGCGGATCGAGCGAGAACCCCACCATGAAGAAGTTGCCCCCCAGCCTTCGAGCGCTGGGACGAGACGATCCGCCGAGTCGAATCTGCGTCGGTGGAAACGACTACCGGCTCGTTCACTGCTTCAAGCACGATTTCTTCGCCTGTACCTCACTCTACGAAGGGGAAGCGGGGAAGATCGTTCTGAAACAGGGGCGCGTCGCGGACATCTGCGGACTGCCCGCGCGTTGGATCGGTCGCCTGCTCGCCCACCACGAAGCCGCGTGTTTCAACCTCGTCGACGACCTTGACAACGTGCCCACGTTCCTCGGTAGGTGGGGTGCGACCGGTATCGTTCACGAATTCGTCGAAGGCGAACCCCTCAGTCGTGATGTGACCGTCCCCGATCGATTCTTCGACGAATTGGAAAAAACACTCGACACGATGCACGCCCGGCGGATGGCCTACGTCGACCTCGAAAAACGACAGAACGTGCTGGTGGCGAAGGACGGTCAGCCGGTCTTGATCGACTTTCAAATCTCGTGGCATCTGCCGGCCGCTTGGGGCGGTGACACTGCGCTGGCACGATGGATTCGTAGGCGACTCCAAGACGGTGATCGCTATCATCTGCTCAAGCTGCGTCGTCGCTATCGTCGCGATCAACTCTCCGATCAGCAGCTAAAAGCATCCTACCACAAGCCGTTTTGGATCAGGCTGCACGCCCGCGTCACCTCGCCGATCACGAGAATACGCCGCCACACACTCAACCGAATCGACCCCACCCGCCGCAACGGCGAACGCGGCGCGGTGACCGACACCACGCCGCCCAGCCTCTGAACCCTCAGCCGCTTGTCGGTGGGCGGAATGTGGGATGGATGCACTTCGATGAACTCTGGACGCGGCATACCGAGTTCCCCGGTTCGCCCGATGGACGACACCATTGCAGCGCACGATCAAACAGCATGCAACGACCTATGTTGTCAAGGGACAGACAGCTTGGCCACGCACCAACTGGCGACGAATCGTCTCGACGAGTTTTGTCCGGTCGATCGGTTTGGTCGCGTAGTCGTCGCAGCCGGCGGCGATGCACTTCTCGCGGTCGCCCTCCATCGCGTGGGCAGTCAGAGCGATGATCGCTCCGGTATAGCCCTTTCGGCGCAGTTGACCGGCCGCCTCGTATCCGTCCATGATCGGCATTTGGATGTCCATCAGGATGGCATCGAACGGGTTGCCCTCGTCACGTGCTTTCAGCGCGGCTTTCAGCGCGAGCTCGCCGTTCGCTTCGATCGTGACGTCCGCCCCGGCCTTCTTCAGTACGAACGAAATCAGTCGTTGATTGTCTGGTCCGTCCTCGGCGAGAAGGATGCGGAAACCGGCAAGAGCCAACGGTGCAGCCATCGCGGCGGTGGTTACGGACTCGATCACCACGGTCGCCGACATTGGATCCTCCAGCATCTTCACGCCATCAAGAGGACCGGTCGAGATGGTCGCACAAAAGGTTGTCCCCATGCCCGTCACGGTCGCGGCCACGGTGATGTCCCCGCCGAGCAACTCCGCGAAACGTTTGCTGATGGTCAGACCGAGGCCCGTGCCTCCGAAGTTCCGCGTCGTTGTGGCGTCGCCCTGCATGAACGGTCGGAACAGCTTCGACCGTTGTTCTTCGGTGATGCCGCACCCCGTATCGATCACGTCGAATTGCAATCGCGGCCCGTCGCCGTCACGGATCAAGCGGGTGACAAGACGAACGTTTCCGACCTCGGTGAACTTGATCGCGTTGCCAATCAAGTTGATAAGGATCTGACGCAGGCGAGTAGGATCGCTATTGATGGTTTCCGGAATCGCACCGACGAACTCGATGTTAAACGACAGGCCCTTCGCGTCAGCCCGGACGCCCATCAGTGAGGCGACTTCGGCAATGATCTGACACGGATTGCACTGAACCTGTTCCAACGTCATCTTTCCCGCCTCGACTTTGGAGAGGTCCAGGATGTCGTTGATGATGCCCAGCAGGTAATCGCCGTTCCTCCGTACCGTCGCAATCGCCTCGACGTTCTCCGGATTGGTAACATTTTCCGCGACGGTCTCAGCAAACCCCAAGATGGCCGTCATGGGTGTACGAATCTCGTGACTCATATTTGCGAGGAATTCGCTCTTGGCACGATCAGCCGCCTCGGCATGCGTTTTGGCCTCCATCAACCGCTCGGCGTTTTCCTCCAACTCCTTTCCCCGTGCGTCCAAATCAGAGAAGAGCTTACTGAGGTTCGCGACCATCCAATTGAAGCAGCGGGCCAACTCGCCGATCTCGTCTTGGGAACGGATTCTGCTTCGAACCGACAAATCTCCGCCCGCCATCAACTCCGCGGTGCGGGTCAAGTCCTTGATGGGAACGGAAACGGTCCTCGACAGAAACACTGTCACGCCAATCAACGCCAGTAGGCTTGCCAGTCCGATGCCCAGTGACCGATCCCGCAGGGCCAACACCGGAGCATATGCCTCGGCGGTATCCTGCTTGACCACCATGCCCAATCGTAGGTGCGGCAGATACCTCCACGCGGCCAACACTTCCTCACCGCGATAATCATCAAAAACGCCCCGACCTTTCTTGCCTTGCACTGCTTGCTGGATGGGCACACCGTATTCCGACCCGATGGTCAGTCGCCTCTTGAATGCTGCGTCCGGATCATGTCGCAGCGGATTTAGAAATACGGCGTCGTTCCCGATTCTCGATGCGATGACGATTTCGCCTGTCCGGCCTAGCCCGGTATAGTTCTGTGCCAGTCGATAGATGGCATGGGCGTTCATTTGGGCAGCGAGTACGCCGACGACAACTCCCTTTCTGAGAACTGGCGAAGCGACAAACGCAGCGGGTTCTTCAAATGGATCGAAATACCTGAAGTCGGATACGGCTGTCTCCAATATGGTTACGGCTCCGTCGAAGCTCTTTGCCAATTCCGAATTACGGTAACGCCCGACCTTCAGGTTCGCCCCGGAATCTTCAGCTCGCGATGTTGAGAATACAATGTCTCCCGACGGAGAAATGATGTACACGTCGTCATACTCGTGAGCGTCTATGTGGAATACGAGGAAAGACCTTAGCTCGCTCTCCATGTCCGCGGGGATCGCCTGTCTCGCTCCTTCCGTCCTGCCTGCCGCGACAAGCCTGGTCGTCGCGTTGACGATGACGGGGCTATGGGCAAGAGACTCGACGTCTGTTCTTCTTCCATCAAAGTACGTATTGATGTGGTTCGCCTTGGTTGCGGCATAGGCGTCCAGATTGTGTTGGAGTTCCTTCGTAATCATCTGAACAGAGTTCTTATAGCTGAGATAGCCGATGATGATCGATGGCGCCAACCCTGCCAGCAGGAGGACGCACGTCATTCTTGTCGCGATTGTGACCTTCATGCGATCACCCTCTACGGTCCCGGATTTGCCCAGGTCTGCCCCCAGCCTTCGTAGAGGTTTCGGAGGAATGCGTCCCATTCCGATTTGGATCTTGTTCGTGGATACGGCACGGGTTGAACGGGTTTTCTTGAATCCCACACGATCTCGAATTGCCCGTCCGCTTGGATTTTCCCGATTCGGACAGTCTTCCAGATATGCAGACTCGCCGGATCGACATAAACGAGTCCTCCCGGCGATCCGAAACTCTGGTCCTTCAAGACCCTGCGCACTTCATTGACGTCGTCCGTCCCCGCGTCCGTCACGGCCCGCGCCCAGAGATGCACGGCAGTGTAGGCCGATTCCATCGCGTCGGCGACAGGCCTGTCAGCGCCATATGTCTTCTTGAACCTGTCCACAAAGCGTCTGTTTGCGTCACTGTCGATGCTTTGAAAATAGTTCCAGCAAGCATAGTGGCCGACCATGTTGCGGGGGCCCAACGAACGGAGTTCGTTCTCAGCAATGCTGAATGACATGACCGGCACGATCTCGGGCGTGATGCCGGCATTCCTCAGTCCTTCGAAGAAGTAGACATTGCTGTCACCGTTGATGGTATTGAATATGACATCCGGGCGCGTTTCCGATATGTTGCGGATGACATCTTCAAAACCGGTACTTCCGAGCAATACGTACTCCTCACCCACGATCTCCGCGCCAAGAGCGGTCGCATAGTCTCGTATGATCGCGTTGGCCGTCCGGGGGAAAACGTAGTCAGAGCCTACCAGGAAGAATCGTTTGCCCAGATGCTTAAGGGACCAGGTGACCGCCGGTATGATCTGCTGGTTCGGCGCTGCGCCCGTGTAAACGATATTGGGAGATTGTTCCAGTCCTTCATACTGAACTGGATAGAAGAGCAAGTGATTCCGGCTTTCAAAGATTGGTTTGACTGTCTTTCTACAGGCGGAAGTCCAGCATCCGAAGACAGCGGACACGCGTTGCGACGTGATCAGATCCTCGGCCTGTCGTGCGAAGGTGGGCCAATCGGACTTGCCGTCTACCAGAACCGCCTCGATTCTCCTTCCCAGAATTCCGCCGGACTCGTTCAACTCGTCAATGGCCAACTGAGTGGCATCGGCGACGGCTGTTTCACTGATGGCCATCGTTCCGGTCAACGAGTGAAGAATGCCAACCTTGATCGGGGATCTTGGCATACTGCGATCGTCCCCAACCAGAAGCCACGCCGCGGATGCGGGCAGGACGACGCAAGTGAACACGATGAAGGCGTACCTGTTCATGGGCATGACGCCCGAAACGGGACATCGCTGACCAAGCGTGCGAGCGCAGCGCCCAGGAGCGCGCACGCGACGGCACGATGCATGGTCGGAGTGCGATCCTCGGACATAGGTTCAGTGCGATCCATCAATGCCACTCGCCATTCGCTGACGTTTGAAGCGTGTCCACGCGCGCATTGACCTTCCGGAGGCCAGTCTTCTGAAATGTACTGTTCCCATGCTCCTATCGACACGATGACGGTGGCCCTGGATTCAACAGTGCCCGTAAACAGGAAGTGTGCCGTGTGTCCGATATGACCGGCGGCGGCGGTCCAACATCGAGTGGCGAGCCGAGGCATGAATCCGTCACAGAGCGACCATCGCCGTAAAACGGCTAACGCGCGAGCGCCCCCAGGAGGATCTCCCAGATGGCCAATAAGATTGGGTGTACGGGCCAAACCGGGCCGACCGCACTGCCAACCAACCGCCTGCGAGGACTGCCACCGCGGAACGATCACGACGAGACAGCGGCCAGTCCTTACGGTGTCCGCCGCCAGATTGCGGGACATCATGTTTCAGCATCCTACGCGGCCGTCCGATGGACAAGTATCGCCGGGGGCGAGATCGCTCGATCTGCGTCGCTTGCGACACTTCCTGCGGACGAAGAACGACGCCGTTGGCCATTGCCGAAGTTGCCACAGTAAGGAAGACACCATGCTGAACAACGGATCTTGTCTCGCGAAACTCGTGCTCGCTTGCCCGGCCCTGTTCCTGTGCGCGTTTATAGGAGCGGCGTGTGACGTGGCTGTTGGTCCCGGTAGCGGGCCGGTGGACGCATCCGGCTCGGGCAGGGTCACGGTAAGGTTGAAGGCCGTCTTCGAACCGGAGGCTGCTTCGAAAGTTCGGCGAGCGTTTGCCAAGGAAGTGTGCCCGTCGCCCGCTCCCGCTGCCGACGATTCCAGTTTTCTGGCTGAGCAGGACTGCGACGGTGACGGTGGGATCATTCGTTATATCACGCCGTCAGCCTATAAGGTCGCTTTCAAGCGTCTCGCTTTCGAGAATACCGACGGTGACTTGGTGGATGTCATCGCCGATACGGGTACGCTGGCCAACTCGGAGATTCTTGATCTGACCTCGGCCATCACCCTGCCGGACCTGGAAGTCCCGGCGGGTGATTATCCGGATTACTACGCGGAGATCTATTACCACGAATTAACGATGCCGCTCTACGACCCGGACAACCCCGCGACGATTCGTGTCTATGTGAGCGATGACGATTTTCCGGCGGAGGGAAGCCTCGGTCACCACCAGGGCGACATTACGCTGGTGGACAGCGCCGGCAACGAGCTCGGATTTGTACCCACGGCCGAGTTGTGGCAAACGGATTTCCTCGTCGCAGCGCGGGGAACGATCACCGGTGCCGGCGGAACTGACCCGGAATCGGGACATTCGCGCGGACTCTATGGAAACGAGGATCTTTGGAATCGTCCCAACGCAATGCAGGGAGCAAGCCAGGATGTTTTCATCCTGGGCGGCGCGTTGGACCTGACACTTGACGCCGACTCTGACGAGACCACGGTGACCTTCACGTTCAACGTGCAGGACGCTTGGTTCTTTGAGGATTTCGACAACGACCAATGGTTCAATCCCTGCGAGAATGGCACGCAGGACGGTTGCGGCGGCGAGTGGAGCCCCGTGTTGAGTGGTCCGGACACAGCCGTAGAGTAGAAGCCTCGCGTCACACTGGACGACCGAATTCTCGCCGACGCAGGGTGCCCTCACAGAGCCGGCGTTCACATTTCTGTGCGGATCAAACCCACACCGATACCGTCAAGTCTCCAGCGCGCATGCGGTGGCGCGCCGCGGGCCCAAATCTGGTTGCCAGAATTAGCAAGATCCATCAAGCGTTGCCACCGGAGAGGGGTTAGACTTTTCCTGTTGGAACGTAGTTGAACCTCTTCTTGGAACACGGTTGGAATCATGAAGACAACGACACAGAACGAATACACGAAGCGAATTCTGGGCGTGCTCGTTCACATCCAAACGCATCTCGACGACGCTCTTGATCTCGAGGAGTTGGCTTCGCGGGCATGCTTCTCTCCGTTCCACTTTCACCGCGTTTTTCGGGGGATGGTGGGCGAGCCGGTCATGGAGCATGTTCGCCGATTGAGGCTTGAGAGGGCAGCGTATCAGCTGAAGTCGTCTGAGCGGGCCGTCACACAAATCGCGTTCGACGCCGGTTACGAAACGCACGAAGCATTCACGCGCGCCTTCCGGGCCATGTTCGATGACTCACCGTCACGGTTTCGCTCGCTCCACCGCCGCATCCCGGTGCGACCTGCTCCTTCGGGGGTTCATTACACGCCCGATGGCACGCTGGAAGCGTTTGAGCCCGTGCAAGGCGACATCGAGGCGATGATCGTGCGAATCGAGGATCGACCCAAGCAACGGGTGGCGTTCATGAGACACGTCGGTCCTTATGACCAGGTTGGAGCGACGTGGCAGAAGCTCATGGGTTGGGCGGCGTCGCGCGGGTTGTTCGGAGCGATGGGAAACGCGTTGGCTGTCATCCCGGACGATCCTGAAATCACGCCGATCGACAGGCTGCGCTACGACGCTTGCATCGCCGTTAACGAGGAGTTCCAGCCTGAAGAAGGCGTCGGCGTTCAAGAGATCGCTGGAGGGCAGTACGCCGTTGCCCGTCACGTAGGGCCATACGCGCGACTCGGTGAGACCTACGCGGCGCTCATGGGCCAGTGGTTGCCCGCGAACAATCGGGAACCGGAGCACGCCCCGTGCGTGGAGGCCTACCTCAACAACCCTCAGCAGACCGCACCAGAGGATTTGTTGACCGAAGTCTCCGTGCTATTGAAACCCGCGCGCAGTCGGTGAAGTTGTTCCTGCTGAAAAAGACTCACGGCGATGACGAAGAAGACGAGAATGCTATTCACGACAACGCTGGTTCTTCTCCTGGGCTTCGTGATCGAGGAGAGTCCTGCGGCGTTTCGCAATGTTGTCCGGGCGTTTCTTCGAGATTGCGACACGGATTAGCCGTTCATGTCGATCGGAGAATCGTTCAAAGCGGTGCGCATCGAACGCGTGTTCGGAGCGGTGGCAAGATGGGGTCCATCGCCCCAGGGCAATCATCGGGAGCCGAACCGTGCAAGACAAGGTGACCAAGACGATGGCGAAGACCGGATGGAAACTTCCGAAAGGGAGCACTTGGAGGCAGAAAGTGGAGCAGGAGCATCCGAATCACGGGAAGATCGTGCCGATTCCTCCCCGTATGCAGAAGCGATTCGGCGTCGGCACGATGGTCATTCCCAGGCCACTCGACGTCGATGCGGCGATGCGGAAGGCGAGGAAGGGCAAGCTCATCACCACGTCGCAGATTCGCGAAGAAGTTGCCAGGATATCCAACGCCGACAGCGCATGCCCGATGACGACGGGGATGTTCATTCGGATGGTCGCCGAGGCGGCTGAGGAAGATCGACGCGCGGGGAAGAAGCGGATCACGCCTTACTGGCGAACGATCAAAGAGAACGGTGACCTGAACGAGAAGTTCCCCGGTCAGGCCAGGGCGCAGGCAGCCAAGCTGCGCGCCGAGGGGTTCGTCATCGAGCCTGCCAAGGGCAAGCGTCCCCCGAGGGTGAAGGATTTCGAACGTTTCCTGGCGCGGCTGTAGGCGACGGTGCAACGCCGGCGAAACCTGTGCATCGTTGATGAGCTTGCGTGCTTCGCGCACCCGTCCCGATTTCGATCTTTACGCGGACCTCCCTCGACCACCGCCCATCGATCGACATGCGAGTCCGATTCAACTCCAGTATTTGATGGCGTTCGCAGGCGTGGTTTCCGTACAATTGCTCTGTGCCGGCATTGGGGGGAGTGTTGTGCGCTGTCTGCCGAACAGGCCAAAGCCCGGCCCGACGATCGGACGATTCCCGCGCAACATCTCTTGGACATGCATCGGGGCCCGTCGTCAGCGGCGACGTCATGGTCGATTAGCCGCTGTCAGATCGGGTTCCACCGATCATGCACACTCGAAAGGTGCGGGCATGCAGCGGTTCATCCAGGTCATGGCGATGGGGTTGGTGGTCTTGGGTGCATCCCAGGCGGATGCGCAGAGCTGCGCGGGCAGCGTTGCGGCGAGCGACACGTGCGGCGGGGCGTACGTCCTGCCCGGGGCCCAGGGGCAGCATGTCGTGCTCATGGACGTTTCGACGGCAACCGGTACGCCAACCCTTTGCGGCGCCGCGGTCGGCAAGACGGTCTGGTTCGAAGTGACACCTTCGGTTAGCGGGCCAATGGTCTTTTCGACCTGCCATCCGTCGACGACGTACGACACGGTGATTCAGGCCTTCAGCGGCGGCAACAGTGAATGCCAAGGCATGGTGAACGAGGGTTGCAACGACGACGCGATCGGACCGTACT
>CAYQFV010000026.1:0-14507 GCA_964416845.1 uncultured Phycisphaeraceae bacterium | reverse complement strand
CGCGTGCGACAACCCGGATTCATGTCAAGCCGGCGTCTGCCAGTCGAACTATAGGCCTGTCGGAACCCCATGCGGAGACGGTCTGTTTTGCAATGGCGATGAAACGTGCGATGGGTCGGGAAGTTGCCTCGCGTCACGAATGGCGGCTTGTAGCATTGGGACGGTGTGCAACGAGGCGGCGGGGCGGTGTGATCCGGACTGCAACCTGAACGGTCAGGCCGACGCGATGGACGTCGCCGCCGGTCAAAGCTTCGACGGCAACGACAACGGCGTCCCGGACGAATGCGAGAATCTGCCGGTCGATACGATGGCGGGCGTCGCATTGCTGAGGGCTGACTCGCTCATCCCGCCCCGTATCTCTTTCGTCGATGGGCTTCCGCGTTCGGTCGAAGCGAATGTGGCGTTCTCGAGTGCGGTGGCGAACGATCCGCTCTTTCAGACGCTCGCGTTCCTGGACCGTTATCGCGATCTGTATGGCGTGAAGATGCCCAGCGCGACGTTCTTTCTGCGGCGCATCATCGACTATGGGCAGCGTGACCTCTTCTTCGGGCAGCAGCGGAACGGCATTCCTGTCCACGCCGCGTCGTTGGCGGTTCACCTTGATGGCGACTTCATCATCGCGACGAACGGGCATTATCTTCGAAATGTCCCCGTATTGCCGCCGCCGGCGGTGTTGGTGGCGGAAGCGGAGGCTGTCGCACGCGGCGCGCTCGGAACACCAACGATTCCGCTCGGGGCCAGCAGTAAACTGGTGTACTACAACCCGACGCTCGTCGGCGACTCGCCCGACGAGACCCATCTTGCGTGGCGCGTGATTCTGCGTGGCATGTCGATGGGCGGCGTGCCGGGCAAGTGGACCGTCTTCGTCGACGCCCATGACGGGCAGGTGCTCGACAAAGTTAATGAAACGCAGGCTGGCATGGATCTCGACATCTCGACGGCCAACGGCGACACATCGAGCACGTGCTGGTTCTGGCCTCACTCTGACCCGACGACGCAGTGGTTCACCGAAGGCGGTCCGACCGGTAGCTATCCCGGCGGCGCGAGCAACTACCCCGGTGGCGACGCCGACGGAGACGCAACCTATCAGTACAGCATTCAGGTTTACAACTGGTTCAAGAACAACTTCGGCCGCCGTTCGTTCGACGACGACGACGAACAGATTGAGGCCTACATGCACGTTGGCGGCGCGTGCCCGAACGCGTGGGGGAACACGACATGCCTGCAATTCTGCAACGGCACGGTCGTACTCGACATCTTCGCGCACGAGTTCACGCACTCGATGGGCGATGAAACGTCCGACTTGGAGTACAAGAATCAGTCCGGCGCACTGGACGAAAGCTACGCCGACGTGTTCGGTTCCATCATCGATTGGAACTGGATCATGGGAGAGGGATCGGTGTTCGGAACGAGGTGCGGTAACTCGCCGGCGGGAACGATACGGAACCTGGCTGACCCCACCCGGTGCGGCGACCCGGATAGCATGAGCAAACTGTGTTCGCCCACGAACGACTACTGCGGATACTCCGGCGACAATGGCGGCGTTCACACCAACAGCGGTGTGCCGAACAAGGTAGCGTACCTGATCGCAATGGGCGGTACGCACAACGGGTTGACGATCAGCGGAATCGGAACGACGAAGCTCCGGCAGCTTTATTACCAGGTCTACACCCGTGAGATCGGCGACAATGCCGCATTCATGGACGCCCGAAACGCAACCGTCCGCGTCGCCCAGCAGTGGCAAGGCATCAAGCGCGGATTCAGCATCCAGAACGTTTGCGACGTTGTGAACGCGTTCGCCTCGGTTGGGCTGGGCGGCGCTGATCGCGACTGCGACGGCATCCCGGACGCGACCGATACGGATGACGACGGCGACTACATCCCCGACTCGATCGACAACTGCCCCCTGGTTGCCAACCCCAACCAGACGAACACGGACGGAGTTAGCGACGGTGGAGACGTGTGCGATCCAGACAACGACAACGACGGCATCCTGGACGACGGCACCGGTTCGGGCGAAGGCGACAACCCATGCACCTGGGGCACGACGACCGCCTGTGACGACAACTGCCCCACAACGTCGAACCCGTCTCAGGCGGACGACGACGGCGACGGGATCGGTGATGTGTGTGACGACGACGATCGCGACTCAATTCTCAACCCGGTGGACAACTGTCGCTACAAGTGGAACCGGGATCAGGCCGATCACGATGGCGACGGTCTGGGCGACGTGTGCGATTCGGACGACGATAACGACTTCATTCAGGACGAGTTTGATAGCTGTCCGTTCGACCGAAACCTGGGGCAGGATCCGGACAAGGACGGCGTCGACTCGGCGTGCGACAACTGCCCGACGACAGCCAACCCCGGTCAGGGCGACAACGATCGCGACGGAGACGGCGACGAGTGCGATTCCGATGATGACAACGATGGCGTGCCGGACACGAGCGATGTCTGCCCCCATCGCTATGACCCCGATCAAACCGGTCTGGCGTGCAACGACAACATCCTGCGCGTCCTGGCTGGGTTCGAAAAAGTCGTGCCGGTCGACTTCGTGATTCCTTTCCCGTTCCCGGCGTTGATCTCAAACGTCACGCTGCCGCTGACGGTGATCGGGGATGTCGCCGGTCCCGCCTATCTCTCGGCGGGCTACCGAATGACCGTCGACGTTTCGATGCCGATCGATCTGCCAATGGTCATCGTGGACGATCGCGGCCGAACGGTCGCCCGGGCGAGCGAAGGACTCAACAAGCAACTGAGTTTCCGCCCATCGCCCGCCAGCCACTACGCACCGCTCAATGCGAACGGCCTGCCCACGGGCATCCGCGCACGCGGTACGTCGACGGCGGGCCCGGGCTCGGTGTTCTCTGCCGAGCGATACTCGTTAATCATCTTCACAACGCCCGAGGTTGTCCCCAATCAGCCCTATCCGATTTCGATGACACTCCACAGTCACCTGCCAGCCGCCGCCGATCTGAACCACGACGGCGTGGTCGATCTGCGGGACTACCGCGTGTTTCACGATGCGTCCTCCGGTCCGGGGCAGCAGACATCGGACACTCGTGCGGACTTCGACGGCGATGGCGACACCGACTTGGAAGACTACGCTGCGTTCCAGCGCGAGTTCGTGCGGCCTTAGAAACGTCGTGACGTGCAGCGTCTGGCATGCGTCTTCGGTAGGTTTTCCATCCAGGGACGTTGCGGCGTTTCGACGGTCTTCGTCTCAAGCTCTCGTCTGGAAAGGACTCGCCGGAATCACTTCACCGGTCGCCAACTTGAGTGACGGCGTCACGGTGTCCTTGACCGCCCACAGCCGCACGCGGAGAATCTGCGCCGACCCTATGGGACACGCGACCGGGGCGTTACGAATGGCGGGCAGCGATGGCAACACTGGTGACATGTCGGGGGGTGTCCAAGCACTTCGGAACCCGCTCGCTCTTCGACGATCTTTCCATCAGTTTTGCTGACAACGAGCGCGTGGGGTTTCTTGGCCCTAACGGGGCGGGCAAGACGACTTTCCTCAAAATACTGGCTGGCTTGGTGGACGTCGATGCGGGGGAAGTGAATCGCCGCCGGTCGGCGAGAGTCGGTTTTCTACCACAGGAAGACCGGTTTCCGGATGGGGCTACGGTCGCGTCGGTGCTGGCGGACGCGTTGGCTGATCAACCGATGGAGTCGTACGAACGCGACACGCAGGTGGCGATCATCCTGAGCAAGTTCTGCTTCGAGAATCCGGATCGTGGAGTGGAGGAGTTATCTGGTGGTTGGCGTAAGCGGTTGGCGTTGGCGAGAGAGATCATCCAACAACCCGATCTGCTCCTCATGGATGAGCCGACGAACCACCTGGACCTTGAGGGCATTGGGTGGCTTGAGAAAATGCTCCTCGGCGTGTCGTTTTCATTCGTCGCGGTGAGCCATGATCGGTACTTCCTGGAGCATGTGACCAGTCGCGTTGTGGAGCTGAACCCGGTCTACCCGGATGGTTACTTCAGCGTGAGCGGTAGCTACAGCATGTACCTGGAGAAGCGGGCGGACTTTCTGGAGGCTCAACAAGCTCAAGAGGCGGTGCTGGCGAACATTGTTCGGCGCGAGGTCGCGTTTCTCAAGTCGAATTCCAAAGCTCAGCGGACCAAGTCGAAGTCGCGAATTGAGGACGCGTACCGACTGAAGGATGATCTTCGCGAACTCTCGCAACGCAACGCCCGAGCGACGGCGGCGGGCATCGACTTCGACAGCACAGGCCGCAAATCCAAGAAACTGCTGGAAGCCAAAGGAGTGTCCAAGACGCTCGGAGGGAAGCTCTTGTTCAGCGACGTGTCGCTGATGTTGTCTCCCGGTGTGAGGGTGGGGTTGTTGGGCGCCAACGGAAGCGGAAAGACGACGTTGATTCGCGTCTTGACCGGCGCCTTGTCCCCCGATGAAGGCACGATCGAGCAGGCTGACAATCTTCGTGTGGTTGTGTTCGATCAGAATCGTGAAAAGCTGCCGCAGGATGTGACGCTTCGGTGGGCGTTGGCGGGCGATAACCAGAGTGTGGATTTTCGAGGTCGAACCATCCACATCCGAGCCTGGGCGAAGCAGTTTCTATTCTCGATGAGTCAGCTCGAAATGCCCGTGGGAGAACTCTCGGGCGGTGAGCAGGCTCGCGTCTTGATCGCCCGCCTGATGTTGCAGCCGGCGGATGTTCTTGTTCTGGACGAGCCAACCAACGATTTGGACATCACTTCCCTTGATGTGCTAGAGGGTAGCCTTGCGGACTTCGCCGGGGCGATCGTGCTCGTAACGCACGACCGGTTCATGCTGGATCGCGTTTGTACGGAGATACTGGGCTTGGACGGTTCGGGGCGTGTCGGTCGGTATACCGATCACGCTCAGTGGCAGGCTGCTCAGGTTCGGATCGCTCGTGAGAAGGAAGATGCTACCGGCCGCAGTAAACCGAAGAAGCCGAAGGGGAAGGTTGCCAGCGGTGGTTTGACCGCAAGTGAAAAAACGGAACTTCGGGACATGGAAGCGACGATCTTGGAGGCGGAAGATCGCGTGGAACAATGTATCAAGGCGACTGAAGATCCGGCTGTGGGAGGCGACCATGTGGAAGCCCAGAAACGCTGGGAAGAAATGGAATCAGCGAAAAAACAAGTCGAGGTGCTCTACGCCCGCTGGGAAGAGTTGGAACGTCGGGCGAACTGAAACGCCCGGAACTTGAATCATCCCTGAATTCGTCCAGCTACGATACTCAAGACCTTTCACGCGATTCATTCTTCGGTCGCGGGCTTCCGTTGCTTCTTGAGAACCGATTGGCGTCTCTTGTTGTCGATTCGCCGCTTCCGGGAGGCGAGTGTTGGCTTGGTCGCCTTCCGAACCTTCTGGTCAACCATCACCTCACGCAGAAGTTTTTCCAACTGATCCTCGGCCGCCCGACGGTTCTGAACCTGGGTACGGTGGCGATGTCTGATGACTTGCAACCGTCCATCGCGGGACAATTTCGTTGAGAACCGCCCGCGAATCCTTCGCTTCTGCGCGTCAGAGAGTTGGTCGCACGCTTCGAAGTCGAACAGCAGCGTCACGCGAGTGTTCACCTTATTGACGTTCTGTCCGCCTGGCTTTGGCGAGCGTGAGAACTGAAACTTGACCCACGGGCGGAGGGTCTTGATGTCGAGAGCGGCTTTGCCCATTCGCGGCGTCCTTTCTGAACCCAAGCCCCACCCATAGATGGTAAACGTCGCGTCGACGATGGGGAAGCCGTTGTGCCGGAAAGCACGGGATCCATGACAGTATCCGCGGAGGCGTCGTCGTGTGGGGACGTCGTGACACTAGCCCACCGATGAAGAACCTGTCACGCACGCATTTCGAATTGGGCGGCTTGCAATCCCTGGACGCGGAGGTTCTATTCCACAAACGGTCACGGTTCGTGAGGTGCGGACGGTCCGACGCGTGTATGGCCGGTCGACCGTGTTTCGAGTCACCAGCGGTTGTTGATCGGAGACCGCGCGGTTTCATTGAGCCAACGATGAGCACGACATTGCACACCAGCGAGCCTCTCGAGAACACTGGGCGAACGCGCAGGTCGCGATGGCTGTGGTCTCTGCGGATCGCGGTCGTGCTCGGATGGCTCGTTCTTGGAATGTTTCGCGTTGGCGCGAACGATCTTGACCGATGGACTACATCGGCGTGTTGGACCGTGCCGAGCATGTGGCATGCAGTGGCGGACGTCGCCATCAACAGCGGCGTGGTCGATGGCACGATCGGCAGTGTCCGCGCACCGTTTCGGCGTGCGAGTATTCACAAGTTCGTGCGCGTTCGGTACGCGGTCGTCACCGTATCTGATTATCGCCGCTCGAAAGTCTTCATCCTTGACGAACGGTACAATCTTGTGGGTCACTTTCGTCGTCAGATAAGCGACCCCATGCTGGTCACGGACATGTCGAGGGGATTCGACCCGGTCAGCCACCTTTGGCCTATCTACGATTCGCATGGTGACGGACGCGTCGACACACTGATCGGTTTTTCGACGATCGGTGACGCCCGGTCGGCCGGCGGAACTTATGCGTACTTGTCCGTCGGCCGGGACGACGTGCGTGTCATGTTCGTTTGTAGCATTGACGCGAGACGGCCGAATCCGCCGGTCACGATCGTTGTGGAAGACTACGACCGCGACGGCTTCGACGACATCATCGTTCACGCGATCGAGAAGCGCGGGCCGACCGACGTGGTCGAACCTGAAGCCGTCGCGAGCTTTCTATGGAACGAAGAAGTCGGCGCGTTTAAGCCCAGCGTGTCCGACGCAGCCGCTGCGTACGTAGCGTTTTGGTGCAGCCAGCCGAACGACCGCGTGTCGTTTTCGTCGGACCAATGGATGGATGAAGCGGCGATACGCTCGCTGCCTTTGCAAAGCGAAATGATGCGGCTCGATGCTCCCCGCGACGGTTCGTGAATCAGCACATCGCGATGGCGAAGTCCGACCTCGGCAGTACGTCACCGATGGCGACTGCGCACCGCGTCTTGTTCTCGCTAAGGCGATCGATCAACTCGTCGCATCGGTCTGCGGAGATTGAGATCAGCAGGCCGCCCGAGGTTTGGGCGTCGGACAAGACGTTCAGCAAGACCTCGTCCACGTCGCCGCGATCGAGCCGGTCGCCAATGTACGCGAGGTTGGACTTGTGGGCTCGGGTCAGCACGCCATCTCGAGCGAGCGACATGGTGCGTGCCAACAAGGGGACATCGCTCGCGCAGATGGTCGCTGTCACGCCGCTCGCCTCGGCAAGCTCGAACGCATGACCGACGAGCCCGAACCCCGTGACGTCAGTGGCTGCGTGCGCGCCGCAACGAATCATCGCTTCACACGCGCCGCGATTGAGGTCGATCATTACGTCGATGGCTTCCGCAAGATCGGACTCGGCGATTTTGCCCGCCTTGGCAGCACTGGTGAGCACGCCACTTCCGATCGGTTTGGTCAACACGAGACGGTCGCCGACCTTTGCTCCTCCGTTGGTCAAGATCCGGTCGGGATGGATCGTTCCAGTGACCGACAGCCCGTACTTCACCTCCGCGTCGCGCACGCTGTGTCCACCGACGATGGCAGCGCCAGCATGGTCGACGCGCTCAGCCCCACCCTTGAGCATCGCAACGAAGACATCGGGAGAAAGTTCCTTGTCCGGAAAGCCGACGATGTTCAGTGCAGTCAACGGCGTGCCGCCCATGGCGTACACGTCGGACAAGCTGTTGGCCGCCGCGATGCGACCGAACGTGTAAGGATCGTTCACGAGGGGCGGAAAGAAATCGACCGTCTGAACCAGCGCGACCGAGTCGCTGATGCGAAACACGCCGGCGTCGTCGAAATGTTCCGACCCGACCAGTAGATCGGGATGCGTTGAACGGGGCAGTTGACGCAGAACCTGCGCCATGGCGTCAGCCGGAAGCTTGCCCGCTCACCCCGCACAACTTGCGTAGTCGGTTAGTCGTTTTTCTCTTGCAGCGGTCATGGCCAACACGATAGCAGACCGGCGGGCGGTTGCAAACAACGATCGGTCAGTCGAAGAGCGCAAGGGTTCGTGACACTTTGGGCGGCCGGCGGTAGGACAGGTGGTTCTCCTGGCAGCACCGGGAGGTTGACCTGCCACGCAAGGATGGCAGGTCAACGCTTCGCTGACGCGAAACAACGACCTGCCCTGCGGTTCATCCCAATCGCCGATTCTGTCACGCA
This sequence comes from uncultured Phycisphaeraceae bacterium, assembly GCA_964416845.1. Taxonomy (GTDB): domain Bacteria; phylum Planctomycetota; class Phycisphaerae; order UBA1845; family UBA1845; genus CAYQFV01. The sequence goes on along the minus strand of CAYQFV010000026.1, from coordinate 6,307 downwards.
GCCAGACCGCAACGTGAGTTCCGCTACCAGCCGACCTCTCTACTCGTCTGCGACAGTAAGACCATGCCCGGGCACGTTGTCGTAGAGAAGCCAGTATGCGATCGGAATAACGAACATTGTAAAGACGGTCGACGCGAACAATCCGAAAATCAAAGACCACGCCAATCCGGAGAAGATCGGATCAAGCGCAATCGGCGCCGCCGAAAGCATGGCAGTTCCCGCTGTCAACAGGATTGGCCGAAGACGCACGACCCGACTCTCCATGATTGCGTCAAAAAGCGATCGGCCGCGAGACAACGATAGGTGAATGAAATCCACCAGGATGATCGAGTCGCGCGTCACGATTCCGGCGAGCGCGATCATGCCGATCATCCCGGTCGCCGTGAAGAAGATCGGATCTGCATACCCGCCGACGTCCCCACCGGCAATCGCGTTCAACAACCAGAATCCCGGCATGATGCCGAGGATGCTCAACGGAATAGCCAGCATCACGACCGCGGGAATCACAAAGGAGCGGGTCTGGCCAACGAGCAGGATGTAAATGGCAATCAACGCGGCCCCGAACGCAAGCCCAAGGTCTCGAAACACGTCCAACGTGATTTTCCATTCACCCTCGCCGGCGAACGCGACGCGAAAACCGCGCGGGACATGCCATGCGATCCCGCTGCCATTCCTGAAAAACGTCCGCCCTTTGACCGGCCTGGGCTTGGAAGTGCTCACCCACCCATTGCCGACACGGGTTACAGCGTGGTTGGCAAGTTCCCCGTCTACACTGCGATCCGCCGTCATGTCCACAACCGCGTCGGCAGGCGGTCGCCCCGCTGTCTCGGCAAAAACGTACACGACGCGAAGCAGGTTCTTGTGGAAGATTGTCTTCGCGACGCCCGACGGTTTCCATCGTCCGAGTTCCGCCAACGGGACGAGTCCTTCGCCGCTACCGCCCACGTGAATCTTTGACAAATCCATAGCGCTGGATCGGATAGAACGCGGAAGTCGCAGTTCGATCAGCAGCGGGTTCCGCTCCTCGGGGACATGAACTGTTCCAGCCGTCGCTCCGCTCAATGCCAACCGGAGCGTTTCCACGATATCGGCCACGCTAACGCCGTTCATCGCAGCCTTCTCTTTGTCGGTCACGAACACGAGCCTTTGCCAGTCAGCCTCCACCGAATCATCGACATCCACGACCCCCGGCTCTACCTCCATGCGTGCGCGGACGACGCGTGCTGCCTCGATCAGATCGCCATACGACTGGTCGGGGCGTCCGTAAACTTCAGCCACAACACTCGCCAGTACGGGCGGACCTGGGGGCGTCTCCACGATCTTCAGGTTGGCGTGGTTTTTCTCGGCGATGGTCGTCAAGTCGTCACGAATCCGAAGGCCGATCGCATGGCTTTGCTGACGCCTGCTTTTCTTCCCGACCAGATTGATCCGCACCTCGGCGACGGTGGGCCCTTTGCGTAGGTAGTAATGCCGCACCATGCCGTTGAAATCCATCGGCGAAGCGAGGCCGACATACGAAGTAACATCCGTCACCTCGGGAACCCGCTGCAGGTAGCCTTCGATGTCACGAACAGCGGCGTCGGACCGTTCGAGCGTCGTACCCTCGTCGAAATCAAGCACGAACAACAACTCGTTCTTGTTGTCGAATGGAAGCATCTTTAGCGGGACGTGACGCGTCACGCCCAATCCCGCGGCGAGCAATGTCATCGTTCCCATGACGGTCAGAAACCCCCACGCCATCTTTCGGGATCGAAGGAACGGAGACATCAAGGGGTAGAACAGACGATACAACGGCGAGCTTCGCACCTTGTCGTAGTCATGGAGATCGTCGCCCGAGTTTTCTGCCGTTGCCGTCACGCGCTCGTGTCTCAGGACGTGATAGGAAAGCCAGGGCGTGATCGTAAACGCGACCACCATCGACATGACCATCGCCACCGGAACATTCAACGCCATCGGTCCCATGTACGGACCCATCATGCCGGTAATGAACGACAGCGGCAGGAAAGAGACGATGACCGCCAACGTAGCCGTGATCAACGGTGGCCGTATCTCCGCAACAGCCTCGAGCACAATGCCCCGGGTCGCGCGCCCGTGTAATCTGAAATGCCGCGAGATGTTCTCGACATCAACGATCGGGTCATCGACCAAGAGGCCCAGCGACAGAATGAGCGCGAACAGAGTGACACGGTTGATCGTAAACCCAAAAAGCATGTTCACCGTCAAAGTCAGGCCGAACACCACCGGCACGGCGACTGCCACGATGAGCGATTCACGCCACCCCATGCCAAGCGTCAGCAGCGCGATGACGATGAAGACGGCCACGGCGAGCGCTTCGACAAGATCGTTAACCTTTTCATCAGCGGTAAGCCCGTAGTTCCGCGTGATGACGATCTCGATATCATCAGGGACGATGTCGCGCTTGAGCCTTTCCGCAGCCGCCAGAACGTCTCGTGCTACAGTGACAGCATTGGTCCCTTTCTTCTTCGCCAGCGCAATGGTCACCGCCGGTTGAGGGTCGCTCCGAGGCTGGCCGAACGCCGCACGACCAACCAACGTTCCGGGAAATCCCGCGCGCATCTCAAAACCGCGGGCCGGACCCCACGCATGCCTCACGTACTGAACGACCTCCTCCGGACCGTCAACGATCTTGCACACGTCTTTGAGGTAGACAGGCCGATCGCCGTGAACCGCCACGACTAAGTCACGCATCTCCGCGGACGATTGCACAGCCGTCCCGGCCTCCACGCGATAGTCCCTGTCCTCACGCGCGAATTCCCCAACGACCCCGGAAGCGTTTGTCACTTGGATGGCGCGCCGAACCTCGATCGGCGAAACGCCATATGCCTGCATGCGGTCGGGATCAAGATAGACATGTACCGTTCGACGCAGACCGCCAACGATGTATGCCCGGGACAGATTCTCAACCTCGGAGAGACGTCGCGACATCTCCTCAGCCACACGCCGCAGTGCGTACGCATCTGACGTCGCGCTCGTCAGCGTGAGCGTAACGATCGGGACATCGTTGATCTCTACGGGCTTGACCACCCACCCCGTGACCCCCGGAGGCACAACGCCGATGTGCTCGTCAATCCGCTTATAGAGCTTGACAAGGCTGCGCTCGCGATCCTCCCCAACGTAGAACCGAACGGTAATGATGGCCTGTTCGTCGCGTGACATCGAATAGACGTATTCGACACCGTCAATCTCGAAGAGGAGCTTCTCGAGCGGCGTTGCAACGAGTTGTTCGACCTCTTCCGCGGAGTGACCGGGGAAGTTCACATACACATCCGCTATCGGCACAACGATTTGAGGATCTTCCTCTCGCGGCGTGACCCACAGCGCCGTCACACCGACCGCGGCTGCCAACAAGACCAGAATGATCGAAAGGTTCGACTCGAGGAAAGCACGCACGATGGCATTGGTAAAGCCGTGTTTCGCTCCGTTTTGTGGCCCGTCCGTTTGTCCATGCATGGCTATGGCCTGTTCGCAACGCCGGCCAGACCGACGGCCAATCGCTCACCGACTTGGAGCCCGGACAGCACCTCGACGTCGTCTCCGAACGTGCGCCCCAGTTGCACCGCACGGCGATGGAGCACACCATCGACCGCAACGTCGACAACGGTAAGTTGGCCGATTCGCCGGACAGCCGTACGCGGTACAACGAGAACGTCCTCGTCGCCCAACGGAATCAAGAGTCGTCCGAACATGCCGGTGTAGATTCCGGGCGGACACGGGCCGGTCACCTTGACTGAAAACGTGCGACTCGCCGACTCCGCCTCGGGAACGATTTCACTGACTAGTCCCTGACATGTTTTCTTCAGCGCGTCGACATGAACGTTGATCGTCTGCCCGACCGCGAGTCGTCGCGTCAACGATTCGCGCACACTCGCCACAAGCTGCATTCGGGTCGGATCGTACAGCGTCAGCAACACTTTCCCCGGGGTGACCATGTCCCCTGCCTCAACCCGCTTGTCGACAACGACTCCGGTGATGGGCGAGTTGATGGTCGCGTACTCGAGCACCGTTTGCGCCTCCGCAACGGCTTGCTCGGCCCGAACGAGCTCCGCCTCCGCCGATTTAAGCGCCGTTTGAACGCGGTCCCATTCGATCTTCGAAGCAGCCTGTTGCTCCACAAGCCGCTGAACTCGGTCGTACTCGATCTTGGCTTGGTCACGCGCCGCGCGAGCCCCGTCGGCGGTTGCTTGGGCTTGCTCCAGGCGGGCGGCGAGATCGGCATCGTCGAGACGCACCAGAACCTCGCCGTTCTTGACGTGCTGACCGGCGGTCACCCTGACCTCGACCACTTTCGCAAGCAGCTTCGACGCCACTGCCGCTTCGTGCACCGCCCGAATCGAGCCCACCGATGACTCGATGCGCGGTACCCGGATCTTCCGAACGTCGACGAGCGGTGTGTCGCCGATCGGTCGACCGGCGGCGGAACCCGGCGCGGAAGCAGTGACGATATCGTCTACCTTGCGATGAAACGCACCGCCAAGCCACAGAAGAAGAAAGACGACAACGATTCCAAAGGCGATTCCCGTCGCAACCTTGACGAAGATCGCCCTCCGAAATGGTCTGGGCTCACCGTTGTTCATTGGGCACCCTCTTGTTGGTTCTCGTCGCAGCAACAACCGGAAGTCTAACGGAAGGCAGCGATTTCGCCACGGCGGATGATGCCGTCTTCCATCTCATAGACCGCGTCGAACACGTCGAGCGCACGATGGTCGTGCGTCACGACGACAACGCCGGTTCCATGTTCGTGCGCAACCTTTGCGAAAAGCTCCATGACTTGCCGTCCCCGTTGGCTGTCCAAAGCCGCCGTCGGTTCGTCCGCGAGAATGATACTTGGCTGGTTGGACAAAGCGCGGGCCACTGCGACGCGCTGCTGCTGCCCACCCGAAAGCGTCGCGGGAGACTGGTCGGCACGGTCAGCCACACCGAGATAATCCAGCAGCGCCATCGCTCGCCGGCGTGACGCTGACGCAGACCAGTGGTTGATCTCGAGGGCGATCTGCACGTTTTCAATCGCCGAAAGAAATGGGATCAAATTCGATTTCTGGAAGACAAACCCGATGTACTCACGCCGAAAAGCGCGTGAATCTTTGAGCGCCTTGGGGCCGTCCATCACCAACTCGCCGCCAATCAGGATTTGGCCTGCGGACGGTGGATTGATGAGACCGACCGCGGTTAGAAACGTGGACTTCCCCGACCCGCTAGGCCCCAGCAGCGCGACCACTTCACCACGATGGATCTTGACGGCGGCGTCGCGCATGGCGACCACTTCGGTGTTTCCGCTACCGTAAATCTTCGTGAGGCCCACAGTCTCGATGGCAAGGTCGCCGTCCATCACGTCTTATCCAGAAAGCGCTTCGTTGGGTTCTACGCGCATGGCCTTCCAAATGCCCAAAACACTGGAAAGAACCGAAATCACCAGAACGATCATCGCAAGCTGCACCAAGTCGTCGTTAGTAAGGATCACGCGGCGCGGGAAGCGCGGGAACACCTTCAAGCCAAGCAAGTAGGCAATACAATAGCCAACCACGCCGAGCAGCAACGCTTGTTGGAGAATCAACCCGAGGATCCTGCGGTTCGGCGTGCCAATCAGCTTCAGCAAGGCGATGTCGTGGAGCTTGTCGAGTGTGAGCGTGTAGAGAATCAACGCCATGATGATGCCCGCGATGATCGTCAGAAGCACACGGAACAGCCCGATCTGCCGGCGAACCTTTTCAACGGGCCCTTTCAGTAGGAGTTCACGCTCCCCGACGGCTGTGTACACCGACACGTCGCTCCAGCCGGACAGAACCGACGCGACAGCCTCTGGCGTCGTGCCGGGCAGAACGGTCACCATCACGGCGCTGATCTGTCGTGGCCCGATCGCCGGAATCTCAGAAGGCGGCAGAAAGGCAGTCTCAGTCAATGACGGCTGCTTTCGGCCAAGTTCGCTCAGTGTTCCACGAGCATACCTGGCCTGACGTTCCAGGCGCACCGCCTCACCGGGAACGTCGAACTGAATGTCGAGTGCGTCCGCGACAGTGAAGAACGCCAATCCATCGCCAGACGAGCCGATCATGTTCTCCGTGATGCCGACGACAGCGTAACTCTCCTTGCCCAGACGGATTCGCTCGCCCAGTTGCAGCCCCAGTCGTTCGTCCGCGATCATCTCGAAGTGATTCTGAGCAAGCGGCCTGCCCGCGACAAACGGCAACGACTCGCCTCTGTCAGTCGGCCAACTCAGCCCCACAACGGCGATGCGGATCGGCTTGCCGTCCCGTTCGCGCTGAATCGTGTGATAGACGAATTCTCTAGC
>CAYQFV010000025.1:0-32752 GCA_964416845.1 uncultured Phycisphaeraceae bacterium | reverse complement strand
TGTCGCCGTCGTCGTCCCAATCTCCGTTGACGACCTCGACGTCGAAGGTGGCCTGGCCGTAGGGCGTGGTGTGGATGCGGTCCAGCGGCTGAGCCATGTAGCTGACGGTCGAGGTGACGTTCCAGTTGGCCCTCTGGTCGTTCACGTCCTGTTCACTCCCGCCGGGCCGCCTCGCGAACCTGACGCGGGCTTCGTGCCCGCTTTACCAGTGGCGGTTCGCTCGGGTTCGCTTCGCTCACCCTGGAAGACGTACATGCTGCCTCGTTTGTCACGCCACCAGCGCACGATCTCGTCAACGTACTGCGTGCCGAACACGGTCTGACTCTCCAGGGCTTCCTTCGCACTCCCGCATTGGTCGTGCTCAGCGTCCCGCGTTTCCAGCAACTGCCACTTACTATCCTAGTAGGCGCTTAGCGGGCCGTCCATGATTTTCGCTTGAGAGGGAGCGCGCGCGTGGCGACCTTCTTGGTGCCTCAAGACGATCTCGGCGGTATTGGGATGTCGTTATGCGTCAGCGTTCCCGGGGAGGTTCAGCGACCGTGCCAGCCGGGATGCGTCGCAGAACGCGGGGATTGACGTGCGATCGAAGCTTCATCGCGAGGTCAATCGACCGGCCGGAGCGGTGCGAAATTTGGATCGCAGGAAAACAGGGCTTCCAAACGCCGGCGGGCGGTGGTAATGTCCTACAGTGTCTGCCCGTGGCGCGGGTGGGCTGAGTTGTTTCGGGCCGGGATGACTTGATGCGTACCACGAGACGCGAGACAGGGCACCGCGTACAATTGGTGCAGGAGACCATCTGAGCCCCGTAGAACAACAAGAGGTAACCACAAAATGACGGAACTCGCCACCGCTGCGCCGATCGGCCAGTCGACGCACCCCGCGCACCCGCTCGGCTCCAAGGCCCGGGTGCTGCTCAGCAGCGTGTTTGGCCCATACGCCGTTGACGACGAGTATGGCAGTCGGACCATCAACCCGATGGAGCTTTACCACAACCAGGTGACTCGCGTTCAGCGGGCGTTTTCGCTGCGCATGTTCCACCGCTCGTGGGGGTTGATGCTGATCCAGAACAATCTCAATGCGCCTTGCACGCTTCTGGACTTTCCCACGCTCGATCAATTCGTGGAGGAGATCTCGACGCACGAATACGACATCGTCGGCATCGGGGCGATCATGCCCAACGTGGGAAAGGTGCGGAAGATGTGCGAATTGGTGCGCACCCACTTGCCCAACGCGACCATCGTCATCGGCGGTCACGTCGCGGGGATTCCCGATTTGGAGCAGAGAATCGACGCTGACCATTTCGTGCGCGGCGACGGGGTGAGCTGGATGCGTCAGTACCTCGGTGAGGATCCGGACGCCCCGATTCGCCATCCGCGGATCCGATCGGGCATCGGAGCCCGCACCATGGGCATCAAAATGCGAGAGAAGCCGGGCGACGTCGCCGCAACGCTGATTCCGTCCGTCGGCTGTCCCATGGGGTGCAACTTCTGCGCGACGTCTTCCATGTTTGGCGGTAAGGGCAAGTACCTCCACTTCTATGAAACCGGAGACGAGTTGTTCGACGTCATGTGCCAGCTCGAGCGGGACATGGGCGTGCGATCCTTCTTCGTGATGGACGAAAACTTTCTGATGTATCGCAAACGTGCCCTTCGGTTGCTCGATCTGATGGCCGAGCATGACAAGTCGTGGGCACTGTATGTGTTCAGCTCGGCGAAGGTCCTGCTGTCGTACACCATGGAGCAACTTGTCGGGCTGGGAGTCTCGTGGGTGTGGCTGGGCCTCGAAGGCGAGCATGCCAATTACTCCAAGCTCAAGGGCACGGATACGCGCACGCTGGTGCGAACCCTTCAGGAGCATGGGGTTCGCGTGGTCGGATCGTCGATCATCGGGTTGGAAGAACACACGCCCGAGAACATCGATTCGGTGATCGACTATTCCGTCGGATACGTGACGGAGTTTCACCAGTTCATGCTTTACACCCCCATCCCTGGAACGCCGCTCTACGCCGACCACAAAGCTAGAGGCCTGCTTCTCGACCCGGAGGACTGCCCCGAAGCCGACTGTCACGGTCAGTTGCGATTCAACTACCGCCACCCGCACATCCGAAACGGGGAGGAGACCGAATTCCTCTTGCGGGCGTTTCACCGTGATTTCGAAGTGAACGGGCCCAGTATCGTGCGCATCGCTCGAACGGTGCTCCGAGGCTGGAAGCGATACAAGTCGCACGTGGACCGTCGCGTTCGAGAACGTTTTGCGTGGGAAGCAAGGGACCTCGCCGTGAGCTACGCGGGTGCTTTGTGGGCAGCACGGAAGTGGTTCCGATCCAACCCGGCACTGGCGAAGAGTATCTCGGAAACGCTGAAGGACATCTATCGCGAGTTCGGCCTCAAGTCACGGCTGGCTGCCCCTGTCGTGGGGCGATACCTGCGACACATGGCCAAGCGAGAGGAACGACGCCTCAACCAAGGTTGGACCTATGAACCGCCGTGCTTCCGCGTGAGCAATCGCGTGGTCGTGGCGGCGACTACGGGATAGCAGACGGACGACGCGCCTGCCCGCTCCTGCAATCTTTCGCCGATGTTCGGCGTGCAAGTGATGGTTTGCGCGAAACACAGGAACCGTTTGATGCGACGGAGGCTTACTGACGCGCGGATGACCGAGTGCAACGTGCGAATAGGATTAATGCTGTTCGCGTTTCTCGCGCTGATGGCCTGTTATGCGAGCGCGCAGGGTCGAGAAAAGAACGCGAAGGCTTTCAAGGTCGAAAGCCTTCACGTGGAAGCACAAGGCGCGACGATTCACTACCTCGCCGCCGGGCCTGTGGACGGACGCGTGATCGTGCTATTGCACGGCGGGCGTTTCAATGCCGAAACATGGATCAAGACCAAGACGATCGCCGCCCTAAGCGCCGCCGGCTTCCGCGTGTTCGCGGTAGATTTGCCCGGATTCGGCAAGTCTCCGCGTGCCGACGTTGACGTGAAGACGTTTCTCGCCGACCTGCTCAAAAAGCTATCGCCGAAGCGGGCTGTCGTCGTCTCGCCATCCATGAGCGGGCGGTATTCCATGCCGCTCGTCACCACCCACTGCGAATCACTGTCGGGATTCGTGGCGGTAGCGCCAGTCGGCATCCTATCGCACAAGGACCAGCTCAAGAACATCACCGTGCCGACGCTCGCAATCTGGGGCGAAAACGATCGCGTTATCCCTCTATCGCACGCGGACATGCTTGTGTCGGCAACTTCCGGTACGCGAAAGGTTGTGCTCAAAGGCGCCAGCCACCCTTGCTACGTCGACGATCCGGAACACTTCAATCGGGAACTCGTCGCGTTCATGGCCGACGTCGCGTTGCGCGATCGCGGCGAGTGACGGGCACAGTGAGAGGCCCTCAACGATGCACCGCCGTCCCAGATCGGTGAGGCGAGGGCGGACATTGCTGTCGCAGCCATCATGAGCATTTACCTCGAGACACCGCGGTTGTCCCTGCGAACCTTCACTGCCGACGATGTTGACCTCCTCGTTGATCTCGACAGCGACCCGGAGGTCATGCGTTACATCAACGGCGGCATCGCGTCGGACCCGGACGAGATTCGCGAGACGGTCCTCCCGCGGTGGCTTGCCTTCTACGATCGTGACGACCGTTTCGGCTACTGGGCAGCCATCGAGAAGAAGACGCGAGAATTCATCGGGTGGTTCCACCTCAGGCCAGACGAATCCTCGGGCGACATCGAGCTTGGCTACCGCATCAAGCGGTCGTTCTGGGGAATGGGGTACGCAACCGAGGGTGCTCGATCGATCGTCCACAAGGGCTTCCGCGAACTGGGCGTCAGGCGAATCGTCGCACACGCCATCGCAAAAAACATCGCCTCGATTCGCGTCCTGGAAAAGGTCGGCCTGAGGTTTGAACGTCACTACGTAGAAGAACGATTCGCCGGGCAGGACAAGCGCGCCGCCCGGTACGCCCTTGACATTGACGAATTCGACGTGCCAGCGACAGACAGGATGGAGGGCTGAAACGCGGCTGGACCGCCAAGCCATGAGCGTAGCGGTCCAGCACGTGCGATCGTGTTCGTTTTTCTTTCGACGATTCAGTGGTAGCGATCAGCGGCCGCGACAACCGTCGTGATCGTCGCAGCCGCACGGGATCGCTGTTCGAGGTTTATTGCGGTGGGATCGGGGTCTGCGTATTCACGCCCCCGCGCAACGGTGCAAGCATCTCCATTGCCCCGGCGGGGAATCCACCAGGATTGAGCGGTTCAAACGCATCGCTCTCGGCAGCGGTATGACAGTCGCGGCAGCCAAGACCTTGCCCTGTCAGGAATGTCGCGCCACCATGACTCTGGTCGACGGCGTTCCCGGTAGCCGGATCGATGTACTCAAGTCCGACGTTCTCCCCCTTCAGGAACTCGTAGCTCGCAATGCCAGGCAGGAAGAGGTTGATGCTGGTCACTGGAAAAGCGTTCGTGTCGGAGAAATCCGGCAGCGTATCGCTTCCGCTCCCCGACATCTTCACAGCTTGAACATCTGCGTCACCACCATTCAACGACAGAGTATAGGCAAACGATACATAGTGATCGCGGACAGTCACCATGCCTGTGTGCACGGCAAAAGCGATGTTGTAGACATTGCCATCCACCAACGCAGTATCGTCGTCGTTGCCCGTATCGAGGGCCCGCTGGATACTGGAATCCCATCGACCAAACAGCGGGTCGCCCGAAGACGGTGTGAACGTCGTCCCCGCAGCCGTGATGTCGCCACGGCTGCCCTCGGTCTGCCGAAGCCTGCGGCGTGGCACGGTGTCGCCTTCGCTGGGCACGTAGCCCCTTGCAACCGCCGCCGCGTAGTCAATTCCGACAGGATTCGGGGCATTCGGCCCGAGGTTCGCAGCAGAGTCGTCGACGAAGTAGCGCAGCGGGCTGGTGAACAATTCTCCAAACGGAAAAGCGAACAGCCCACCGGTCGTTGATGGGTCGAACACCCACTGAGGATTACCGTTTTCGTCCGTGCTGGCCGTGGCATACGGGCCCGTGCCTGCGTCACCGTGACGAGATCCGCCACCCCCGTCGCCCTCGTCCCCAATTCGCTGTCCTACCCATTGGTCGTCAGAAAGACCGATGGGATTAGCCCGGGCGAGCCGGTGATGCCACAGGTCCAGTCGTCCGGATACATCGTCGGGCAAATACTTGTGAACTTCGCCGTCATCATGTTTCCAAACCGGCATCGTGCGGCTGTTGTCATGACAAGTGATCGTACAACCGAACTCCAGAAACCCCGACACGGCGTTCGGGCCATTCGGGTCATCCAGCATGAACGTCACGCGCGACTCATAGATGGTCGAATTAATGTTCGTCGGGCCACGGATGGGGTCGTTGTCGATGGTGGCCTGCGCATCGCGCCGGACACCACCCTCGCGCTGCCAGACTCCGTTCTTGTACTGGAAGTAATCGTGCGTGTCCCCTTTGTCGCCCTCCCAACTCATGTGGAAGAACATTGTGTCATTGTTGTACGCAGCTTGCACCGCGAACGGCAGAATCATCGCCTTGTCAGCGTCCAACCCCTTGAGTGCCGGGGCCGCAGCAGGTTCGCCACCACCGTTGTCATTGCCATTGTCATTATTATTCACGCTACCATTGTCATTCACATTTCCGTTGTCGTTGCCGTTGGTGTTCCCACTGTCCGGCGGCGGTGGGCCGTTGCTCGGCGGCGGGGCAGTGGGACAACCCGCAATCAGCATCAGCGTCAGTCCGAGGGATGCAACCGTACCAAGTGTCGCCAGTTTCCTTAGGTCTGAAATCCGTTTCCGCAACATTGTTTCGTTCCTTTCGTAACAATATAGACAATGACCTGCCGCGCAGGCATCTCCGTCGATCCTGTTACGCGAGGCATTCAGTGTTCCACGTGCGTCAGATTCGTCGGTCCAATTCGTCCGTGAAGCTGGGCATTGGTTAGACGGTGACGCTCGCGTGCAAACAGCTTTCCGGGCGATTGCGTCGAATCCTGACGAAAGAGGCGTTCCCAGTACTGATTCCGCCTGTGCAAGGACACGCCCTTGTTCTCTCGCGCGGTCGTCAGAGAGGCCGGCCGAGCTCAACAGCGTCGAGATTCCGGGTTTTGAGAAGTGAGTCCGCGTTCTTCGGTTCTGGTGGCTCCCGAGCGTGGGGCTCTATTCACAGAACTGGGAAACCGAGGATCTCGGCATTCGACGTGAAGGCCCGCAACCGAATCGGCAAGTGGCCCTACGCAAGATCGTTCCGTTCACCAAAACGCCGTTTGCAGAGGGTGCGTCGCTACTCGCGATCGTTTCCACGCGGCGCCCCGGATTGGGCCGACGCGGGTGATGGGGTGAGTTGATGGCGTGATCGTTGTCGTGCGAGGTCGCCCGAAGCGCTTGGGCGGCCCCAAGTCAATGACGGCCGGAGAGAATCCCAGGCGGGGAGTCGACCGTCTTCGGGCCCACAACACAATTGGCCCGGACGATCGACACCCCGCTTCTGGAGCTTGCAGTCAGTCTGCCATCAGGCGGACAGGGTCGTCATGAACCCGCGCCTTCCTGAGGAAGCGTCTGGGAAAACGCGCCCAAATCGGCAATCTGTTGGTTGGTCAGAAGGTCCGCTTGAGGAGGCATGATCGTTCCGGGCTGACCGAAGCGAACCTTGTGCGCGAACTCCCATGGGTTGTCGTTCGAAACCAAGCCTACGAACTCATCGTGGTCGGCGCCTGCTCCGGGCGGGGGTGTTAGCCCGTCGGCACCATGGCACGCCAAGCAGGCTGAATCGTAAACCGTTTGGCCTGCCGTCGCCGAGCCGCTGAAAGCCGTTCCGGTGATGATCTCGTCCGTATCGATCAACCCTTCCAGAACAAACTTGGTCAAGTCCCAAAGATCATCGTCACTCAGGCCAGTACCGCCGTATTCGTGGCCTGTCTTAATGAGGTCGAAAGTATCTTGAGCGGAAAGTACAGAGGTGAATATACCCGCGATGCCGGTGCGATGGCTGCCGGACGCGTACGCTCCGTCGACGCCCTTGTAGTCCCAGCCGTGGCATTCCTTGCACCGCCACGTGTCCGAGCCGGTACGTGTGTTGGACTCGGTATCCGGACGCGACGCCCACAACGGGTGGTCAGTGGTCGGAGCATCCAGCCGTGCAGCAGCCCAGAACTTGTCGTACAACGCGCCACCGCGAGTTGAGTCCGCATTGGTGAACGCTTCCGGGTCTGTCACGCCTCCTCCGTTGTCGTTCCCGTTGACGTTCCCGTTATCGTTTCCGTTGACGTTTCCGTTGTCGTTCCCGTTGTCGTTTCCGTTGCCCGGAGGCGTAACCGTAGGGCAACCTGCTATTAGAAGCATCGCCATCCCGAGCGCCGCAACCGTACCAACCACAGCCAGTGGTTTTCGCTCCGAAATCCGTTTCCGCGTCATCGTCTCGTTCCTTTCATAGCAACATGGCTAATTCCCTATCGTGAAGATGCTTCCGTATTCCCAGATCATCCGGGAAGACAACCATCTCCACGAAACTCTTTCGCCTGGCAACGTTCTCGAGCCCACCGGCCAACAGTTCACAAGCGAGACTCTCGGCCACGAAGCCAGCGTCACGGTTGTACAAAGGCTGGTCGATGAATCCGTCAAGAACCCCGGATCCGCGCATACAAAACCGGAGCAGTGAGCGTCCTACCCCCCTCTCATAGCGTCGTCAACCTAAAAAATCGCCGATCCTGTCAGCGTCGTCGGACAAAACGTGCGTGACGGACCTGCGTTTTTGGCGGTTCTGACAGAATCTGATCGAGGCGGTCCTGGCGAGGCGAGCAACGGTTCACGGTGTTCGAGAGGCCCACACCCACGTCTTTGACCGAGCGGCCAATGCGAGGTAGAGCGTCGAGGTTGTTCAGTTGTGGTCGTTTTGTGAGAAAACCGCCCGGGACGCAACGCTTCGACGCTTCGCAGAAAAATCGCGAAGCACGTCACATCGCCGCAGATCTTTGGTTAGTATTTCCCGCAATGAACCCGGTCCTTGTCACAATAGGATGTTTCGCGCTGTACGCCGTGGGATATGGCGTTTACGCAAAGTATCTATCGCAAAAGGTCTACACCCTGACCTCGGACCGCATCACGCCGGCCCACGAGCTTCGCGACGGCGTGGACTACGTCCCAACCAACCGATTCGTCTTGTTCGGACATCATTACGCCTCCATCACCGGGCTTGCTCCAATGCTCGGTCCGGCGGTCGCCGTGATCTGGGGCTGGGTGCCAGCCATGCTGTGGGTGGTGTTCGGCGCGATCCTCGTGGGATGCGTACACGATTTCGGCGCTCTGGTCGTCTCAATGCGTGCGAACGGGCTGTCGATCGGCAAGGTGGCCGACGGCGTGATAGGCCAACGGTCGAAACTCCTGTTTCTCGCATTGATTTTCTTCGGCGTCGCGTTGGCGATGGGCGTGTTTGTCTACATCATCGCGATTCTCTTCTCGGTCGGTCCAGATTTCGATGCCACCGACCTCGCCGCCGCCTCCACGTCGTTCCCGTCAGCCGTTCTTCCATCGGGAGCGCTCATGGTGCTCGCCATGATGATGGGATACCTGCTCTACAAGCGAAACTTCCCACTCGCACCCACGACGATCGTCGGCTTTGTCCTGATGCTCGCGTTCGTTTGGTTGGGCACACGATTTCCCACGATCGGACTCGGGCTCGAACGCTGGCCGGGACGCACAAGCTGGACGTGGATTCTGCTCGGCTACGCAGCGCTCGCGTCGGTATTGCCCGTCTGGAGCCTGTTGCAGGCTCGGGACTTCTTGAACTCGCTACTGCTATATCTGGGCCTGCTTGCCGCGTACTTGGGATTCTTCGTGATGGGGCCGACCTTCAAAGCACCGCCGCTCAACGTGTCCCCGGTCGGCGCTCCGTCATTGTTTCCGTTCGTGTTCATCGTCATCGCGTGCGGGGCGGCCAGCGGTTTTCACGGTTTGGTATCCTCCGGCACGACCGCCAAACAGATCAACGCCGAGCCCGACGCGCGTTTCATCGCGTACGGTGGAATGATCGGCGAATCTCTTCTCGGCTTGCTCGCCGTACTCGCCTGCACGGCCGGCTTTAAGACTGTCGGTTCGTGGGAGTTGGCCTATCACGACTGGGGAACCATCCAGATAGGCCTGTCGAACAAATTGGGCGCGTTTATTCAGGGATGCGCAACGTTCATCGGGGCGCTGGGCGTGAACGAAAGCCTCGCCGCCGGGTTTGTGGCTGTCATCGTCGTATCGTTCGCGCTCACGACGCTCGATTCAGCCACCCGTCTGCTGCGATTCAACGTGTCGGAGATCGGCACTGCCTTGAATTTCCGACTGCTCGAGAACCGTTTCATCGCGACAGCCGTAGCAGTCGGCGCGATTTGCTTTTTCGCGTTCTACAAGATCGATGGCAAACCCGCCGGCCTCGCACTGTGGCAATTGTTCGGCATTACGAACCAACTTCTGGCCGGCCTCACACTGTTGGTCGTCACACTCTATCTGCACCAACGACGCAGGAACCCATATTTCACGGGCGTGCCGATGGTGTTCATGCTCCTCAGCACGTTCACCGCAATGGTCGAAAAGATCCGCGGCTTTCACGCCGCCGGCCAACATCTCCTGTTGGTCATGGGGATCATGCTGCTGGTCATTGGCGTGTGGATTACGATCGATGGTATTCTTGCCTTCCGCCGGGCGGATCGCTTCGACACGCTCGAAATCACCTTCCCCGAATCAGCCCCTTGATGAACGATCGACGAGCAGTTCCAAGTGCGTCGAGACCGACGCGCTCAATGCTTCGAGGTCGTATCCCCCTTCCAGCAGACTAACCAGCCGGCCATCACAATGCTGGTCAGCCGCCTTCAGGATGATCCGCGTCATCCAATCGAAAGACTCGGTCTTCAGATTCATCGGGGCGAGCGGGTCGCGTCGGTGGGCGTCGAACCCCGCGCTGACCAGGACGAATTCCGCATCGAACGATTCCAAGACCGGTCGAATATGTCGTTCGAACGCGTCACGGTATTCATCGTCACCGCTTCCGGCCGACATAGGAACGTTCAGCGTCGCGCCCTCGCCCGGTCCCCGTCCTCGTTCATCCGCAAGACCGCTGCCGGGGTACACGACGCTCGGGTCGCCATGGATGCTGATGAACATTGCGTCGGGATCGTCTTCCAACAAATGCTGCGTACCGTTTCCGTGGTGAACGTCCCAGTCCAAAATTAGCACACGTCGCACTCCGTGTCGTTCGCGAAGATGATGCACCGCGATTACCGCGTTCGCGAGCAGGCAGAATCCCATCGACAGATCCGCCTCGGCATGATGCCCCGGCGGGCGAACGGCGCAAAATGCGTTGACCAGTTCGCCCGACATCACTCGATCCACCGCCGCCACGATCGACCCGGCAGCCAACAGCGCGGTGTCGTAACTCGCCGAGCAGATGCCGCTGTCAGGTGTGTCGATGTACGCAGCTCCCGAACTGCACGCGGTCCTCAGACGCTGAAGGTACGGTTCGGTGTGGACTCGACGGATCATCTCTTCATCGCCAACCGCTGGTTCGATCCGCGCGCATCGGTCCACAAGACCGCGTTCATTCAGCACCGCGGAGATTCGCTCCAGTCTCTCAGGTCGCTCCGGATGTCCGTCACCCGTAACGTGCCATTGAAACACATCGTCAAGAACCAATCCCGTTTTTCGCACCATGCCGATCCTCGCCGATTCACGTCGCGTTGTCGTGATTGCCGCAACACGACCATTCGGATAGCTTGGCCCTCACCATGACGATGCCCGACCCGCTCGGACAACTCAGGGACCGCATCAATCTTATCACCTTTGATTGTTACGGCACGCTGGTTGACTGGGAAACCGGCATGCGGTCCGCGATCGCCGCTGCGACCGGCCGCAACGATGCCGAAATATTCGACGCATACCTCGCCGCCGATGCTGACATCGAGCGCTCAGCCTACATGCCGTATCGTGACGTTCTCGCGAAGGCGCTACGACGCATCGCCCAGGAATTCGACTTCCACATTCCCGAAGATCGCCGAAACATATTGGCCGACACTCTGCCGGATTGGCCGCTCTGGCCGGATACGAACGATGCCCTCAAGCGGTTAGAATCGAAGTATCGCATCGGTGTTCTGTCAAACATCGATCGCGATCTGTTCGCCAAGACGGCGTCACGCTTTTCGATCGACATGGACCTGCTCGTGACGGCTGAAGACGTACGTTCGTACAAACCTGCCGACGCCCACTTTCGCGCCATGCTCGAACTCGTTGGCGGCGAGCGTGATCGGGTTCTCCACGTCGCCCAAAGCCTCTACCACGACTGTGTTCCCGCCACACGATTGAACATTGCCAACGTGTGGATCAATCGGCGAGAGGAAGTAAATCACACCACCGCGCAGCCGCTCGCCGAGTTCGCGGACTTAGGCGCTCTCGCCGACGCCCTCGAGCTGGACTAGCCGCGTGAGTTGTTGCGCGGCGCGTTACCCGGCGCGCGGGGGCTTATGGGTGACCCCTTTTCCCTTTCGCCCCCCCCCCTTTTTTCGACCCCCTTTTTCCCCCCGCGTACATAAGCAGCCAAGTCAGCTTGGTTAATCCGCGTCACGCCGACGGGATTGCCATTCTCGTCGAAGCTCCCAACGGTCGGCACCTCGGCTCCGAAGTCGTCGTGGCCGGGCTTGGTGACGATCAGGGTCTCGGTGGTCTCGGGTTCTCGTCCCTCCATCCAGCACAGATGATCGAACACCGCGCGCCGAAGGTACGCAACGCCGCGCGGACCGCGGCACGGGTAATAACGTCGCGTCTTGCCATCGGCGATCCGGCAGTAACACCCCGACGTCTTGTGCAGCCGAAGATCTTCAACAGACTTCCCAGTGTGGGGATGCGGAACGAACTCGACAGAACGCCGGCCGCCGCGTTTGGCTGTCCCGCCGTCACGATTACTCCTGAACGTCACCGGTGGTTGCTCCAGTTCGGTTCATTCAGGCCTGCAACGGCATAGGGCACACGTAGAATTGGGTCAAAGACGACCTAATTAGAAACTAAACGCTTTTATGGAAATGGTTTACACTAATCGGGGCGACTGGATTCGAACCAGCGACCTCTTGACCCCCAGTCAAGCACTCTAACCAGGCTGAGCTACGCCCCGATCGAGCGCTGATTGAAACACGCTTCGTTTGGATCGTCAAGCCGTGATCGTGATCGTTGGTGCGACACGCGTAAGCCGTCCGTGTTCGCACGTTGGCGACTTGTTCGGGTTTCCGGTAATACCGCCGATCAGGCGTGGCGGCGCGCCGTGGATCGCTTGGCATACGATGATCCCTCGCGTTCGAGTGGCGGGGCATTCTTGCGTCGGCACGGCATCCCGCCACCGGTTGCTACGGATGCTTGTCTCTGCTATCTGGAACCGGAGCGAGTGGGCATTTGCTCGCCGGCCCGGCTTGCTGCCGTGGTTGAGACCGTTCCGTCCGACCGAGCTCTCGCTCCGGCTTCAGGCGTCGGTACGCCGTTTGATGTCGACCGCCGTGTCGCGTAGAACGGCCTGCTGAAGGTGGGTCGGAGAATGGTGCTGATGTCTTTCCCAAAGCTGTATGTCGACCTTCCAAGTCTGCTGCCGGCGCTCATTGCAACGGCTCTGGTAGCGATCGCCCTATGGTGTGCCTACTTCGTACTCATTCGCAGGGCCGCTGATCGCCCGTCGGCCGGAAACACGTCGCGACAGATTATCATGCTCCTGCTCGTTCTGGTCGGGATCGTCAGCATTCTGCTCGCGCTGCCCATTCACGAAGCAACGCGAGGCCAACTGCTCAGCCTGTTCAGTGTCGCACTCACTGCGGTGATCGCGCTCGCCTCCACGACGTTTATAGCGAACGCGATGGCCGGCACGATGCTCAGAATGGTCAAGAGCTTTCGCGTTGGAGATTTCGTGCGGGCCGGCGAGCACTTCGGACGCGTGACGGAACGCGGGCTGTTTCATACCGAGATCCAGACCGAAGACCGGGACCTGACAACGATTCCCAATCTACATCTCGTCTCCAATCCGTTGACCGTTGTTCGCGCGTCGGGAACGATCGTCTCAGCCACGCTTTCGTTGGGATACGACGTTGCTCATACGCGGGTTATTCCCCTACTCGTCGAAGCCGCCACAACCGCCGGTCTTCAAGATCCGTTTGTACGAATCGTTGATCTCGGAGATTTCTCCGTAACGTACCGCGTCGCCGGCTTCCTGGAGGCAACGAAGCAACTGTTGACGATGCGCTCGAAACTCCGCGAGATGATTCTCGATACGCTGCACGCGGCGGATGTCGAGATCGTGTCCCCCACCTTCATGAACCAACGCATCCTGCATGCAAGCCAGAGCATCATCCCACAGGCGGCAACTGGCTCGCCTGTTCATCCCGCACCGGCAGACGTTCAGAATCCCGAAGAGCTGATCTTCGATAAGGCGAACGAGGCGGAGAAGATCGAGGATCTACGACAGCAGCGTGCGACGCTCCTCGACGAAATCCAAGAGTTGGAGTCCCAAGCGTCCGCCGTGGAAAAAGATCGACGTTCGCAACTGGAACACGCGATCCAGCGCCGACGAGAACGGGCTGACGTCCTCGAAGCCCAACTCGCCGCCGCAGAAGAAAAACGAGCCGACGACGATTAGCGACGTCGCCCAGCGTATCCAACCAAACGCCCGCCCGCCGGTTTTGTGTGTACCCGCCGAGTCGTTATGATCGATGGTGTGAGTATGGTGGTCCCAACGATCACCGAAGACGAAGTTTTCAGCCGACTCGTCGCGCGCCTCCGTCGCGGAGGTGTTCTCGGCGTCTCCGGCCTGTGGGGATCGTCTGCGCCTTGGGTCCTCGGCGAACTGTTCCGCACAAACAAGCGGTCGCTGCTCTACATCACCGCTCGCCTCGACGAGGCTGACGAAGTCGTCGACGATCTTGCGACGCTGACGAATCAATCGGCAAGCCTTCTGCCGGCGTGGGAAACCTTGCCCGGGGAAGGCTCGGCCCACGGCGAAATCCACGGCGAACGGTTGCGTCTCTGCGCGAAACTTCGCAGTGAACAACCGGCGTTGATCGTCGCCCCCATCCAAGCGTTGATTCAACCCGTCCCGAAACCGGCTGTGCTTGAACACAACACCTTGCGATTGCGTTGCGGACAACGTCGCGATTCTGAATCCGTGGTTCAATGGCTGGTCGACCGGGGATTCGAGCGGCTCGATCGCGTGGAATCGCCGGGCGATTTCGCGCAACGCGGGGACATCATCGACGTCTTCGCGCCCGGTCGCGAAGACCCCGTCCGACTCGAGTTCTTCGACGACGTTTTGGAAGCGGCACGCGAGTTCGATGTCAGCACGCAGCGCTCCGTCCGCTCGGTCGATGGTCTGACGATGGCAGCGATGCCGTCGGACCGCCCTCTCGATCCTCGCGACGCGGATTCGTTTCTGTCGTACCTCGCCACGGACGCAATCATCGTCCTCGACCGTCCCGGCGACGTTCAGGAAGCAGGTGATACGATCTGGCGGCGGCTGGATCGGCACGAAAAGCTCATCCCACCTCAAGACCTCCTTCGCACCGTCAACGGGTTCACGCAAGTGCACATTTCCCGCGTCGGAACGGCGGTCGGTGCAGCCGAAGATGTCTTTCATTTCGGCGTACAGTCGCTCGCCCGGTTTGAGGGCAAGACCGACGAGGCGCTTCAATCTGTCCACGACGCAGCCCAGGACCACGACGTCATCGTGTTCTGCCAAAACGACGGAGAGTCACAACGCCTCGGCGAATTGATCGAGGAACGCTGCGGATCGCTGCCGGACGCCGTCACCCTCGCCATCGGCGTGTTGCACCGCGGATTTGAATGGGTGCCGACGAAAACCATCGTTGTCGCCCACCATGAGATTTTCCACAGAGCACCCGGCCGGCGATTGCGCCGCCGCCACGCATCGCGACCGTTGGAGTCGGTCTTGGAGTTGTGTCCCGGTGACCTCGTGGTCCATGTGATTCATGGCATCGCGAAGTTCCGCGGCATGCAAACGATGCGGAAAGGGTCGTCGAAAAAGAGTGTCGAGTTCATGACACTCGAATTCGCCGATCGCGCGACCGTGCATGTGCCGACCTCGCAGATCGGTTTGATTCAAAAGTACATCGGCGCAGCGGGCGTTAAACCGGCGTTGTCCAAGCTCGGCGGAGTGCGATGGAAGAACACCAAAGACAAGGTGAACGACGCGGTCTCCGAACTGGCAGAATCGCTGCTCCGCGTGCAGGCGGAACGAAGGGACCACGAGGGTATCCGCTACCCGGCGGACACGACGTGGCAGAAGGAATTCGAATCTTCCTTCATGTATGAAGATACGGAGGACCAGGTCATCGTCGCCAGGGAGATCAAGGACGATCTTCGCCGCGAGCGACCGATGGACAGGCTCCTCTGCGGCGACGTGGGCTACGGCAAGACCGAACTGGCCATCCGGGCGGCCTTCAAAGTCGTTGAATACGGCAGGCAGGTCGCGGTGCTCGTACCGACCACCGTCCTGGCTGAGCAACATTACCGAACCTTCTCCCAGCGTCTGGCAGAATACCCGTTTCACGTCGGCTGCCTGTCGCGTTTTCGATCAACCCAAGAACAACGCAAACTGATCGAGAGGGCGAAAAAGGGGCAGGTGGATATCCTGATCGGAACGCACCGCTTGCTCAGCAAGGACGTCGGGTTCGCCGACCTCGGGCTGGTCGTTATCGACGAGGAGCAGCGGTTCGGCGTCGAGCACAAGGAGCGGCTGAAGCAAATGCGCGCGACGGTCGATCTCCTGACGCTGTCAGCCACTCCCATTCCGCGCACGTTGCACATGGCGCTGGTCGGGCTGCGAGACATCAGTTCCTTACAATCGCCCCCGATGGACCGCCGATCCATCGCATCGCACGTCATGCCGTTTGACGAATCGCAAATCCGGGCCGGCATCGTTCGCGAACTCAACCGCGACGGCCAAGTCTACTTCGTGCACAACATCGTCAGATCGATCAAGAGCATGGGCGATCAGATCGCGAGACTTGTTCCAGAAGCAAGAATCCTCATCGGCCACGGACAGATGAAAGAGGGCGAGCTTGAGAAGGTGATGGACGCCTTCCTGAACCGAAAAGCCGACGTGCTGGTGGCCACCACCATCATCGAGAGCGGAATCGACATTCCCAACGTCAATACGATCTTCATCAACAACGCCGATCGTTTCGGCCTGGCAGATTTGCACCAATTACGAGGCCGCGTCGGGCGGTCCGCCGCCAGGGGGTACTGCTACTTTCTTCTCCCGCCGAGCAGGCCCGTCACCGACAAGGCGGAAAAACGACTGAAGGCCATCGAGGAATTCAGCGACCTCGGCGCGGGCTTCCGCATTGCGATGCGAGACCTGGAGATTCGCGGCGCGGGCAATCTCCTCGGCCCAGAGCAGAGCGGCCACATCGCGGCGGTCGGTTACGAAATGTACTGCGAGCTACTCGAGGCGGCTGTACGCCGCCTGCAGGGCAAGCCACCCGCCCGTCCGCCAGCCGTCCACCTCGAGCTCGAAATGCCGGTGCACATCCCCAAGTCCTACATCGCAGACGAACGCATGCGAATCGACATTTACCGCCGCCTCGCAGCGTGCGCGACCACCGACGACGTTGAACGACTCGACCGCGACCTGAAAGACGCGTTCGGCAAGTATCCCAGCCCGGTCGCTCAACTCATCGAATGCGCGGAACTGCGCACGCTGGCCGCGACGTGGGGAATTACGTCGATTGTGCTCGATGGGCGCGACCTTGTATTCACCTTCAGCAGCCTGGCCGACGTGCAAGACGTGTTCACGGATGCGCCCGGCAGCGTTCGGTCGCCGGATCCCAAAACGGTGCACTTGCGACTTGGCGAGAACTATTTCGAGCCGGCGACGCTGATCGCCACGCTCCGACGCATGATGAGCAGGCGGCGGACACGCGAGGCAGCCCGGGCGTGATCCGGCATGACGGAGATTATGCCCGTCAAATCATCGCGAAGCGAAATTCCCTTACTCGCCCTGACCGTTCGCACGAAACACCCCGGCTCGAATTGGCTGCGAGGTGTTCGAGAATCTTGAATACCGTTTCCGCATGGTCGGGCTGGCCGACCGTACGCGCCCATTCGTCCGCCGTGCGAAACACCGACTGCTCGCGTCGCATGGCATCCGTCACCGATCGCTGCAAAGTCAGCACGCGGTCGGCGGCTTTTTTTCCGGCCTCAACACCAGGTTGGTTGTACGCGTTCACGTTGATGAGCGACGCGTAGAACCCGACCGCGCGTTCGAACAGAGCAATCAGCACGCCGATCGAACGGGGTGAAACGTCGTCAAGCGTGATGGTCAACGACGGTCGGCCCGCCTCGTTGAGGGCGTCACGAGTCCCCAAAAGCAAACCGTGCAGGAAATCGCCGCTCGTAGCACCCGGTTCGATGTCGCGCGATGCGCTCGCACGATCGCGCAAGACCTGAATAAACGCGACGAAGAAGTCGTTGCGGCCATCTCGCAGTTGCTGAACGAAGGCGTGCTGATCGGTCGACCCCTTGTTGCCGTACACCGTAAGGCCCTGATTCACCGTGCGCCCATCACGATCCTGCCGCTTGCCGAGCGATTCCATGACAAGCTGTTGCAAATAGCGACCCAGCAATTGGAGACGGTCCTTGTAAGGCAACACGACCATGTGGCGGTCGCCGCAGCCGTCGCCCGCGTGGTACCACATCAACGCGAGCAGCGCCGCCGGGTTCACGAGCGTTTCATGAATACGCGTCGCAGCGTCGCAGTCCGCCGCCCCCGCACGCATCGCCGAGATGTCAAACCCTTGCAAAGCAGCCGGCAACATGCCGACTGCCGAGAACTCTGAAGTACGCCCGCCGACCCAATCCCACATCTCGAATCGCCTGAGCCATTCTTGCGAATCCGCCAGTCGATCCAAAACGCTTCCGGGGCACGTCACGGCAATGGCGTGTCGCGCGAAGTTCAGGCCTTTTGCCTCAAACCGGTCGCGCACCTCGACCATCGCGTTGCGCGTTTCCTTGGTTCCGCCTGATTTGGAAACCACCACCACCAGCGTGCTTTCAAGGCGACCACCGATGCGATCCAGCGTTCGGTCAATACCGTCCGGGTCGGTGTTGTCGCAAAAATACGCCTGCATAGCATCACCAGGCCCGCCCAGCGCTTCGGTCACAAACTGCGGCCCCAACGCCGAGCCGCCGATACCGACCAGCAGCAGGCAGTCAAACGGCTGGCCCTTCTCATTAAGCACCTTACCGGAATGCACGTCCGCAACGAACGAGTCGATGTCCGCAAACGTCCGTTCAATCGCGATGCGCATGTCGTCGGTCGGACTCAAGTGTGGAGCGCGAAGCCAATAATGACCGACCATGCGACCTTCGTCGGGGTTCGCGATCGCGCCCGATTCAAGCTGTGTCATCTCCTCGAACGCTCGCCGCATCATCGACTCGACAGATTCGAAAAACTGGTCGGTAAACCCCATGCGGCTGATGTCGAGACCGAGACCCAATCCGTCCGGACGAAGGTAATGACGTTGAAAACGTTCCCAAGGGCTGGAATCAGTCATGGTTCGGTACTCCTTGCATCCAGGTTCGTACGGAAGGATTCGCACATGACATTTCTATCGGTCCGCGCCCCGCACCGCAGCCAGTGGCGATGAGTCCGATAGCCAAGCGCCAGTCTGATTCCCGTAGTTAGGATACGACTTGAATCGAATCCGGCCACACAAAAACCCGATCTAATCCGTATCGGGGCACGTCCAGCGTTTCCACGCTTACGCGGTGACCCCGTCGACCACGGACGAGCCTATGACCACCTCAGCCGTCTCCCAAGCCAAAGTGATCCTCGACGACTCACGCCTCAAAGCCGTCCTGCGATTCAAATCGGCGGAGCATGATGAAGACCTTTCCTTCTCGACGGTGACGACGCTGTTGGCAGACGCGGGCGTCGTCTTGAATGAGGCCATCTCCGATCGCGTTCAGCAATTCTGCGATCGCTACGCGGCGGAGAAGCTGGCGGGCAAGGAATTCCTGATCGCCGAAGCCCAGCCGCCGATACTAGCCGCCGATGCAGAATTACTTCTCAGCGAGGAACTCCGTCATCGATGCGGAACACCGCCCGACGAGGACGATTCGGGCAACGAGCAGGTCGACTACTACGCACAATGTCGATTGGCTGTGGTCGAGCCCGGCGACATCATTGGCACGGTCAAACCGTCCCAGCCGGGGGAGGACGGTGTGAACCTCGCCGGGGTTCGGATTCCATCCGGCGGAACATCCAAGGAGCTTGTGATCGGTGACGGAGTCCGTCTCGACGATGACGGCGTGACCCTCAACGCTACCGCCGGCGGACTCGTTCGCGTACGAGGGAACACAATCGCCGTAGTCGATCAGGTCGAGGTTGACGGCGACGTCGGCTTCAAGTCCGGCAGCATCGACTCACCGTCGGACGTTGTCATCAAAGGGACCGTTCGCGATCTCTTCAACGTCAAGAGTTCGAAGTCCATCTCCGTCGGCGAGGCGATCGAGAACGCGAGCGTTACCGCAGGCGACGACGTCGTCGTCGGTGGCGGCATCGCCGGGAAAGACACCGGCGTTGTCCGCGCAGGCGGAAACATCGTCTGCAAGTTCTGCGACGGCGCAACCCTTCGCGCCGATGCTGACATCACCATCACCAAAGAAGCCATCTCCTCAGACATCCGCTGCGGTGGCCGCCTCATAATCCCGCGCGGAGCGATGATCGGCGGATCCGCCTACGCCCGAGCAGGCGCCCAGATTTGCGAAGCCGGATCCGACGCGGAAATTCCAACCCGCATCACCATCGGCGTGGACCCCGTCGTGTTGGCCCGGGCAGCCCTCATCGATGAGGAAATCGAAAAACACCGTGCCGCCGCTGAGCGAATTCGGTCAGCCATCGCTCCACTCATCGCCAACATGAAACGCCTCGCCCCCGCCCAACGCGAACGCGCAACGGAGCTGATGTTTCAAGCCGATTCGATCCAATGCGAGAGCGACGAGAAGCTCGCGAACAAGAACGCCATGCTCCAAAAAGACTCTCAGCAAGAGGAGCCTGCTCTCGTCGTGACCAACCGCATCTACCCGGGCGTCACGCTCATCGTCGAAGACATGGAGTTCATCACCCGCGAGGAAATCCGTGGCCCCGTAAAGATCACCAAACGTGCAGCCGCCATGGGAAAAGCGGGCGCCCTAATCTGCACGAACCAATTCTCAGGATCGACGCGAGAACTGTTGCACCGACAGTACCGGGTCGAAATCCCCACCAACGAGTCCGCAGCCACCGCCGGTCCGGAAGCCAACGCATCCGCGAACCCCGACACAACCAAACCCTAACCCTCAACTCGAAATTCCGTCCGGTGTGTCAGGGCCAAGCAGCGTCGATCCACAGGTCACGTCACACCCCGGACAGGCTCTTAACGCCAAGCTCCTTTCGCAGTGCCCCCAAAGATCGCCCGATGTCACGATACTCCTCGCCCGTCGGCACGGGAACATCTGGAATGTCCTCGCGGATTTCCTGCCGCATCGTCATGAACAGAAACTGCAAGTATCTATCTTTATCGAATGATGCCGGTTTCGCGGGGTTCAAGTGGCTCTCTGGTGAACCACGCCGGTAAGCAAGATCGAATGCCTGTACGTGCGCTCGTTGGACGAGGCTATCAATGTACAGGCGATGCTTCTGGTATCCTTCAATCCTTGACACAAGCTGAATGGAGTCAGACAGCGTCGTGGCGCTGCTGGCAATTTCGGACTTCTGTGCCTGCTTAAACCAAAGAACGAAAGAGATGATTCCAATGATTCCAATCACCACCGCGCGTTGTTTCACGATATCTTCCTCGTTCCGACCAACATGGAAAAGCGTCACACGAACAACCGCTAAGCCCGTATTCTCTTCCGCCGTCACTCGCACGTCAACATGCTGATCGGATTGCAGCATTTCCGGTGATCTATAGCTCCCCACCCAAGGATCGCCATGTACATCAAGTGAAATAACGCAGTTCGGGCAATTGGAGGTTCGGTTGATCGCTGCGAGCGTATACACTATAAGCGTCGCGGCTTTGAAACCGAATGAGGACCTGGAGTGATTTTCAGGCCACGTGCAAGACAACTCGCAAGGACCGACGTCGCGCCGCCGCTGTGAAAGGGAAGACACGTGCCCACTTCGCCAGTTGACCCCTCCCGAAAACGCCCAACGAAAGAGGAGATCGTACGCGTTCTTGGCGCACCGATCGAGGGGAAACGCACGTCAATCCTGTATGTCATGGCACTCTTCGTGGTCGCCGGGGGAATGGTCATGCTGCCCGCTATTTACTTGGCCATGATCGGCGGTGTCATGTACGCAGTGTACTACCACACCACGAACCATGCGACAATACTCCATCTGGGTATCACTTCTTACGGCCGTTTCCTCGTCTTTGTCATTCCCATCCTCGCGGGTACTGTGCTTGTCATCTTCATGATCAAACCATTGTTCGCCCGGTATCGGACTCCAGAGACCGGACT
This sequence comes from uncultured Phycisphaeraceae bacterium, assembly GCA_964416845.1. GTDB lineage: Bacteria > Planctomycetota > Phycisphaerae > UBA1845 > UBA1845 > CAYQFV01. The sequence continues at coordinate 11,226 of CAYQFV010000025.1, read as the reverse complement.
CACCATTGACGAGAACAACGAACCACGGCTATTCGCATACGTGCAACGGCTATGCGATGCGATGGGTACTGCAATGCCGCGTCAGATCGTCGTTGACTGCTCGGTCAACGCATCTGCGGCGTTTCGACGAGGGTTTCGGAGCATTCTGGCGGGCGACCTGACGCTCACCATCGGACTGCCTCTGGCCTCAGGTTTTACGCTTCGCGAACTAACTGCCGTGCTGGCCCACGAGTTCGGCCACTTCGCCCAAGGAACCGGAATGCGGCTGCGATACATCATTGGCTCCGTCAACGGGTGGCTCGCGCGCGTTGTGGAACAGCGCGACGATTGGGATGAACAATTGACCGAAGCGTCAAAGACCGGCCACTTCGCTCTCGCGATGCTAGTTGCCATCGGGCTCGTCTGGCTCACCCGCCGTGTGTTGTGGTTGCTCCTCTGCGCCGGTCACGGGATCAGTTGCCTCGTGTCGCGCCAGATGGAATTCGATGCTGACCGCTGGGCAGCAATGGTTGCAGGCAGCGAAGCCGCCATCAAGACCGCGAAGAAAGTACATTTTCTCGACGTCGCATCAATCGCCGCATACGCGGGGCTGGAAGAGAGTTGGCGAGAACGACGCCTCTGCGACAACTTGCCCGCGATGATCGTTGCTCAGGTTGCGCACTTACCAAAAGGGCTGGCTGAATTGGGCCGAGCGACCATCGCCGATACTCGAACAAGTTGGTTTGCAACCCACCCCTCAACGCCGGATCGAGTGCGCGCCATCGAGAAGCTGGCTGCAAAAGGAGTCGTTCATCGTGACGGGCCGGCTACCTGGGTCTTCGAAAACTTTGAGGCTATGTGCAAAGCCGCGTCATTGATCTATTACCGCGAAGTCCTCGGGCCTGAAATCAGCAGCGCGAACTTGGTGAGCACGGATGAGTTGGTGCGCGCGCAATCGCGATCGGACGCGGAACAACAGTCAATCTCCGAGTATCTTGGCCATGCGATCTACACAAGTCGCCCGTTCTTGCCGACCGACGCCCAAGTTCCCGCGACCTCGAATCCTTCAGAAACACTGAGAAGGCTCAAGGAAGCACGCCGGTCAATCAGCGCCGCCAGCTCAAAAATCCACGCCGCATTCGAGCATTACGACGCGGCGAATGAAAGCCTCGCACAGTCCGCCGGGGCGATGTTGTGCTGCCACGGAAAAGTCAAGTTCGCGCCCAAGGATTTCGGTGTGTCCCACCGCACCGAGAAGGCCGCCATCGAGAAACGCGACACGGCACAGCGTGAGCGCGACGCAGCAGCCAAGACATTGCAAGCCTACGAAAAGACACTGCAAAAGCGGCTGTATAGTGCTATTCAACTCTTGCAAGTGCCTCAGGTTGCAAAGAGAGTTAGCAGACCGAAAGAACTGTACACTGAAGCAACGCGACTGGTGGAGACGTGCGTGGCGTTGCGGCTCCCGTTCGACGGTTTCGTCGAGTTCTGCGAATCCTGCGGCATGTTGGAGTTGGCCACTGCGCTATCCGTGAACGATCCGGAGAACACCGTGTTCTCCCGCGCGGTCGTCACAAGAGCAGACAGGATGGTCGAATACATGCGGGACTGTCGCGATGGCCTGGATAGTACCGATTACCCGTTTGCGCATTGCGACGGGGCGGTGTCCATCGGCCGATACCTGGTACGGCAACTCCCCCCGAGTTGCGACATAGTCTCCGTTTTGCACGACGCTTCGGTCTTGATAGGAAACCTTGGCGCGCTCTACTCCCGCATCTTCGGTCGCCTTGCGCACATCGCGCTGCGCGTTGAAGCAGCCGTCGGTTTAAAACCGGACCTGAGTAAAGACGCCGCCTCGCCCGGGTCGACGACCGCACAGGCACGCTAAAGCCCGTCAACAACATGTGCAGCCGTTCGCCGCGAGGGAGACGTACGCTACCGCTCAGCAGCCCCACCCCAAGTGAGGGCAAGGGCTCCATCGCGTCGCGGCACAGGCCGCGTGCGTCCAAGACACCAATCGTCACGAACGAATTGGCTCCGCTGTGGCCAAGTAGCGGCGTTCGCTTCGGTAGGTCTACGGTGTCGTTCTGCGATCGGAGACTCGGCTCAATCCTTGCGGCGCATTTCTCTCGAAACCCGGAACCCGATGAGCTTCGCCATCAGAGACAACGTGGTCGACGACGATGTACCCATCCTTGGCTCCAGAGAGCATTACGCCTTGTTCGCTCGCGGGCCCCGATCTGTCCGCCAGTTTCACGGCCCTCTCGACTCGAGCCCTCAGATTCGCGAGCGTCGCTTACCTACTCGCACGCGTCAGCCAAGTGGTAGCGGGTGAAGTTCGCGATCTCAACTGAGTCGTCAATGTTGTGGCTCGAGCACACGATCGGGAGCCACCGTGTCTGCACGCCGGCTGCGCGTTTGCGTGCTTCCGTTCTCCCGGCGGAAACTCGCATGCAGCGTATCCCAGTCGATCACCAGGGTCCCTCCTGTCGCTTCATGCTGCTTCTCCCAGTTGATCAACAGGTCCAGACAGGCGTGGTCGATGTAATCGAGGTGCTTGAAATTGACGTGCAATTCGACATTCCCCGGAACTTTCTCCAAAACTTCCGCGAGTATCGGAAGCCGAATGAATGTCGCCGCCCCTTCGATGCTCAAAACCGCTTTTCGCTCGCCTTGCTTCACATCCAAATTCACCACCAAGTGTGAAAACGTGTACAGAAGCTTCACTGCCGACAACGCCACGCCGGTCAGCACGCCGGTCAACAGGTCGGTCCCAACAATGGTCCCCACTGTGACGAAGTAGATCGCGACTTCTCCCCATCCATATTTGCGAAGATCCCTGATCGATTGGAAGTTGACGAGTTTGTACCCGATGTAGACCAGCATCGCCGCCAACGCAGCCGTCGGGATCATGCGCAGGATGAAGGCCAACAACGAGACGAAGAGCAACAGCCAGGCGCCGTGCAGGATTGTCGAAAGACGAGTCTTCCCGCCCGCCTCGATGTTGGCCGAGCTACGGACGATCACGCCCGTCATGGGCAGCGCACCGAGCAAACCGCAGATCATGTTGCCGACTCCTTGAGCGGCGAGTTCGCGATTGTAATTCGTACGCGTGTCCGTCTGCATTTGATCGACCGCCGTCGCGCAGAGCAATGTCTCAGCGCTCGCAACCACAGCTAAGACAACCCCCGCTTGAAGCACCGCCTTCCAAGGGGCCGCCTGAAGAACAGCCAGAGTCGGAAAGTGGATTTCACTCCAGAGATTGTCCGGCACCTCCACGTAAAGGACCGGCAGTTTGAGAATCGCTGCAGCAATCGTCGCAACAACGATGGCCACCAGCGGTGCGGGGACCAGCTTCAGCCGGGTCGGAGCAAACGCTTTCCAAAGCAGCAGCGATAAGATCGTGAGCAGGCCGATCTTGGCCGCCCATTCGTGGTTCTTGAGTTCGTTGAACACGCCTTCCAGGCTCTCCTGCGCTTTCGCCTGGGACGCGTGCATCTGCTCGGATCGGCCTTGCTGCAAGTCGTCCAACGCGGCTTGGCTGTCCTTCAGAGCGGTCTGCACCGCCTCACGCATCTGGTCAGGGTCGCGCACCATCTGGAGTTCGCTCTTCGAATCGACTTCCTTCATCAAGCTCGCAAGATGTTCGGTCTGTTCTTGTTGCTTCGCCGTCAACGCTCTCGCAGTCTGCGACTCTGCGTCGAACTCCGCCGTCGGCACAGGAACGTTCTCGGCGATACGTTCGTGAAGTTGTACCTGTTGCTCGTGCAACCCGCCGAACTCCTTGAGCAAATCGCGCTGGGCGCTTCGCACTTCGGCGGTCTGCATCTCCGGCATGGGCAAGCCCTTCTGGATCGCCTCGGGAATTGAAACCAGGTTCTGGATACCATTGCCCTTGGGGGTGTCGTCGACCATGACATGAAACTGGCTCGACAAAATCAAGATGCCGATCCCCGCGAGCATTCCGTGAATGACTGCCGGTGAAACCGCCCGGAACCAACGACCGTAGCGAAAGACCCCCGCAACGAACTGAAGAGCACCCCCGACCAAGACGGCGAGGCCAAGAACCTCCAGACCATGCCGCTGCACAAGGTCGAAGACGATGACCGTCAGCCCGGCCGCCGGACCACTCACTTGGAGCGGAGCACCCGCCAACCAGCCGACCACCAAACCGCCGACGATCCCCGTGATCAGTCCGGCTGCCACCGGCACGCCGGACGCGATCGCAATGCCCATGCAGAGAGGCAACGCAACGAGGAATACCACGACAGACGCGAGGGCATCTTGTCGTGGGGCACGGAACAGTCCTCGTCGCGTCGTCTGTCCCCGGCCGGCCGACGATGCGTCGTCAACCGCCGGGCGTTTCTTGTCGTCCATAAGTCATATCCTTGATGTAAAGAGCCGTCTTGACGTCGAGTAAGACACGCGATCAACGGGTTTGCGGAACCCCCGTTGCCGCTGATTGGGAACCGGACGGCTAGTCGACCGTCGCATCAATGGGAACAAACCGTTCTTTTTCGGAATCGTAGGCAAAGACCTTGCCCGTTTCGAACTGATAGACCCACCCATGGAGATCCAGCTCTCCCCGGGCAAGAGCAGCCGCCACCGACGGATGCGTGCGCAGTTGTTCGAGCTGTATGAAGATGTTCTCCTCGACGGCGATCATCAACGGGTCCGAGTCGCCCAGGATGTGTCCGTAGTCTTTCGGGACGACACTCCCCGAGCCTTCCGCGTGGGTCAGCCAGTCCCGGACCGCGGGCAATTCGCCCAAGCTGTCCGACGCGAGTCGCCCCGCCATTGCTCCGCACTGGGAATGGCCGCAAATGATGATGTCGTCCACCTTCAAGACATTCACGGCGTATTCGATCGTCGCTGCTTCGCCGCCGCGAACCGATCCATGGGGCGGCACGATATTTCCGGCATTTCGCAAAACGAACAACTCGCCCGGCTCGGTACCGGTCAGCAAGTTAGGGTCAATCCTCGAATCCGAGCATGTGATAAAGAGTGCAAGAGGTTGCTGCCCGTTGGCAAGATTCTCGAACAGTGACTGCTTTTCGCGAAACGAGCCCTTCTGGAACTTTTGAACGCCTTCAATCAGTTTTTTCATCGGTGATCACCGTTGTCAGTCTTGTGATTCAAACGCGCAAGCGCGATACAGGAAAAGAAAAACGGAAACGAGATTGGGCAACGAGGCTGCTCCCAGGGAGCTAGCCCCAACAAGTATCGTCAATCGGAGAGGCAGAGCCTATACAAGAACCGCGCCCAACCGGCCGAGACCGGCTTAGGAACGACATGCGCTACCGCACGTAGGGAGGCCTTAACAGAGCAGGGGCGCTCTCAGGCCGTTCGGGAGTGAATGCCCGTCATGGAAGTTGTCAGGGCGCTGCGGGGAATGGTCCTTACCGGCAGGGGTAGTAACCCCCAGCCGTGCCGCAGATGCGGCAGTTCGCGAGGCGGGTCGCTTCGGACGTGACGCGATTGCGTTTTCTGTCTTCGCAATTCCCTTGGCCAACTCTGCATCGATGACCTCAGTAGCCCCGAGGTTCGCGATACCCGGCAACCAAAGCGCGAAAACCGCCGCAAGAAGTCCGACGACGACACGAGACGTCATCTTCCTGAAAACCGGTTGTCGAGATGGGTTCAGCTTTGACATAACGAACGCCTGCTCCCAGCCGCAACGGAACCAAGCGGCCTATCGGGGCAATGTGTGTAAGGAACTCCTCAGCTTTTGTCGGTCGTTTCCAATAGCACAAGCAGGGAATCGTCGTCTCAGACCCGAGTGCCGGATTGTTTCCCGAAGCCCGCCAAAAGTCAATAGCATCAGCCGCTCGACCCGTCCACAGCACCCTGTCTCAGCGAAGTCCCTGACGGATTGGAAGCCAGTAAAGGATTGTCTAAAAGAGCGTTATGGCCTGGATCGCGTTCTGTGTCCGATCGTGTCCAATCATGTCGGCGCTCTACGGACGACAGGAAACGCGACAGCAAGGCCGGACTCAACTGATGAACGAGCTTTCGATCCGACCGGCGTGCCCGAGACATCCACACCCCTGAACGCTGGGCAATGGCAACCGACCCTCGCCGGCGCCCACGCGTCCCTGCGACCGTAGTTCGCCCCGGGATATTCGAGGCCAATCCACACGTTCGCCGAACGCGTCATCAATCTGAGCGTGTGTCCAGCACGACACCGCATTCGCGCAGATGACGACGATCATTTCTTCGCGCGGCGATATCGCTCGACGGTCTCCATGAGCGCGACGCGGTTCGGGCCTGGGTCGCTGCGGGTCACCGCCTCTTCCGCAGCCCGAATAGCGTCGTCGATCTTTCCGTTCTCGAACTTGGCGAGCGCGAGCGTGTCGAAATGCGTCCATCCGTTGCCACCCGGCGCTCGAATCATCTGCTCCGCCGCTGCCAGCGCCAGCTTGTCGTATTGGCCCTTGGTATCCTTGCCGGTCAGTAGCTCCCACGCAAACCCGTTCAGCAGATCAGGGTCGCCCGCCGCCAACTGAATGAGATGTCGCCCCGTCTCGATCGCTGCGTTGCGGTCTTTCTTGCAGACATGCAGTATGTGGAACTTGGCCAACTGATGACGAGGGTCCGAACCATCCGCCTCGATCGCCATCCGGATGGCCCGAAGTGCAAGATCACCGCCCCATTCACGTGTTCCGGGTTCAGCCAGCATCATCGCGAACGGGCCAAGTTGCTCGGGTTTCCCCTTGAGCAGGTCAATCGTCTCAGCAGCAACCTCAGCCGCCTTCTTCGTTCGTTCGGTACTCGCCAAAACGTTGAAATAGGCCAGCCGCAAAGGGATGTTCTTCGGAGAGGCGGCGAGCGCTCGCTCCAACCCTTCGGTTGCCATCGCGTTACATCCCGCTGCGTCATCGGGCGACACGATCGCGTCGACCACCTTCGCAACTTTCATCGGGTCGTCGCCCGCGAGATCCAGCGCAGCGCGAGCGCACTTCTTGACCTCGTCCGGATCCTTCGCAAAGTTCACGTGGATCGAGAATTTCGCCAGCCACCGGTCGATGCTCTTGGGTTGGATCTTCAGCCCTTCGTTTGTCGCAGCCAGTAAATCGTCGAACTCACCAAACATGTAGGCGTCATCGATCCGCTTGTCGATCTTGTAGAGCTTCTTCGCGGTTTGAAGGTCAAACGTGCCCGAGATCAACTCCTGCAACACTTCGTCGAGACCGCTCTGTGGGAAACCGATCCAGGCGATTCGCCCCTTCGTGTCCACCACGAACGCGGTCGGGATTCCGTCCTGTTCCGACGCATCCATGTACGCCGTGTACGTGTCGCCGCTCTTGTCGAACGCAACCCCATAATCCATCCTGTCGCCGAAGTCCTTGACCAGCTTCTTAACGGTCTCCAAAGTGTTTCGCGGCTCGTTGGCAGTCACGCCGACCACACGAACGCCCTTGCTCGCGTACTTGTGCTGCAACTCGGTCATGTGTGGAATGCTTGCGATGCACGGGCTACACCATGTCGCCCAAAACTCCACCACCGTGATGTGCTTTCCGTCCGCAGCCGTCGGATCGACCGGCTTCCCCTTGACCCAAGTACACTCCGAAAACCCGGGCGCCTTGGACCCAACCGAAAGCGTTTCAGCGTAGGCAGACCCCGCACAAGTCAGCATCACAATCCACCCGACGACGCCCGCCGATGTGTACCTCTTCACCATGTCCATCTCCCGGAGATTCGTCGTCATCATCCTCTACTGCCACCACAGTCACCAAGTTGGTCCGTCCGCCCCCCCCGCAACAGACGCCATACAACCAAACGCACCATGGTCACGGAGTATTCCCAAAGAACGTAAGCTAACACAACTCAGTACGTCGGAACACGCCGTGCGGTTGCCTGAAAACAAGACCGACCTAGACAGCACACCGACCACTGAAACCCAACCGCTTGTCGATTATTGTCGGCTAGCGATCTGGTCGAACGTTTGGCCGACGCGACAAACCCGTGTATGATCCTCGTATGAATGGCAACGGTGCAACAAATGGCCGATCAAGCCGATCTTCACGCGATTTGCTTTCCGAGTGGCGCGGTCGCGCGTTGTTTTTCCGAACGTTTCTCTTGCAACCTGCTTCCATCGGAGCCGTTTCTCCGAGTTCCCGTCGCCTCGCCCGCGCGCTGATGGCCCCATTCGTCGCTCGCACCGCACCCGCCAAGGTGCTGGAAGTTGGCGCAGGCACCGGCGCGATTACGCGACATCTCGGTAGCGAAATGGGCCCCAAAGACGAACTGGCCGTCTGCGAGATGCAACCGTCGCTCGCTCGGCACCTTGAACGCAACGTTTTCTCGCTCCCGCAGTTTCGCGCTCCGGTCGCCGAAAACCGCGTCAGGCTATTCGCTTGCCCCGTCCAGGAAATAGAACAGGCTGAGCGATTTGACTACATCGTGGTAGGCCTGCCATTCACCGCGTTTCGTCCCGACGACGTCGCGGAAATTCTGGGCGTGCTGCGTCGGATGCTTCGTTCCGGCGGCGTGCTCAGCTATTTCGAGTACGTCGGTCTTCGGACCCTGCGGCGAATCGGTTCCTTCGGAGCAGCCGGTGATCGCACCGCCAAGGTCTCCGCCATTCTCGACGAGCACATCGCGCGTTATCAAATCGGCCGGAAGACCATCATCGCGAACATCCCGCCAGCCTACGCACGCTACTGGCGTTTTAGCTGAACGATCGAGATCAGGCGGCGTTTCGTCTCGACGCCCGGCGGACCAACACCCTGCTCCTACCACCCGAGATCTGTGCGGACGTTGACAGGCGATGCTGTGGTTCATAGCATCCCGCTCGACGTGCAACGCTCGCCCGGGTGGCGGAACTGGCAGACGCGCATGGTTGAGGGCCATGTCTACGCAAGTAGGTGGAGGTTCGAGTCCTCTCCCGGGCATTCTTGATTCACAGCCGTTCGGCTGAACGACCCACCTCAGGCGCACGGCCGTAATGTCGACGCCGTCTTCGCTGCTCGTGAGTTCCATGGCCACTTTACTGAAACCAGCCACATCGCAAGATGTGTCGAAACCCGTCATGGGTGGTTGACACGCTGTCGCGTGCGGCGTATAGTGCGGTGTTCGGATTGTTCAGTACGCGTTGGGCCTTTGTTTACAAGGGGTTACGGTGATTTCTTGTTTGCACGGCGTGAGCCATCGGTGACTGAATCTAAAGTGAAGACGAAAAAGACGGCAGGTCGCCGAAAAACCAAGAAGCCGGTCTCAGCCAAGGCGAAGACCGCCCGCGCTGCGTCCTCCAGCCGGACGCGTAAGAAAACCGCGCCCCGCTCTGCGAAGAAAAAGACCGTATCGCGAGCAGCCAAGAAGACCCGTGTCGCGAAAAAAACTTCACGCCGCGTGGTCAAGAAAACCGTGACCAAGAGGAAAGTCGCCGGCAAGGTTGCCAAACGCTCGAAGGTGGTCCGGAAGGCAGCCGCCAAGAAATCGGCGTCATCAGCCGCTAAGAAAAAGGCCGTGTCCAAGGGCGCCGGCAAACGGGTGCTCCCAAGGCCTGCAAGTCCAAAGGCTGCCTCCAAGAGCACCGCACCGCGCAAGACCAAAGGCGCTGCGAAGTCCAATCGAAAACCGATTGTCAAAACGGTGTCAGCCGCCCGGTCGGTGCGCGCAAAGGCCGTTGCGAGGAAAACCACAGCACCGAAATCGCATGAGACAAAGCCGCGAACCGCGCCCGCCGTTCCAAGCGTTGAGACCCCACCGACCCCGGCCAAGCCGAAGGTCATCCGGTATGGGTCATTGACGATTGAGCTTGCACCCGAGGGAGCGCCGCTCCCCAAGACCAAGATTCCGCCCGGGTCACTCAAGCGATACACCGAAAAGCTGCTGGCCAAACGCCGAGAACTGGTCGGTGACGTCAATCACCTGACGCGCGAGGCGTTGAAGGGTAAAGGCGGCCACGTCGGTGGATCGCACATGCCGCTTCACATGGCTGACCTCGGGACGGACAACTGGGAGCAAGAATTCACGCTCGGGCTCATAGATAGCGAGAGAGCGCTTCTCCGCGAGATCGACGAGGCACTCGACCGGATCGAGAAGCGAACCTACGGCGTTTGCATTGCGACACATCGTCCGATCCGGCGAGCGAGGCTCGTCGCCAAGCCTTGGGCGAAGTATACTATCGATTATGCGCGGCTGCGTGAGCTGGGCAAAGTTCCTTGACATGATCGACGCTTAACCGGGCATGAGTAGTTTGGAACCTGCCGCCACGCCGCCAAATTCCCACGGTGCTGATACGTTCAAGTCGGCGTTGTTCGACGTGGGTGCGCACGTCCGCTTCTGGAGCGTAGCCGTCGTCGCGCTGGCGGCCGACCTCTGGTCCAAGCACTGGGCGTTTTCGACGCTCGGCCCTTCCGACGTGCACCAGGCCATCCCGTCTGTGCTGACCTTTCGGCGCTCCATCAACCCGGGCGCCCTCTTCGGAATGGGATCGGGCCTGGTTTCGGTCTTCATCGTGGCATCTTTCGTCGCGCTCGCGTTCGTCCTCTACATGTTCATGTGCAGCGACCGCAAGCACCGTTCGCTACACTTGGCACTGTCGTTCATACTCGCCGGATCGATGGGCAATCTGTACGACCGGGCGTTCATCAAAGTCGACAAGGTCACGCTCAAGTCAACCGCCGCCAACGGAAGCGCGACGCGTTACGGCAAGATCGTCGAGAACAACCGCGATTCCAACTACATCCGAATCGGCCAAGGCGTCGACGGCGGATCTCGCTCCGAACGCATCGCCCGCAGCGATATCAAAGAAATCTCCAAGGCCGGCGTTGTTAGAGATTTTCTCAAGATCGAGCCGAGAATCGCCGGCCGCGATATCTGGCCTTGGGTCTTCAACGTAGCCGATTCGCTTCTGGTGGTCGGTGTCGGCATCCTCATGCTCAATCTCTGGTTCGGCCGCGGTTCACCTCAGCCGCCCGTCGAAGCGACCACCCCCGCACGCGAGCAAACGTGACACGACGCTTGGTCAGCCCGGTCGATGAACACCACATGCGCCGGGCGATTCTCCTGGCCAAACGCGGTCGCGGTCGCGTGGAACCCAACCCGATGGTCGGGTGCGTGATCGCCGACGGTCGCGAAGTGTTGGCTGAGGGCTATCACCACCGTTTCGGCGGTCCGCACGCGGAAGTCGTCGCCCTCCGCGCCCTCGCCCGATCGAATCATCCGCGCCGATCCGCAACCGCCGCACGAAGGCTAACCGCCTACGTCACGTTGGAACCCTGTTGTCACCACGGCAAGACA
>CAYQFV010000024.1:0-32934 GCA_964416845.1 uncultured Phycisphaeraceae bacterium | reverse complement strand
GACCATCTTTGTCGTAGATCGCGACCTCTCCGTTGGTGACTAGCACGACGTGCGAAGCGCCGACGGCGATCATGGGATCAGGCGGATTCCAACCTGTGCTGTCCATGCCCAGGAATCCAAAACCGTTCGCCGTACCTTGCTCGGCAGCCGCAATAGCAGGGCGATTCGCCGTCACGCGGTTCGCATCGAAGGTGGGCGGCAAGTAGGGCGACGCCTGCGCATCAACGGGCGCGAACATGTCGACAGCCGCAGTGACTGGTGTCGGCGGTGATATTGAAGCGCTACCCAGCCCGACCGGCGATAGAAACGTAACATTCGCGCCGCTACGATCCCCGTCGCGAGTTCGGCCGGACCATGCGATCGCCATGCGCCCGTCGTCCGACATGTTGACGCGATTTGTACCGGTTGCGGCTTGCAGTCGCTGCGTGCCCGCCGACGCGTCGGTGGCCCGAAACGGTGCTCCGATTGGCTTGCCGGTTCGATCGAACACTTGAGCCATCAAACTTGTGTCCGCGTGCACCGAATCGTAGTTGCTCCAACAGAGCACGTATCGGCCGTCACGACCCACCGCCAGCGCAAGGCCCATCGTGGCTACGTCCGCGGGCGGTGTCACTCGTTGAACAGGGGTTAACGCCCGTCCATCCTGCCTGAACAAGCGCGTCGCAATCGCGTAGTTTTCGCCGTTTGCCACCAACCAGCCTGCCAGCAGGTTTTCGTCGTGCGTCACTGCGACCGCCGGTTCGATCTGCATGGCTTCGTTCGATTCGCTCAACGTGAACTCATCGCCCGCCGGCTGCGCTTCGTCGTTGAACCGTCGTCCGATGATCTCGGATTGTTGACCGCGGGTGTCGGTGCGAGCCCAGACCACAACGAAGCCGTTCGCGACTTCGACCACGTTGGGAATGTGGTTCAACGCCCGCTCGCCGGTGTCGACGCGGACGGCGTGACCCACTGCCCGCCCATCGCGCCCAATCACCCGGGCGTAAACGCCGCGACTTGCGTCAAGACTGTCCGGGGAACTCCAAACCGCAACCGCGCTGCCGTTCCTGCGCCCGACGATTGCGACTTGCGATTGGTCTCCGTCGGTGGTCTCGTTCACCAGGACCTCCGGCGTGGCCGACGACAAGGATGCGTCGAATCGCCGCGCAATGATCGCGCCGCGGTCCCCGTCCTGCCCGTACGACACCCAGGCGAACCAGGCAGCCCCTGTTCCGTCATACGACACTGCCGGGCGCGTCTGCATGTTGGCCGTGTATGCGTTGATGTGCACCTCGTCGCCGACCGCCGCTCCGGACGAATCGAAACGGCGGGCGTAGATGCCGTACGTTCCCTGTTCTTGGCGACGACTTTCCCAGACCACGACGGTGTGACCAAATCGGTCCTGATCCAACGCCGCCGCGTCTTGACCGCTCGACGTGAACATGTTGGCCTGACGGTCGAGACGATCGTACCGCACGCCTGTGACGGGCGATCTGCCCGATATGCGCGGTGATTCAGCGGGCGATTCGACCTTCACCCGACTGGTGTGATCGTTGCCGCTTCGGCATCCGATCGCGCAGAGTGCGACCGCGGGGAATAAACATTTGGCCAACCGCACACAATGTTTGATCATCGAATCAGTCCACGAACTGTGACCCCAAGGCGTGAGAGCCAGTTCTTTCCCCACTGGGTCGAAGCAACCGATCCCCGCATCGGTCGCCGCACGCGAGACGACCGTCCACCGGGATCGGCCGCTGGGGGTGTTGATGATGAACGGCAGGCGCCATCCCCAATTCGCACACCCCACCACTATATCATAGGAACGGCCCGATCATGGCGTCAATGCAGCACCGATTGATGGATTCGGACCTTTTGGTGGCCGGTCAGCGTCAATGGGAGCGTGGGAGTCGGTTTTCAAGAATCGGACGTAGTCGCCGGAACTGAGTCGCCATTTCGCTGGCGGGATACTCGTCGAGGATGGCAGCACCAACCTCGAGCGCTGAATCGTAATCGCCCGAGTAGACCGAATCTCGAAAGACCCGGCGAAGCTGATCTGACGACATCGATTCGGCGGGCGCGTCGTCATGGTCCGACACCGCGACCGCCGTCCTGTTGACAGCCACTTGCAAGGGCTGTTCGACGGCAAAACGGGCGTCGCCAACTAAACCGCTTGCATGGGCGGCGGAATCCGGCATCAAGCGCGGAAAACCGCTCGTGTCGACATGTCCGGCCGTCAGCACCGACGGATCCCCCGCGCCCAACGCCGAAAGATTCGTCAGCCCGCCCGTAGCTTCCAGCATCGTTTCCATCGCGTCCGCACGTTTGCAGAGGTCTTCCAGAATCCGCTGACCGGCCGCGACAACGCCGGCCAATTGGACGATGCAGTGCATCGCGATGCCCATGCCGATCGCACCAAACGCGATCCCTGCGCCGATCAACGCGTTGAGCACCTGCCCCCCGGAGGCTGCGTACCATACGTAGCCCAGCCCGAGCAGGGCGAACGATCCGAAGAAGACGTAGATCGCCGCCGAGGCGTGCTGCAACCATCGATTGGATATGCCGTGCTCGAACACGTCGTCCCCCTCCATGAGAAACCGCTTCGCTCCTTACGTCGATGAACTCTTGCCGGGGACGTTGATCTGAACCACACGTTCGCCGGGCGGACCTGTTTGTTCGCTTCGCTGCGGATGCGGGTAGCCCGACAAATCGCTCGCGATCGGGATCGTGACCTCAAGCCAAACGCAGTCGTTGATGGTCTTCAAAAGGGCAGAGCCCAACCCAGCGGGGATCAATACCGTGTCGCCGCGTTCGAAGGTCAGCCGCTGGGAAGCGCCGTCGTAAATCACCTCGCCCTTGCCGGAGAGAACCACCCACACCTGCATCTCGCCGACAGGGATCTCTTGCTCGATGCCTTCGACCATCCGGACCTGTTCGATCACGAACGAGTCGCACGTCACCAGTCGCGTTACTGCGGTCCACACACTGCCCACGTGGGAACGCGGCTGCAACCCGTCGGTGTCATCTCCGAAATGAATACACTCCAACGCTTTGTCGATGTGCAGCGCACGGCCTTGCCCCGTTTTCGGATCGACGCGGTCCCAGTCGTACACGCGATAGGTGATGTCCGACGGGGTTTGAACCTCCGCTACCACGACGCCTGCTCCCAACGCGTGAATCGTACCACTCGGCAGGTAGTAACACTGCCCCGCTTTGACAGGGATACGCTTCAGAGTCGACGCTACCTTGCCCTCTCTGATCGCCTCGACAAACGATGCGCGATCCACACCGTCGACAAAGCCTCGATAAATCGCGCCGCCTTCGTCCGCGTGAAGAATGTACCATGCCTCGTTCTTGACCCGAACGTTGCCTCCCAGGCGGTCAGCCATCGCCTGATCCGGATGAACTTGAACGCTTAGATGCTGTCGAGCGTCTAGAAACTTGATCAATAGCGGAAAGCGCCCCTCGAACAGCGGGGCTCGCCCGATCAACTCCTTGCCCCACTCTCGCACCAAACCGCCCAGCGTCATCCCCTTGGCGGGACCACTCCGCACCACCGACTGATCGTCTTCCAGGTCGGCGAGTTCCCACGACTCGCCGATCGGCTCGTCGCCCGGGAGCGATTTGCCGATGGTCTCAGCCAACTGCCGACCGCCCCAAATCTTGGGTTTAAAGATCGGCTCAAAGATCAATGGGCACGTTTTCACGGGTTTCATCACCTCCACCGATCGGGCATTGTAGGCGTCTCGCCCCGCGACGCCACCCCTGCCCACCGTTGAAGATTTTCGACCGGTCGCGCACAATGCAGTCGCTCATGAACCGATCCACAACACAGAAATCGAATAGGCAACACCGCAGGGAGTTCGCCGCCGGCGCGCGGGACTTCGACACCCGTGCGGGTTTCGGCGACCGGGTAGCCGCCCAGATCGCAGGCGCGGTTCTCGAAATCGTTCGGCCTGGATCGGAGGATGTGTTGGTTGAGATCGGCGCGGGGACCGGCGAAATTGGCCACCATCTGGCAGGTGCGTCCATGCGATACGTCGCGATCGACGCGTCCGAGCAGATGCTCCGCGGATTTGTGCGAAACTATGCGGCGGGACGAGACCGGCTTCTCGTCGTCGCTGACTGCGACGGTCGCTGGCCGATCGCCGACGGTTGCGTTCGGTGCGTCTTCGCCTCGCGTGCGCTACACCTTCTCGACCCGCACCGTCTGGTCGCCGAATTGTCGCGTGTCGCAGCCGATTGTTTTCATCTGCTGATTGGTCGCACGCAGCGAGACTCCGAGGGATTCAAGGAACGACTCCGCGATCGACTGCACGTCGCGCTGACCGATCGAGGTCTGACGCCCCCCGACGGACGATCCGGTACGCGCGAGCGTCTTGACGAGTGGATTGCTGCTGGTGCAACGCCCATCGCACCCGTAGAGGCTGCTCGATGGTCGATCACGAGTCAGCCTGCCGACGTGCTTCGCGCTTGGCGGAACAAGCCCGAACTCGGCGGCATGTCGCTGTCGGACGACGTGCGCGAGAGTGTCTTGGCTGAATTGGAAAACTGGGCGTCGCAAGAATTCGGCGACTCTCGACAAGAGCTTGAGGCAGTGGAGGCCTTTATGATTACAGGAGCATCGTTCGCACGATGATACCATTACGGATGACGCAGAATGTCTGATAACGTACTCACCGAACTTGGGGCGAAGCTCGTCGAGGGGTCACTGACCGACGAAGTGCTGATGCGCGCCACCGGCGACGCGCCGCCCGTTCAAATCCTGCCGGAAGCCAACGTCGTCAAGGTCGGCGGCCAAAGCATGATCGATCGGGGACGAAAGGCGGTCTTTCCCTTTCTCGACGAAGTTGTCGAAAACCTTCCCCATCACCAGATGATTATCGGAACCGGGGCGGGCACTCGTGCGCGGCATGCGTACAGCGTCGGTCTCGATCTTGGCCTGCCTACCGGCGTGTTGAGCGTACTCGGCACGTTCGTCAGCATGCAAAACGCCCGCATGCTTCACTACCTGCTCGCCAAACACGGCATCCCGTTCATCGAGCCTGTGCAGTTCCCGCAGTTGCCGCTCTACCTGTGCGAACGACGGGCTGTCATCTTCTTTGGCATGCCTCCGTACCTGTTCTGGCAGCCGACGCCGAAAGTTGGAAGGATCCCGCCGCATCGCACCGACACCGGGGCGTACCTTGTCAGCGAGGTGTTCGGCACGAGGTCGATGATCTACGTCAAGGACGAGGATGGGCTGTACACCGCCGATCCCAAGAAGGACAAGAACGCGAAGTTCATACCGAAGGTCACGGTGGCTGAGCTCGTCGAGATGGATCTTAACGACGTGGTGGTCGAGCGTTCGGTGCTCGATCTGATGCAGACCGCCCACCACACTCGAAGAATCCAGATCATCAACGGCCTGAAACCCGGCAACCTTACGCGAGCATTGAACGGCGAATCCGTCGGCACGATTATCACGGCGGACGATTGACCACGAAACCTTCCAAACGACGAGACACGATGCCACCCAACGATCCCAACACGCCCAACACTGCCGAAGACAGCGACGCACGACATCATGTGCAATCCATGCTCATGCGCGAAAGCCTGCTCGACAAGTCGGTCATGTCCGCCACAGACGTACCGGTCGTGCGTATGTTGCCCGATGCCCACGTCGTGAAAATCGGCGGCCGCTCGATCATCGACGGCGGCAGACGTTCGGTCATACCGCTGGTCGAGTCTATCGCAAGGGTCATCGCAGACCGCCGTCTCATCATCTCCACCGGGGGCGGTGTGCGCAGTCGTCACGTGTATTCCATCGGCATTGATCTAGGTCTGCCGACCGGCGTGCTTGCGCAGCTCGCCCTCGCCGATGGGCTCGGCAACGCTCACATCCTTGGCACGCTGCTTGCGCCGCACGGCATTATCGCGGTCCCGCCCGAATTGTTCGGACACCTGCTGCCGCTGTTCATACGGTCCGTCCCGGGCGTCATTTTCAACGGCGATCCGCCTTACAGTCTCTGGGAACATCCGCCGGGTATCGGGCGAATCCCGCCGCACCGTTCCGACGCGGGGGCGCTGCTGCTGGCTGACTGCTTCGGTTGTTCCACACTGACGCTGGTCAAGGATGTCGACGGTCTCTACGACGCCGATCCCAAGCAGAACCCCGATGCCGACTTCATTCCTGAAATCCAAGTGGCGGATCTTGCCGAGCGGAATCTCACGACGCTACCGTTCGATCGCATCATGCTCGATTTGCTCGGTACGACACGTCTGGTCAAGCGATTTCAGATCATCAATGGATTGAATCCGGAACTCCTCGGGCCGGCGCTCGCGGGAGAGCACGTCGGCACGATCGTTCACGCGTAGATCTGTTGCCCGATCACCGCCCAAGCGGTCAATCAAACAGGGAGTGCGTCGGAAATGACGTGTCGAAACTTGCCCGACGGCTGTTCGTCGATGCGATCGACGATGTGGAGGCGTGTGTCCAACGAATCGCCCAAGCAGTCGCGAACGCCCTGCGACAGTCGCGTCTTCGTTCGACCGGACGGCGATTCTTCCATGACGACCATGAGGTCGATCGAACGGTCACGCTGCTGGTGAACCTGGAACTGCTTGATCTCGCGCATCTCGCGCAGAACGTAGATCAGCGACAACGCATGTCTCAAACTGCCGTCGGTGGCCACCAGATGATCCGTCTGCCTGCCACGAATCGTCGCAATGATTTGCGATGCTCGTCTGCAAGGACACGCTGCTTCGGTCAGCATGCCCACGTCGCCCGTTCGGTATCGGATGAACGGCAGCGCGCGGTTGTCGAGATTCGTGATGACGATCTCGCCACATCGCCCGGTGGGCAGCGGACACCCGTCCTCGTCGACGATTTCCATCACGATGTGCTCGCTCGTGACGTGCATCTGACCGTGCGGGCACTCGTGGGCGCAAAAACCAGAGTCGCGCCCTCCGTATCCGTCCGCTACGGGTACGCCGAAGAACGATTCAATCTCGCGTCGTTGTCCCTCGTCGAGTACTTCTCCGGTGACGAACACTGCCTTGAGAGTCGGCGCGTGGAACGTCAGCCCCTCGTCACGCGCAAACCTGCACAAGCGCGCGAGACTGCTCGGATAGCCAAATATGCACACCGGCTGGAATGCCAGCATTTTACGCACGTAGGTCCGCGTGCGCTGCGGCGACAGATCGAAGGCGCTCAGCAACATGTCGTTGAAGAGCCAATCCCTGCAGGCGCGCATTCGATCCTGTCGGCGGTGCTTCACCGGCGCTCCCCACAGGTACACCTCCCGGTCGCCCGGCTCGACGCCGAACCAGCGATGGCTTCGCATTCGAGCGGCTTTGTCGAACGCTTCGCGGGTACGGTCGACGTGAAAACGAAGCGGCTCGCCGGTCGAGCCGCCGGTCGTCATGACGCGGATACCGCCCCGAACTCGCCGAGCGGTCAAATCTGAGAGATTGTGGCGAATCGTGGCCTTGTCCAGCAAGGGCATGCCGGCGAGTATCTCGAAAGGGTCGCCACGCTTAACGTCCAACCCGCGCGTCACGAACAAATTCGTATAGTACGGGCACTCGCGCTCCGCGTGGCGAAGCAATCGCGAGAGCTTCTCTGCCTGCATCGCGCGCATTTGGTTGGCAGAATTCCACTGCGTCTCTTCGAGACGATCGAGCAGGCTGAACGTGTCGCGCCCCAGCAACCGTTCTTGCAGTGGATAGATCACCGTTCGGACGAGTTTGGTGTTCATCGAGCCCGCATCCACGCCGCGACGACGCGCCCGGAGCACACCGTCTCGGCGCGCGCACCAAGCGACCTCTTGCGTCGCACCGTTATGTCGGCGGACTCGCCTCAGGAGTTGAATTCATCGCGGTGAACCAAAACAATGGCTGCTGCAATTGTCCCCGCACACCGGGCGGTTCACGGCGAGCGAGAAGTCTGCCCGCCACCGCCACCGCCCAACCGACTCGCCGTCAGGGTCGTTTCGCGAGCAAGGATTCGATAGATTTTTCGACCTTCGGGAGGCTGCTCTTGGTGATCTCGCCGATCTTCTTGACCAACTTCCCGTTTTGGTCGATCAGGAAGTTTTCCGGAATGGCGCGGACACCCCAGTTGCTCGCCGCCGAACCGCCGCCGAGCAGAATCGGGTAGCCCAGTTTGTTCTTGCGAGCGAATCGCTTCACCGTCTTGGCATCCTCGTCATCCCAGGCGTTGACCGCGACAACAGTGAAACCCTTGTCACGATACTTGTTGTACAAACCAGCCAAGTGCGGAACCTCCGCACAGCAGCCTGGTCACCCGACCGCCCAGAACGACAGCAACACCGTTTTGCCGCGGTAATCGGCCAGCGACACGTCCTTACCGTCGACGTCTTTCAGCCGAAACTCTCGCCGCGGAGCACAACCTGCAAGACTGATCCCCACGCCAATCGACATCGCCAGATACAAGCACACACGTGCCTTCATGTTTCACTCCCCACTGTTAATACTTCGCGACTCGTCGTCGCTATTCGTTGTGTCACGGGCATCTGGGCACACCATCCGCCGGTTTGATTCTCGGCTATCGGCTTCGGCCATCCGCATCCCCGCCGCCCTCGCCTGCCCCGGAACGTTCAACCGTAGCGGGAACGGGGCGCAAGACCAACCGGACCGTCCCCAACACCGACACGAGCTGGTCGAACACGTCTTGACTCTCCAATGTCCGAAGATGTGTCCCCACCATAATTCGATCCAGGTCCCGGAGAACTTTCGCCTTTATCGACGACGCGTTCCGCGCTGAGAACGATACGTCACGCGCGACGGCGGCAGTTTCTGCCGTGTCGCCCAACGACAGCCGTCCGACGCGTTTGAGAATCGGCGATACCAAGTTCAGGACAGGCTCTTTGCCGGTTGCGTACTTCTTATCGACGACCGATCGAATTGCTCGAAGACGATCAGCCACATCCAATACCCATTTTCGATGCTCGCTGGTCGACAACACCCACTCCGGAATCACCGACACCGCCGCGTCAGCAAACCGCCCGGCTGCTGCCAGCGTCTCGAACGATTCTGTCACTCTTTCGGGGGCGGGCACGGTTTGATCGGCCGAGACCACTGGTAGTCGAATTTCGATCACCGATTGGCCGCCCGAGCGTTGCGGATACACCTCCACAACGCCGCCTGCCGGCGTGTACCCGTTCGCGGAAGCCCATCGACGCAGTTCGGTATGGAACGGCGATGTCATGCCGTACCGCACGCTAACCGTCAGCACGGCGGCGGAATGCTCGGGTACGCGTCGCTGGCGGAACCCGTCCGGCAACGACACAACCCCGTCGATGAAGAATCCCGCCACGATTGTTGTTCCGCGCGGTTGGGCTTGCTTCGCGTCGCTCGGATACTCGCAAAACATTGGCCCTTCCTGAGCAGTTTGAGTCATCACTGCGTCGATGCGGTCGAACACCTTTCCGACCGCCCACTCAGGCCCGTCGTGCTCCACATACGCGACGACCGCAGACTCGATCTGCTTCAACTCGACCTTGGTCGAAATCGTGCTTGCAGCCGGCTTCTCGCCCGCAGGCTGACCCAACGCGACCAGCATGACCGCCACGCCCCAAAACGGACCCATATCGAGTGCCTCCGCGCCGCTTACGCTTCAACTCAACTCAACCAACACGCCAAACCGCCGAATCGTCGTCAACCAACACGACTGACGACAGTCGTGTTGCTTTGTGATGGACATCGCGACAGCCCCAACACTTCCAGCGCGACCAGCGACTTGCTTATCGTTCCTGTCGCAAACCGAGCTTCACCAACCGCTCGCATCCGGTTTCGATGTCCTCCGCGAACTCGTCCAGATCGGCATACGAAATCTGCGTACCCATCTGCATCAGTCGCCGTCCGGTGCAGCAGCCGTTCGCCACGCCGACCACGAACATCTCCGCCACCGACGCAGCACGTGCGACGTCAACACCCGAGGCAGCCACAACGACACGATGAGCACCACCGATCAGTGATCGAAGCTCCGTCGACCGCTCGTCGAGCGAATCCGACAGCGCAACGACATCATCAAACATCTTAGCAAGCCCTTCGCGTTCCAGAACGCGCAACCGGGCGGCTTTATTCCGCGTACGCGCCACACCCAGACACCGCGCCCGCAGTCCCAGTCGGCGCAACGCCTGCGCGACGTCCAACTGCCCTCGAGATTGGTCCAAACATGCGTCCGATTCGATCGCGTCCTCGAAACTGGCGCGATACTTGGCGACGTGACGCGGTTTGGCTCCCAGGATCGTCTTTTCGTCGGGCTCGCCCTTGCGAACCGATCGCCAATACGTTCGGCGATCCGTCCTCGCCAACCCGGTCGAGTTCACGCCAACGCTGTAGGCAGCCCAATACGCCGGCTCGACCTCAATCACAGGCCCGTCCAATTCGACGATCACCAGCATCGTTCCGCAACCCTCTCGAATATTCCGCCGCCGATCGCGAATCTCCATTTGTGAGCGGTGCGTTGCGACGTCGCCGCGTTCGTCCGGTTGTCGCGGGCAACGCGGCGATGCGAATCATCGCCAGGTTTTGTAACACCCACGCAAACGATACGCGTGTACAATGAACCGTACGTCAATATACGGGTTCCCGCCATGTCGGGCTAGGAGGTCATCATGATCCAAACAGCACCATCGGACCGGTTGCTTCGACTCGCTCCGCTCGTTCTACGATCGGGAGTCGCTGCTATTCTAATCTACAACGGATTTGGCCAGCTCTCTGGCCTCTTCGGCGCAGAGACAGGCCAATCGCTGCTCGCCGATGCCCAAGGCATTTCGCTCACAGCCAATTGGGAAACGGTACTCGGCGGAGCGCAGATGGCCGTCGGTGGCCTGCTCGTGCTGGGGTTCTTCACCCGGTTGACTTCCCTCGTCGTGCTTTCCGGCGTTGGCTATTGCGTGTACGCTGGCATGGCAGGCGCTGCACCGGATGTCGTCTCGGCGACCGCTCAGGAAGCCATCAGCCAAGTTGCTCCGGTTGCTCCTGCGGCGGTGGAACTGGCTAGCGATCGCTCGGTCGGGTTGGCGACCCAGTTGTTTCAGTCCAGCGGGGCAACGATCTTGCTGCTGGCAGCCGCATGTGCATCGCTCTTCGTCTCGGGAGCAGGCTGCTTCAGTCTGGACACCCGACACAACCACCGGGCAAGTTCCGATGCTGCGACGGCCCAGATCTGACGAGCCGGGCGTGCAGTCGTGCATCACAACGAACAATCGCCGCCGCGTTTCTTCCCGCGACGGCGATTGTGTCATGCCGTGTAATGTTGTATCGAATTGCACGGACGGCGGATTGCTACCCCGCGAGCCGGATCACGTCGTTGAAGGTGACGAATAGAAACGCCGCCCCGATCAAGAACATTCCGATCACCTGGGTGACGACCTGAACCTTCAGGCTGACGGGCGATCCTTTGATCTTCTCCACCAGCAAGAACACCATCAACCCGCCGTCCATGATCGGCAGCGGCAGGAAGTTGATGACGGCTAGATTCGCCGAGATGATTGCCAAGAAGAACAGCAGGCGGTGAAACCCTACACGGGCGACTTCGCTGCCCATTTTCACGATGCCGACCGGGCCGGCCATGTTCTCCACGCCGACGCTGCGTGACACGATCATGCGTTCCATCATCGTGTACACCTGAAGGACGAAATAGCCGGTCTTCTTCGCGCCCATCATCAGCGCGTCCCACGGTCCGGACGCCTTGAGCGTTTGCAGTTCAAGATCCATGAACACCATCGGGTGATAGCGGATTCGACCCAGCCACGGGTCAATCGTGTCCTCGGATATTGTGACCAGCGATTCTTGCTCCTCTGCGTAGGGAGTCTCCTGATAGCGCACGGTCACCGTCGTTGGCTGCCCGTCGTTGTCGTCCAACCGTTGACGGAGAATCTTGTACAACCCGAACGAATACCCCGCGGAAATCTTCGCGCGCCGGGTCCGCCCTTGAATGGTGACGAATCGCTGGTTGTCGATCGACACGATGTTTGACAGCGTCGAGAGATGCATCGTCGTTCGCAAGCACTGCGGAACGTGGAATGTCGTGGTCACTTGCGACCCGTCCGGCTTGGAATACTTGAGCGACACGTCTTGGCCGGCGGCGACACGAAACGTCTCGGCAAGGGCGTGCCAATTCGCAACGGGTTGACCATTGATCTCGTCGATGACCGCCCCTTTTTCGATCCCGGCGACGGCTGCCGGGGTGGCCCGCCCGTGCAGCGTCTCCAGCACACCCGAGATGCGAAGGTTGTTGTTGGCGATCGCATTTACTCGAAATCCGGTGTTGGCCGGTCGCCCTTTCTTGCCCGCCTTTGCACGATACTCTCGCCACAAGGGTTTCGGTTCGCCAACTCGTGCGACCAGAACGGGTATCGATTTTTCCGGGTTCCATGTCCAGGCGTCATAAAGCCGCGTTCGCCACGACGCGGAGCGATCCGGGTCCAATGGCACGATGCTTTTGTTGATCGAGTCGGTGATTTGTTTTTGTGTCGGATACTCGTACTCACCCCAGCGAAGGATGACATCGTTTTCTTGCAATCCCGCGACGGATGCACGACCTTTGGGATCGACACCCGTCACCCGAACCAGCGGAAGGAGGCCTAAGACGTTGCGGGTGTCGTTGTCGAGCGGGTCGCTGGGGTCGATGATCATCATGTTGTTGACCACGCAGTCGACCTTTTTCGGGGGAGCGTCTGGGTTGTCCGGGTCGGGACGCTCGACGGTTACGCGCACCGGCGCACCGCTAGCAGAACGAAGGCGCTGCTCGAGACCACCGGCCAATTCCTCTTCCGAAAGCGGCCGACCTTCGATCGCGATGATTCGATCACCGGGGTGAACCAACGAGGCGTTGTTCGTGCTTGAATCCTCCACGACCGCGACCACTTTGTTGGTTGTCGCGGGCATGATGCCCACGTGGAGGAGGTTCTGCTGTTGATCCGGTTCGGGAGAAATCGTGACCGGTACGACCTTCCCTCTGCGCTCGACCTCGAATTCGACCGGGGTGTGCGGGTCCGCCAGAACGATGGCGTAGCGGATCTCCTGATACTCGCGAATCTCGTGCCCGGCGATGCGCAGGACTTTATCGCCCGGCATGAGCCCGGCGCGGGCGGCGGGCGATTCCGGAAGAACCTGTCCGATGGTCGTCACCGGCTCCTCCACGCCCTTCATGAACACCACAACGAACATCAGCGCGGCGAAGATGAGGTTCATCACGACCCCCGCCGACACGATCACCATTCGCTTACCGACGGGTATGTTCACAAACGACCGTGGGTCGTCTTTGAAACGCAGTTCGTTCGACTTGTCGTCGAAGTCTTCCTGCCCGAGCATCTTCACGTATCCGCCGAGCGGGAGAATGTTGAATGAGTACCGCGTTTCCCCCCATGTGAATCCGATCACTTCCTTGAAGAATCCGATGGCGAAGCGTTCGACCTTGACTCCAGCCCACTTGGCCGCCATGAAGTGGCCTAGCTCGTGAACGAAAATCACCGAGCTGAATCCGGCGAAAATCACCACGTATGGCCAAAGCGCGGACCACACCGACAACAGTGCGTTCGCCGCCAGGAGCCCTGTCATTTCGTTGGTTAACACGTTGTGCATCGAAGTACCTCATCGCGCGCCCAGGCGTCCGCTCGAGTCAGGTCATCCAGCGTCGGCTCGTCTT
Organism: uncultured Phycisphaeraceae bacterium; assembly: GCA_964416845.1. Taxonomy (GTDB): domain Bacteria; phylum Planctomycetota; class Phycisphaerae; order UBA1845; family UBA1845; genus CAYQFV01. Next base: position 19,298 of record CAYQFV010000024.1, on the reverse strand, counting down.
GCCACTCGTGACGCTCGAGGACCTGTTCCACACAGGGAGTGATCTCGCCGAATGCCATCGCACCATCTAGAAACATCTGGACCGCTGCCTCGTTCGCGGCGTTCAACACCGCTCCCGCTGTTCCGCCGCGACCAGCCACCTCGTGCCCCAGCCGCAGCGCCGGAAACCGATCCTCGTCCGGAGGAAAGAAGTTCAGTTGCCCGATCTCAGTCAATTCCAACGACTGGGAAGGGCAGCGGAGTCGGGCGGGGTATGTTAACGCGTATTGGATCGGAGTTCGCATATCGGGCGTGCCAAGCTGGGCCACCATGGAACCATCGAAAAACTCCACGAGCGAATGAACGACAGATTCGGGGTGAATGACCACCTCGATCTGATCGTGACACAGCCCGAACAGCCAGCGCGCCTCAACGATTTCCAGCGCTTTGTTCATCATTGTAGCTGAATCGATCGATATTTTGGGTCCCATTCGCCACACCGGATGCCTCAACGCCTCATCTACCGATGCTGCGGCCATATTCTCCTCGGTCCACGTCCGAAACGGTCCGCCCGAGGAAGTCAATACGACTCGTTTCACGTCACATGCGCGGCCGGCGTGCATCGCTTGAAACACCGCAGAATGCTCGCTGTCGACCGGGATCAGCTCTGCTCCGGTTTCGGCTGCCAGGGGTGACAGAATTGACCCTGCGACCACCAGGGCTTCTTTGTTCGCGATCGCCACGCGTTTGCCGCGTTCGACGGCGCGAATCGTTGCCCGCAACGCTGCCAGCCCCACGACGCCGATAATCACGCAATCGAAATCCAGCGTATCCACCATTTCATACATGGCATCCACGCCCGTCAAAACCCGGGTGTGCCCTGCGGTTGCGGACGCCAGCGACGCGCCGGCCTCCTCATTCGCCATGGCGACCAATTCCGGCCCCCATACCATGACCTGATCTGCCATCTCTTTCCACCGTGAATGGCCTGCCAAACCCACCACGCGAAACTGATCGCGCATCTCGGCAAGAACCTCAAGGCTGTTTTGACCGATGGAACCGGTGGAACCCAATAGAACGACTCGCTGTTTGTGCATAAAGGTAGTCTTCGACGTTGCGGCTGGAAAACCGGCTCATAATATCCTGTAGGAGTACGTTTGTACTTTCGCACCGCACCATCACGTTGGATTGCGGTCACCAAAATGAGGTTCTATAATGGGTTGATTCCTGAATTCGTCAACCTTCGGAACTTGCAACCTGTGCCCACGCTGCCACCAACCGACAACGCCGACCCCGAAAAACGCGTCTTGGCGACCGTCTTCGAAGTGATTCGCCGCACCGACCACACCGCCGGTGGCAGCCCCATCGTGCGCGATATTGTCGTCCACCCCGGGGCGGTCGTGATCCTCCCGGTGCTCGGCGACGGCTCGATCGTCATGATCCGCAATCACCGCCGGGCCGTCGGCGAGGAATTGCTCGAACTGCCTGCCGGCACACTTGAACCGCCGGAGCGACCAGCCGCGGCTGCCGCACGTGAGCTCGAAGAGGAAACCGGCTACGTATCCAGTACGATTGAACCGTTTCTTCAGTTCTTTTCGACACCAGGGTTCTGCACGGAGCGGATACACTGCTTCGTTGCCACGAACCTGACCCGTACGCATCAACGGCTTCAGCCGGGCGAAGAAATCCGCGTCGAGATCGTCGGTCAACAACGCGCCCGAGAGTGCATTTGCGACGGCAGCATCCGAGACGGCAAAACCATCGCCGCGCTTGGAGCGTACTTCCTACGAAGGGAATTCTGATTGTGAGCTGGCAGGACCGAGACTACGCAAAAGGGCCACAGTATGCCCGCCCGGTGTCCGCGGGGGGGCTTTTCGGCGGCTCGTTCGCTCCGCGCTCCGTCGCCACCACGCTCATTTGGGTGAACGTCGCAGTTTACGTGCTGTGTTCGGTCACTGCGGGAAACGGCCGCCCGATCGCCGCGAGTCCCTTCTTTCAATTCGGCGTCATGACCGTTGAGCACGTCTTGGGCGGGCAAATCTGGCGACTCGTGACCAGCGACTACCTTCACTGGAACTTCGGGCACATCTTTGCCAACATGCTAGGCCTCTATTTTTTGGGGCGTCCCCTTGAACAGGTTTGGGGACCCAAGAAGTTCTTCGCCGTTTACTCCATCGCGGGCATCCTCGGCAGCCTTTTCTACATGTTGTTGGTTATGGTCGGATGGCTCGAGCCGGGGCTTGCCGCCGGGGCTTCCGGGTGCGTTCTGGGCTTGCTGGGTGCCGCAGCCATCATGTTTCCGCACGCCAAGGTTTACATCTACTTCCTTTTCCCCGTCAAAATCCGTGTCGTCGCTGCTGTTTTCGCCGGCTGGTACATCATGAACGTCTTCAGGGCCGGAAACAACGCTGGCGGTGACGCTTGCCACATTGCCGGCATGGCCTTCGGCGTGTGGTTCGCGCTCAAGGGCGATCGTTGGTGGTCCCGCCGAGGGCGGTCCGCGTTGGCCCAACCCCCGCTATCGGTGACCCGTCCGGCGCGTTCAAAGCCGGTCGGAAGTTTCCGGGATCGAGTTCGAAGACGACAGGAGGACGCCGTCCTCGTTGACCGAATCCTCGCGAAGGTTCGTGCGACTGGCATCGCGTCGCTCACCGACGGCGAACGTCGCGCTCTGGCAGAAGCAACCCAACGATTACAAGAAACGCACTGACCGCTTCGATCACGGTCGTGGCAAGACACGCGCGGAGCAAGGCCTGTTGCCCAGCAAACTCGACAACCCGATCAACTGGTCCTTCTTCGTCGGACGACTCTTCCGAATCGATATTCGCGTACACCTGCTGTTCGTTCTGGGGGGGCTTGTTCTGGTCGCCAACAGCGTGCGTGACGGCGGCGGGTGGATGGGATGTGTCTACGGCGTGGGGCAGATGGCGATGTTGTTTTTCATCGTGCTGGTCCACGAATTCGGCCACTGTTTCGGTGCTCGGTTCTCCGGCGGCGAGGCGGACGAAATCCTCCTATGGCCTCTCGGCGGGTTGGCGTTCACCAATCCTCCTCACACGCCGCGCGCCCACCTCATCACCGTTGTCGCGGGACCGCTGGTCAACGTCATCTTCCTGATCCTTACGGCGGCTGTTCTCATCGCATGGACCGGGACCGCTGGATCGGTGCCGTTCAACCCTTTCACGCCTTTCGAGACTCGATTGCCCGTTGCGTCCGAAGTGCAATACTGGCTCGTCGTGTTCTTCACGCTCAACTACATCATCCTGCTGTTCAACCTTGCTCCGGTTTTTCCGTTTGACGGTGGACGAATCCTGCAATGCGTGCTGTGGTTTCGGAAGGGGTTTCGCCCGGCCACCGAAATGGCTACGGGCATCGGTATGGTCGGGGCGGTTGTGATCGGCGTAATCGGAATCTTCTCGCAACAGATGATGTTCTTCGCGATCGCGTTTTTTGGATATTTCACCTGTTGGCAGCAACGCCAAATGCTCAAAGCCGGCGTTTACGACGCGACCAACGAATTCGGATACGACTTTTCCGGCGGCTATACGTCGCTCGACGGCAAGAACGAGACGCGCGAAGCGAAACCCTCCTTCTTGCAGCGATGGCGGGCTCGTAGGGAGATGGCGCGAGCTCAAAAAGAGGCTGACCGTCGTGAAGAACTTCGCCGCGAAGTCGATCGCATTCTTGAGAAAGTGCACCACAGCGGGCTCGAGTCTCTCTCGCCCAAGGAACGTCGCATTCTCGAACAGGCCACCGACCATCAACGCGCCAACCGGTAGCGTGCCCGCTTCTTCGGACGCTGTACTCGCCGACCGTTCGTCGCCGGCGATGCGATGCGGTACACTCGTACTGACTCGTGCCCACTGGACGCATCAACTCGCAACGTCGGCCGCAATCGGGAGACATCGCCAATGATCAGGCTCGCGCTCGTCGGCGCTAACGGACGCATGGGGACCGACATCATCCGGCTACTTGCCGATGATGACCGCTTCGAACTCGTCGCGGCTATCACGACCGCTGCGGATCCGGATTGTGGTCGAACGCTTTGCGTGGGCGACTCCACCGTGGTGCTTAAGGATGAACTTACCGCCGCGTGCGACGTGCTCGTCGACTTCTCCACGCCCGCCGGCACGATGCAATACCTCGACCACTGCAGCCGCACTGGTACGCCGATGATCGTCGGCCCGACAGGCTACGACGACGCCGAACTCGACCGCATTGCCCAAGCGGCGACCCGCACCGCCATCCTTCAGGCATCCAACTTCAGCCTCGGCATTAACCTACTCGTCAAATTGGTGGCTACCGTTGCCAAACAACTCGGCGACGTGGATATCGAGATCATCGAACACCATCACCGAAACAAGGTCGACGCACCGAGCGGTACGGCCATTACCCTTGCGGACGCCATCGTCAACGCAACCGATCGCAGCGCGGACCGACGAGTCATCCACGGACGCGACGGCCACACAGGCCCTCGACCGGACGGCGAGATTGCCATCCACGCGGTACGCATGGGCGCGCTCGCAGGCCAACACGAAGTGCACTTCGCCACCGATGATGAAACCGTTACGCTACGACACACAGCCCATTCGCGCACCGCGTTATCGCGCGGAGCGCTTCACGCGGCTGCCTGGATCCACAACAAACCCCCTGGGCGGTACACCATGCGCGACGTACTGACATGACGTCGATCGGAGCCTTTGTCTGGGGCGCGTACCGGTGTCGCCAAACGTTCACGTCGAACCGTCGGGCGTTAACCGAGGCTTGCCATGTTGCACATCAGCCGCCGTTCGGCAGACGCAAGTGCGTCCGCAGAAGCTCGTGATAGGTAGTCGGCTGCCCGTCGGTGTTGGCCCCAATCGTGGCGAACGGAGGATTGTTGACGAGACCGACATCCTGCAAGTCCGCGAGCGGCAAGACGTCGTAATAGACGGACTCGACGAACGACTCCACCTGCGAGGGCATACAACGGCAGAGCAGCGTGGTCACCTCAGCATCCCGCGACGACAGGTACACAAAAGGCCCCATTGGCACGGGCCCATCGGACAGCACCCGAGCCACCACATCGCGCGGGCAATCTTCGATCGAACGCTCAACAGCGAACCGCCTCCCCGGTAGCGGCCTGCCGAACGCGGCGACTGCCTTCGCTTCCAACGACTCCGCCACATACAAGATGTTTGACCCATCGCCGTTTCCTGACACGCCCCAGACGGCAGGGTACCCGTCATCGCTCAACATCATCCAAACACCTCGAACGAACGTCTGGACTGGTTCGCGATTACTTCCGGAACGTTCGTACACCCACATCCATCGGACCAACCCGCCCGCGCCGCTTTCTGACGAGTCATCCACGTACACCGTCGGCGCGCCGACATCGAGCCAATAGCGGCCGCTCAGATCCTGCCGCAACGCACCGAATCTCGGACCGCCAGCATGATCGGCGTCGGTCACTTCCTGAACGATCAGCGGCAGCAATTCTCCCCACTCGCTGTCCTTGGCTGCTTCCGACGGCTTGTAGAATACGGCCTTCTCAAACTGCTGCTCGACGCGGCTATAGACTTTTGCACGCATCGCTTCGTAGCGCGCTAACGTTCCTTCGCGGTTTGGCGATGCGCAGCCGCACGGTACCGTCGCCACCACACTCGCAGCTACGCAACACCAACCGCGTGCTCGCCAACGTCGAATGTTCCAGATCGTCGCATTCATCTGATACAAGACCTTCCTGCTTCCCCGGCAACCGCAAAAAAAAACGAGCCGATCGGGCAGAGTTCACGTCAAACCCTGCGCGGCCGGCCCGCTAAAGAACAGCGTATCAATCGGTCACGCTATTGTCGCGTGTAGGCGATCTCCATGTTCTGGAACTCTTTTCCGTCGGGCCCGGGCATCCACATTTCCATCACAACCTTGTTCTCATTGACGACCCGGTTCACAATCTTGTACGGCACGTCTTTCTTGCCCGTCATCGGCTCATCCATCGTGCCGCGATAGGTGAACACCTTCCCGGAGGCGTCCGCCGACCCGCGATACGTTATCACAGCCGTTCCGAGACTATCCATCCACGTCCCGACGTACTCTTTGCGAAAGTTGTCGTATCCGACGTGGCTCAAACCCTGAAAAGGCATCCCCATTGCTTGCCCGGTGATGTTCTCCACCAAGAAACGCCCCCCAAGCACCCACTTGAAGATGCTTGCCCCCTCGGACGTCATCCACGGCGATTCCTCCGCCATCCGCCACTTCGTGACGGTCTTCCACGAGCCCACGAACGGCTGAAGTTTCTTGTGGTGTTCACCAGGGGAGGTCAACTTCATGAACTCTGCCGTCATCGCGGCATCGTCACCGCCAGCCTGCTCGCCGTGACCTTCTTGCCCATCGTGGGCGCCGTGCTTGTCGCCATGATCGGCGTGCTTTTCTTCCTGACCCATCGCCGGACTTACCACAAACGCAACGGCCCCGGCAAATACGGTCCCGTACATCATTACTCGAAAACGCATGGTTCCATTCCCTTTCTCAAAAACAGTGTCTTCACCCGGACCGATTAACGAATTCTTCGAGGCCATCGACAAGCTACACCGCGCGCCGTCAGCACCCGAAGCTTACCAATCAACACCGACACAATGAACGCGAATAAAACGCGGTGCCCCCGGACCGGCTCGCACACCGCTGACGTCGAATTTGCCCGCCTCGACGCGTTGCGAGTCTACGAGACCGCAATATGCGATGCAACGGGGACGCGACAACTTCAGACAATTTAGGCTCAGAAGTGACACGGCCACCGGTCGCGTCTCGCGGGCATGACGGGGAGGGCGCGGTACCAGACAGCTCGGTTACGGGATCGATTGCCGCGTCGCGTTGCTGGTTGCAAGGTCACGTCGACGTTGGGAGGCCCGTGCATGGTCGGACTTGACGCTGGTCGCGATTCAAACCGAAATCGCACGACAATCAATCACAGCGCGTGTCAAACCCTTGTTCGCGAAGCACACGTCCGACGTCGATCCGCTTCGCCACACCGCCGATCCGTTTGCTCATGACCGCAGTCCAGCGTGAATCGACCGTGTGCATCCCTTCACGTTCGTAAAACGCCGACATGATCCCGTCGTATGCTTCGATAAGAGACAGGATCTCGCTGTCGCTTCGGTAGCGATTGTGATGCCATATCGCGTCCAACGGCAAGCGGGGTTTGGGTTCACTGCGATCGGCGGGCCAACCGATACACATCCCCGCGATGGCGAAGACGTGCTTCGGCAAGAACAATAGCTCTTTCACCTCAGAAGGGTTATTTCGCATCGCCCCGATCATGCAAATCCCCAGTCCGAGGGATTCCGCCGCGACGGCGACGTTTTCCATCACCAGCGCGGTGTCCACCAGCGACAGCACCAGCCCCTCGGTCACGCCGTAGTCGACGTCCTCCGCACCGTGCATCCGGGCGCACAATTTCAACCGATGCAAATCCGCGCAGAACACAAGAAATGCTTTCGACTTGTGAATCTGCTCTTGATCCGCACAGAGCTTGGCCAAATCACGTTTCAGCGTGCTGTCGTCGATCGAAATGATGGTGTACGCCTGCATGTTGCTCGATGTGGACGCACGCGTGCCCGCTTCGATCAGCGTTTCGAGCACGTCGTCGGACACCGGCTCTTCCGTGAATCGTCGACAGGACGTGTGCGCATGCATCACGTCAATGGTTGATCGAAACTGACCGCCGTCATCTGGCATGCGCCTACTCCCCGAACAGTTCCACCGCATCCAACCGCCGAAACAGAATCGTCGGTTTGCCCAAGACCGTTCCGTCGCCCAGCGGATCGGTCGCGGATGACCACACCATAGCAGAATCATCCAACGACAGCATGGCACGACAGGTCTCGGCGCTCCTCGGCAGGAAAGGCCCCATCAAGGTCGTCAGCGTCCGCGTCGTCTGCAGACAAACGTTGATTGCCCGTCCGCACGCTTCCATGTCTGTCTTGCGCGAACGAAACGGCGCGGTCGCGTCAAAATAGCCGTTAGCGTCCCTCGCAAGCTGCATCATCGCGCCCAACGCCGAGCGAAACCGGCATGCTTCAAGCTCGGCCGAAACTTTGTCCGCCGCGATCCGACATCGCGCCAACTGCTCTTCGTCCACCGCTTCCCGCTGACCGGCGGGTGGCACTTTGCCGTCGAAATACTTGTGCGCGAAGGTGATCGTGCGGTTGAAGAAGTTTCCCAACGCCGCCAGAAGTTCCCCGTTGTTGCGCTGGATAAAATCGTCGACGTCGAACGTCGTGCGCTGCGTTTCGGGGGCGATCGCCGTCAGGTAGTACCGCAACGGATCGGGATCGAACGTCTTGAGATAGTCCTCGATCCAGATGGCTGTCCCGCGACTCTTGCTGATCTTTTCCTCATCCTTACCGGGAAACTTAATGTTCAAAAACGAGTTGGCCACCACGTTTTCCGGCAACTGATACTCGCCGGGTTCACCTTCTACCGACCCGCTGTCGTGCGACGCCATCAGCATCGCCGGCCAAATCACGGCGTGGAACACCGTGTTGTCCTCCCCGATGAAGTGCATCACTTTGCACTCGGGAGACTTCCACCATCGCTCGTACGCTTCCCACCCTTCGCCCAATTGTTCGCACAGCTTGGCGGTAAATGACACGTATCCGATCGGAGCGTCGAACCACACGTACAGCACCTTCCCCTTCGCGTCCGGATCGTCCAGCGGGACCGGCACGCCCCACGAAAGATCGCGCGTCATCGCCCGTTCCGGCAGACCGCCTTTTTGCTCATACTTAACGCCCGCCTCATCCAGCATTGCCGCCGCATCCGCGCACGCCTTACGCGTGGCGAACGCCATGCGGATGTGCAACGCATCGTTCCCCACAGCTTCAGACGAGTGCTTCGGCAGGCGTGCTCCGATATCCGTCGCCTGATCCGCCGACTCAAACGTTGCTTCGATCGTCGGGTTCATCTGCCCCAGCGAAAAATTCGTCACGCTCGACCGCCAGGTTGCCCGCTTCGACTCCAGCCACCCTCGTAGCGAATCTTCGATCTTGTCCAGACGCAGGTACCAATGCACCGTCTCGCGCGTCTCCGGCGGCGTGTTGGTCAACGTGCTCAGGGGATCGACCAGCTCCAGCGCGTCCAGCGATCGGCCGCACCCTTCGCACTGATCGCCGAACGCGTTCGTACAATCGCAGTGCGGGCACTTGCCCTTGACGTACCGGTCCGGAAGAAACTGATCCGCCTCGACATCATAAAGCTGCCGCGTGCGACGCTTCGTGAAATATCCCTTCTCGTGGATGCGCAAGAACAAGTCCTGACTGATCCGCTCGTGCAGCGCAACGAAATCCGGCTGATGCGTCCCGCCGAAGATGTCGAACTCGATCCCCAACCCCTCGAAACTTTCCTTCTGCGATTGGTTGTAATACGCGGTCAGGTCCTCGACGCGTTTTCCCTGCTCCCGCGCCGTCTTCAAGGCAGCGACACCGTTGTCATCGCTCCCGCAAATGAATCGAACCTCCGCACCGGTCGCACGCAGGTACCGCACGTAGATATCCGCCGGCAAATACGCCCCGGCGATGTGCCCAACGTGCAAACGGCCGTTCGAATACGGCAACCCCGATGTGACCAAATACCGCCGTGTAGCCATTAACCTCCCTCGATTTCCGATCGCGAGTTGCGACCAAGCCGTCCGCCCGTCACCTCTACCAACTACTCGGAGCAGATTCTATCCCGAACGCCCGCCGCCACAACCAAGCCACGCCGCCGATGGGGCGACGGATTCCGATCAACCACTTTCACAACGCTCGGCGCAGGCGCTTTGGTACTGCATAATCCCCGACCATGGGATCACCCGACGACGTCCGTGACACGATCGAAACGTTGCGTGCCGAAATCCGCGAGCACGATCACCGCTACTACGTTCTTGCGGATCCCGTCATCTCCGATCGCGACTACGACCAATTGCTCGCGAGGCTGCGCGAGATAGAGGACGCCCACCCCGATCTCATCACCGCTGACTCACCCACCCAGCGAGTCGGCGGCGAACCCATCGACGGCTTCGTCCACGTTCGCCACGCCGCGGCGATGCAGTCCATCGACAACACCTACGACGAAAGCCAACTTCGCGAATTCGACTCGCGCGTTGCCCGGGGGCTTGGCACGGGTGATTATCGATACGTTTTGGATCCCAAGATCGACGGCGTGGCGGTCTCCCTGCGTTACGAGAAAGGCCTGCTGACCCAAGCCGCCACCCGCGGCGACGGGACGATCGGCGATGACGTCACGCACACCATCCGAACCATCCCCGCCATACCGCTTCGCCTCAAAAGCAACGACCTACCCGAGGTGCTCGAAGTCCGTGGCGAAGTGTATTGGCCGACAGAAGCGTTCCACCGATTCAACGAACAGAGGGCTGCCGACGGTGAACCCCTCTTTGCCAATCCGCGCAACGCGACGGCAGGCTCGCTCAAGCAACTCGACCCCCAAAAGATCGCCGGCAGAGGTCTCAGCTTCATCGCACACGGCGTGGGGATGATCGAGCCGTTGCGGTTCGATACGCACACCGATCTGTTCGACGCGTTCGCGCGGTGGGGTATCCCCGTCAGTCATCACCAGACCCTCGTGGAGAACATCGACGCTGCCATCGACGTCGTCCAACATTGGCAGACCAAACGCACCGATTTGCCGTACGAAACGGACGGCATGGTTATCAAGATCAACCGATTCGATCAGCGAGAATCGCTCGGGAGTACGGCTCGATACCCACGATGGTGCATCGCCTTCAAGTTCGCGGCGGAACAAGCCCAAAGCGTCTTGCTCGATGTCGATTTCCAGGTCGGCAAGCTCGGCGCGATCACGCCCGTCGCCAGACTGACCCCTGTCAGGCTCGCCGGAACGATCGTCAGCAACGCAAGCTTGCACAACCCCGTTCAAATCGAGCGACTCGACCTCCACGACGGCGACACAGTCATCGTGGAGAAGGCGGGCGAGATCATTCCCCAGGTCGTGGGTGTGGTTCTTGACCAACGTCGCCCGTCCGCCAAGCGCATCGAGGTTCCGACGCGTTGCCCCGCCTGCGACGCGCCCGCCCAACGCGACCGACCGGATCCCGGGATGGTTGCGTTCCGGTGCGAGAACGCCGACTGCCCCGACGGTTTCAAGGTCATTCAACGCAAAACGGCTCGCAAAACATGTGTTCGTTGCGATGGGCCGGTCAAAGTCGTTGACGAGCTACCTACGTTGCGATGCGTCAACCCTGCCTGCCCCGCGCAACTCAAAGCCCGCCTCGCTTACTTCGCGTCTCGTTCCGCGATGGACATCGAAGGGCTTGGCGACACGCTCGTCGAATCGCTCGTCGACCAGAAGCTGCTCGCCAACATCACGGACATCTACCGGCTGTATCACCACAAGAGCGAGTTGGTCGAGATGGATGGTTTGGGAGAGAAGAGTGTTGATAACATGCTGGCGGGCATTGAGTCGTCCAAGACGCGTCCGCTCAGCAAGTTGCTCGCGGCGTTGAACATTCCGCATGTCGGGACCGCCACCGCTGAACTGCTGGCCGAGCGGTTTGGGAGCATCGACGCACTTCTCGCAGCCGAACCGAGCGACATTCACGAAGCGATCACGACCGCTGAATCGAGCACGGGCGACGCGACGAAAAAAGTTCCGACCGCTGTCGCTGACTTCTTCGCGGACAGCAACACAAGACGGATCGTAGAGGATTTGCGAGCCGCGGGCGTCAACATGACCCAACCGACGATCGCGCACGGCGGGCCGCTGGAAGGCAAGACCGTGGTGGTCACCGGCACGCTGACGAACTTCACGCGGTCTCAGATCCAAGCCCGTATAAAAGCCCTCGGTGGAAAAACCGCGTCGACGGTGACGAAGAAGACCGATCTGGTGCTCGTCGGGGAGTCTGCCGGATCGAAGGCAGACAAAGCCCGGCAGCTTGGCATCGAGACCATCGACGAGGCAACGTTTACCGCCCGATTTGGAGTCGACGTTGTCTAAGTGATGGGTTCTTCGTGCTGCTCGCAGTCGAGCAGGTCTGAAAGCCTGGAGAACAACTGTGCCCGCAGCGGGTCGTCGGGGTCGGCAGGATCACACGAGAAGAGCACCTGCGTGCGACCGGTGGGTGTTCGGACCCGGGCCAACACGTTTTCCAATCGTTGGACGCAGCGATCGACCACGTCGGTCGTGCCGCCGACCGCGGTGTTGACCAAAAGAATATCGCTCTCGAGCAAACCGTGATGCGACGGTTGAAGAAGAATGCGCGTCGCCAGCTCGTCTCCCAGCGGCGAGTTCATTAGTCCCAGCAACTGCTTGCCGGTCAGTTCGGTGCGTTGTTCGCTTGCGTCGTCATCAAATCGATCGCTGTCTTCCACCAAGCCGTAAATCTCTCTCGCGAACGCCGCGGTGTCGTTCAGCGTCGCATGGAACGCCTTCTTTGCTTCCTCGCCCGATCGGAAGACCTCGCTGAAGCGCTGCGGTGCGGGCATGACGAACAGTCGAAAATCGTACGGGTATGCGTTGCGCAGAATCGGATCGGCGTCCGCCTCGATGATGACGAGACCGCGTCGATCCTGGCCGTAGATCTTGCCCAATATGTCAGGCACGCACTCGAACGCGTGATCCTCGTCGTAGCGGATCCACTGGGCGCTGGCCACACCGCAATCGTCACGCGGCGGACGCGCCGCTGCCGGCTGACACTTGCCACCGCTTGCTTGTGTTAGACGCAGGTAGTGGGGGCTGCGAATATCGCACCCGCGGATGATGTGCTGGATCACGGTGCTCTTGCCGCTCCGCCGGGGTCCGCTCACAAACAGCACCGTCAACGCCATGGATCACCGATTGCCTTGCAAGGACACCCTCTTGGGAGCGACGATCGCCCCAGCATTTTACACATCAGAATCTACCGAATCCACTGTTCGGCAATGTCGGTCTTTGTCTTCCCGCCGGTACTAGGCTTGCGATGACACGCGTCCGGAACGCGACGTCTTCACCAGGGACACCGCAAGCTCCACCTCACCGACGGGGCGGCTGAACCTGTGAGCGATGTCGGCGATCGACACGCCCTGGCCATACAGTGCGCGAACCTGCTCACGGAACGGCGTCTTCGATTTCGATGCGTCCGATTCCGGCGTCGTGCTTTCCATCGGTGGCGTATCGCCGAGCGTGACATCCACCACGGGTTTGCCGTGCGGTTCCCCCGTCAGTCGAGACAGCCGTGCGATGCGTTCGTCGGCATCGGCGATGGATCGTTCCAGCTTCGCGAAACGCGTGTCGAGCTGCCCGTTGACTTCTCGGGCGACCTCCTGCAACTGCAGCATCAGGTCCGATAGATCGCCCTTGACTGCGTGTTGCTCTTTCAGGCGAACCGTCAGTTCTCGGGCATACGCCTTGGGCGACGGGCCTCCTTCTCGACGGCGGCGAGCGCCACTGATCAGCGACAGCGCGGTCACCACCGCCACGATGCCCAGCAGCATCACTTGGCCGCTCGTCACGCTACCCATCGCCAGGGGCAACCAACCACCGTTGGGAGTAAATGACATCATTACAGCATGTTCCTATAGTGGGCGTGACGCGACCCTACGGTTTCGGCTGATCGTCGGCGGGCTGTCGCTGCTGCCACAGTCGAATCGCCGCCGCCATGACCGTTTTCAAGGGCACACCGTGCGCCATCGCCGCTTGGCGACTGTCATCGTATTCCGGCGACACGGTCAACCTTTTGCCTCCTCGCGAAGCGACGTTGACCCGGATCGAACCGTAAGACGTTTCGATCGTTTCGACGCGACGCGCGAGCTTTGAACGCGTTACGTCGTGGCGACGAATGCCGAACGTCGTCGTTTCAGCGAAAATCACCTCTTCCAGCGTGTCCACCTCGTCGGGTGACGCGAGCACCGTCAACAAGACGGCAGATCGCGATTTCTTCATGTGTATCGGCAGGCAGTAGGCGTCGAGTGCACCCGCGCCGAGTAAACGTTCAAGGGTGTAGCCCAAAACCTCGGGAGTTGTGTCGTCAATGTTCGCTTCCAGTACTGTTACGCGGTCCGAGTGCTCACCACCACCCGATTCTTCGCAAGCCTCGCCAATCAGCACTCGAAGCACGTTCGGTCGATGCAGTCCATCCCGACTGCCCGCGCCCGTTCCGATTTGTGCGATGGTCATGGCGGGAATCAACCCGAATTGCTCGGTCAACTCCGTCAGGATCGCCGCTCCGGTCGGCGTCGTGAGTTCGTGGGCGTCGCCCGACGCGGCGATGGGCACGCCCTTTAGCAACTCAGCCGTTGCGGGCGCTGGAACGGGCATGATTCCGTGGTCACACTTGACCGTTCCGCCGCCGACCGGCAGCGGCGAGCACTCGAAGCCGGTCACGCCAAGGTGATCCACTGCCCAGCAGGTTCCGACGATGTCGATGATCGCATCCACAGCGCCGACTTCGTGAAAATGCACGTGGTGCACGGTGGTCCCGTGGACCGCCGCCTCCGCAGCCGCGAGACGTTCGAAGACGGACGCGGCTCGTTTTCGGACGGGCGCGGGAAGATCGCTCTCGTCGATGATCCGCAGAACGTCTGCCAGGTGCCGATGTGGTTGGTCAGCACCGCGGTCGAGTGCGACGGAGAACCGCGTGGCTGAAAACCCCTGTTTGTTTACCTTTTCAACGGAGAGGGTGTAGCCGTCGATCGGCAAAGCGATGATCGCGTCACGGAGTGCATCCACGGGGACTCCTGCGTCAATCAACGCGCCGAGGATCATGTCACCAGCCGCCCCGTTGATGCAATCGAAGTATGCGATCTTCATGCGGTCAGCCCTTGCCGCGCGAACGCCTATCGGGCGTCGGCGGGAATCACGAATTATCCTCGCCGAGTGTACCGCAGCCGTTCGTCAAGCTCAAAAGGCCGCGCGCCGCCGTGGTCGAACTTGCGGGGTCGGTCGTCTTCATCCCGCTGGCCCGAGGCTGTGAATGACTTGTGGGGGCAACTCGACAGCGGGCTTGGGTTGTGCGAGAATGAGGAATTCCAGACGACCGAGGGCTGGCGACGGCTTGGCAAGAGCATAGTGGAGTGGTTTTGGATGCAGATGGATGCAGTTTTGCAGTTGATCGGGTCCGGCAACGTGACGGTGGTCGAGACGGAATGGATGTCTGTCGTCGAGCGTGAAGATGTCGACGTGGACGAGTTGCTTGGGCTTGCAACCGTTCTTAAAGCGCTGAAGGAACGAAACCACGTCGAGTTGGCGCAAGCTCTAGCTTGGGCCGCCCTTGAGAACATCACGCCGCGGGTTGGCGAAGCAAAGGCGTTGCCCATTGGCAAAGCGTTTCTGCTGATCGTGAATCGCAGCGATGAGGTCCGCGCGCAGGTGACTGAGCTGTATAAGAGCGTCTACGCCGATCGGCCGTCGTTCGAGTTGCTGCTGGAAGCGTCGGGGATTGCCGGTGGACGTCCTCCGCGTCGGGCGATTCGAACATTGGACGTTTGCCTCGCGGTAACTCCGGGATGTTATGTGGTGTCTCGGCATGACGACTCCGCTGCGCGCGTTGACTCGATCGACCCATCTACGTGGGAGGTGACGTTCACCTCGCCATCGGGTTCCGACAGTCTGGAACCGATGGCGTTCGCTGATGCGTACGCCCCGTGCGATGACACGGACATCCGCGTGCTGATCGCCTTCGAGCCTGATCGTTTGCACGTGATGGCGAGCAAAACCCCCGCCGTCCTCGTCGAGAACGTGCTGAGAATCCGCGACGAGAAGCTCAGCGACGAACAGCTTGAAGAGTTCCTCACACGTCACGTCTTGTCGCCCGACGAGTGGTCGAAGTGGTGGCCAAAGGCCCGAATGGCCGCGAAACGCTCTCGTCACATCCGGATGGAAGGGCGTTCTCCGTGCTTTTTGGAGTACGTGAGCGAATCGGATAGCCGAGACGAGGAGTTCGAGGCAGCGTTTGGCAAACTTCACACGCCGAGCGACCGATATGCCACGCTCGATCGCCATCTGCGCGAGTGCAAGACGCTCAAGCGGGCGGCTGACGCCGTAATGCTGGGGCGTCTTCGCGAGGGCGCTGCCGAGCGTGCCCAACGGTCCGGCAGGGGTGGGGATACGACGTCGTTTCTCGAGCGGTTGCTCGAATGGAAACTCGCCGAAGCGATGAATGCCCCAGATGGTGACCAAGCCGCGGTTGCCATGTTGGCGGCGGCTGCCAGCCCGGGGTCGATGCTCCTCGCGTGCGACGTGCCGGGCTTGTGGCGGCGTGCGTGCGACTGCCTCGAGAAAGCAGTTCCTGAGGCTGCGACGGACGTCATGCTGGACGTGTTTCCGTCCGCTCCGTCGTTCGGGTGCGTCGATTTGGCGCGGCGGTTGAAGAAAGCAGACCTTCCCTCTGAACGGATCGACCAAGTGGTGGCCAGTGTGTTGGGAGATCCGTTGCGGTGTTGTGCAGCGCTGTGCTGGATTTGGGACAAAGGGTTCGAGCATGACCAGTGGCGGTCGGCGTCGCGCGTGACGGTTCTGACGAAAATCTTCTGGCTCGCTGGCGAGATTCAGAGGGACGAGTCCATCGATCGAAAGCTGCGGCGAGACTTGCTCGGCGCGATACGTTCGGCGTTGTCGGCCCGCAAGTACGAACGATTCCTTCAATGTCTCAACGAGGTGGAGGCAGGCATGGGGGCGGCGCTTCGAACGCAGATTCAACGCCTCGACACGCTGGGGCGGGTTGTTCATGAGGATCTGCTGTCGCGGATCAGCAGCCGTTTTCCGAAACTGCACGCCAAGCCGGAAACGCCTGTTTGGGCGCTCGATGATACAATCTTAGCTACCGCGCCGGGGCTATCGAAATGGCGGGCGGAGATCGAAGAACTGATCAACGTGAAGATGAAAGAGAACGCCCGCGCGATCGGCGACGCGGCGGAGAAAGGTGACCTGAGCGAGAATTCCGAGTACAAGTTCGCGCTGGAGGAGCGAGACCTTCTGCGGGCCCGCGTTGCGCGCTTGCGAGATCAGGTTGCCCAAGCCCACGTTCTCGGCCCCGAGGAGGTTCCGACGGACCACGTGAGCGTTGGTGCGAAGGTTACGTTTCGACACGTTGAATCCGGCACTTCGGTAGTGTTAACCTTCCTGGGCCCGTTCGAAGCGAATGCGGAAGCCCGCGTTTACAACTATCAAGCTCCGCTGGGGCAAGACGTCATGGGGCTTCGCGTGGGTGACGAGATCGAACTCGGTATTGTCGAACCGGCCGGCGTGTATGCGGTCAGCGAGATACGCAACTGGTTGGACGAAGCGCATCAGTGATGTGCGTGGGCCATCCTCGCTTGATCGCGGGCGCCTTTGGACATGAGCAATGGGAACACGATGTCGCTCAGGCAACAGGGTACCATGACGGCGACGATCACGAAGACGAACGTTTTTCCCAACTCGTTGATCCACTCCAACGGTTCCATCCCCGCAACAAGATAGAAAATGCTGGCGGCTGTTGACGCAAGCACGTGCAGCGAATGGCTAAACAACGTACTGCGCGAGACCCCGCTTGCGGACGTCAATCCGACGATGACCCCCATGGCTGCGAACGGCAAGACGAGTGTCGGGTTTTGAATAATGCAGACATGCCAAGGCGTGGTCTTGCCCATGATGGCCAACGAGAGTTGCGGAAACACAATATCGCTGACCCCACACACGCCGATTGCCCCGATCAGACCTATTACGACGGCTTTGAAAGGGCTGCGGTCATATCGCGAGAACATCGCGGTGGTCGCGGCGGCGGAAAAAAACATGTGCATTGGATGGAAAAGGTGGAACAGCGTGTAGGTGCCCTGGCCATGGTGACCTTCAGACTGTCCTGCGGCGGCTGGAGTCAGATAGCAGATCAATCCGGCAAATGTTAGACCGATCGCAACGCTTGAGACGGAAAACGGCATGTGCGCGGCCAGCTCGACCTGCAATGGCGATGAACCGCTGTCGTGCTCGGTATGATCGTGTTGATTCATGGGGCAGCGTTTCTCGTTTCCTCGTTTCGATCGGCCGTCGCGAACCCGCATGACGACGCGGCGAAGGATTATGCCACCCCAGCACCAGGCGTGCAAACCGCCCGGGTGCTGCTCCCGAAGACATCGTTCGAGCCTCGGGCCGCGTCTGCTGCGAATTGGTGCGGACAATCGCTGTGCTGTTGCACAATCGGCGTACGCAGACCCGAAGGCATGCGAGGGGCTCCCGATGCCGGCAAGGTGTCGAGCGCCATGGTATACTGTATGCGGATTGGTGTTGCACGTCGTCGGAGGTAGAGATCGTCTTGGCAGATCGTGTTGGTCTTCAAGAGTTATTGGGTTCGAATACGATGGAGTCCGCTCCTGAGCTCGCCATCGATGAGGGGGGCGGTCGTGTTCGTTGCGTCGCGTGCGGCCATCGTTGCGTCGTGGCGGTGGGGCGTACGGGCGTTTGTCGGGTTCGGTTCAATCGTTCCGGAGAGTTGCGCGCCCCGGCGGGCTACGTGGCAGGCTTGCAGATTGATCCGATCGAGAAAAAACCATTTTTTCACGCGTTTCCAGGCACCGACGTGCTCTCGTTCGGCATGTTGGGTTGCGATTATCATTGCGGGTACTGTCAGAATTGGGTAACGAGTCAGGCGTTGCGTGACGACCTCGCGGTATCGCGTCCGAAGTTCTGCGACGCGGCGACGCTGGCGGACTTGGCGGTCAAGCACGGCGCCCCCGTCATGGTCAGTACGTACAACGAGCCGCTGATCACGTCGGATTGGGCGGTGACGATATTTCGCGAAGCCCGCAATCGGGGGATCGTCTGCGGCTTTGTCAGCAACGGAAACGCAACACCGGAAGTTCTCGAATTCATTCGTCCGTGGGTGGACTTGTACAAGGTGGACCTGAAGGGGTTCGACGATCGTAACTACCGTCGCCTGGGCGGAACGCTTGAGGCGGTGCTGAGCACGATTCGCCGGCTGCATGCGATGAAATTCTGGACGGAGATCGTGACGCTTGTGGTTCCCGGGTTCAACGACTCGCGCGAGGAACTGACGCGGATCGCGGAGTTCATCGCAAGCGTGTCGGTCGACATTCCGTGGCATGTGACCGCGTTTCATCCGGACTACAAGATGACGACACAGGGACGAACCCCCGCCGAGACGTTGGCGATGGCGGGGGACCTCGGCGACGCTGCTGGTCTGCGATTCGTGTACGCCGGAAATCTTCCGGGGAATGTTTGCGATCGCGAACATACGCGTTGTCCGCAATGCCGATCGACGTTGATCCAACGCGTTGGGTTTCAAGTGATCTCCAATCGCATCAGCGAGGGACATTGTCCCGATTGCGGCGCGACGGTTCCGGGGGTGTGGGGCGGTTCGAC
>CAYQFV010000023.1:18222-33857 GCA_964416845.1 uncultured Phycisphaeraceae bacterium | reverse complement strand
AGCGTCTTTCATTGCAGCATCTGCTACAACCTGACCGAGCAGGATCCGTGCCCGATCTGCAGCAACCCGTCGCGAGACCACGCCGAGATTTGGGTAGTCGAGCAGCCCAAGGACCTGATCGCCTTGGAATCGACCGGCCTGGTCCGCGGCGTCTACCACGTCCTCATGGGCCACATCGCGCCGCTCGACGGCATCGAACCCGACGACCTGACCATCGACGCCCTCATCCAACGCGTCAAGAAGGGCGACATCCGCGAAGTGGTGATGGCCACCAATCCAACGCTCGAGGGCGACGGCACTGCTTTGCACCTTCAAAGCGCCTTGCAAGACCTCGGCGTCCGCATCATGCGCCCCGCGAGGGGGTTGGCTGTCGGCTCCCCGCTGGAATACGCCACCGTCGCCATGCTTGAATCCGCGATTCGCGGACGTACGCCCTTCTGACAGCCCGCACCAGCCGAATATAACAATCGCCAGGCCCCTGTCGGTCATCCGGGGCTTCACTGACGCCGTTTCGAGCCTGTTCCGTCCGCATTTCCACTCAATCGCCGACCAAGATTCCCGGACTCACGCCCCAACACCGACGCAGTCATGCTATAATGGGGGGTGGATGCGGGTGGCCCGAGGCGGTCGCCTCTTCGCACCACGAGGCCAACTCAGGTCTGGTGACCAACGAGCACGCGGGGTCGAGTCGATCGGTGGATCGTCGCTTGGCCCCAAACGGGGGTGGTGGATGTCGCACTCACTGTCGCAAGTCATGGGCCAGTTCATGCGGTTGGAGCAGAAGCTCACACCGCAACTGATTCAGTCCATGGACATCTTGCAGCTTTCCACACCCGATCTGGAAAACCGCATCGCGGAAGAGCTCGAAAAAAACGTCACGCTCGAAGTCGCGGAGAATGTTCCGCCCCCGGAAGACGCCGCCCAGCCCTCCACCGATACCAACGGTTCACCACCGACCGAAGACGTGGTCAGCTTCAACCGACTTGATCGCTTCTCGCGCGAAAACCACCTCGACTTCGACGACCGCGCGGGCATGCGGATGAAAGGTCGCTACGCAGGATCGGGCGAGCGCGATGCCAAGCTCGACGCGATGGCCAACACCGCCAGCCGCCCCGCAGGGTTAGACGAATTCCTCCTGCAACAATGGGTATTGCTCGACGTCGACGACGACACGCGTCGCGCCGGCGAGGCGATCATCTACCATCTCGAAGACGACGGCTACCTCAAGATACCGCTCGAAAAAATCGCCGAAGACATGCGCCCGCCCGTATCGGTCGAAACGCTCGAACACGCCTTATCGCTGGTTCAAGAGCTCGACCCGATCGGAATCGCCGCACGTGATTACCGTGAATGTCTTCTGTTGCAACTCGACACCCTCGCCGGCGACAACGCCATCGAGCGAACGCTGATCGCCGATCACCTCGAAGACGTCACGCGAAATCGCTACCCCGCAGTGGCCAAGGCAACCGGCTATTCCGTCGGAGAAATCACGGCCGCCGTCGACGCGATTCGACACACGCTCGTGTTGCACCCCGGATATCTCGTGGTCGACAAGCGCGTCCCGCGCGTCTATCCCGACGTCATCATCGAAGAGGACGAACGCGGCAGGGGGCTGGTCGTCAAACTCGCCCACAGCCGGATCCCCGATCTACGCATCAGCCAGGAATACTTGGACATGCTTAAGTCGCGGTCCAACGGAAAAGATTTACGAAGCTTCGTCCGCAAGCAGGTCGACAACGCCGGAACGCTCATCGAAGCCGTCAAGTTTCGCAAGCACCGACTCCTCGAAGTCGCCGAGGCGGTCGCAACGCACCAGGCTGAATTCTTCAGAATAGGCCCGTCCGGTCTCAAAGTGTTCCGCATGAGCGACCTTGCTGAAGAGCTCGGCTGCGATCCATCGACCATCAGCCGAACCGTGGCCGACAAGTACGTCGAAACACCCCACGGCGTTTTCCCGATGCGCTATTTCTTCACCGGGGGAACCGACACGGGCGACGGCATCGGCACGAGCTGGGACAGCATCAAGAAGCGTGTGGCCCAGATCGTCCGGGACGAAGACCCCAAGAACCCGCTCAACGACGACCAGATCGCCGCCAAGCTCGAGCAAGAGAACATCCGCATCAAGCGCCGCACCGTCGCCAAGTATCGCGCCCAACTCAACATTCAACCCGCCCGACAACGACGACAATTCTGACCGTACGTCACAAGTCCGCGTCGCGATCACCAGAATCATCCATGCCACCAGCACTCTTCTCGTCGCCACCCATCGGGTGTGACAATCGTTTGTGCCAGGCGGGCTTTCTCTCGCAGGGACACGGCACACGAGGACGGTGTCAAACGGCAGCGCACTGCGACCTGCAAGCCGCGTGCGTCCCGGAGGGACGGAGTGAGAATAGCCCAGTGATTGATCACTGGGATTTCGAGCCCATCGCAAGATTCAAGTCCCGGAGGGACGACTGAAACCCGTTCTCGCACTCAACCGTCCCTCCGGGACTCGGTATTCTTAGCGTCGGGTGCCCCGGCACTGACGTGCCGGGCTATTCTCAAGTGCCCCTCCAGGGCATCCTTCCGATTCGGACTCGGGATGGTCGGTCGTGAGTGCATGCCACAAATGATGGTCACACCCCGTCCCGTCCCGCTGCTAAAAGAGACGTTGCGGTGATCGACGCGCTTCGCCATGATGCACGCTGGCGCGTCACCGAGAATCAGCCGAATCGCCTGCAAGGAATCAGTCTTGTCGCAAGACCGCGAGCAGCACGACCATCCATCCCGAATCAGCCACGCATCTGCGGCGGCGGTCATGCTCGCCTCCGGGGTTTACGTCACACTCTGGATGGCCCAACCGCCGTCGTGGATGGGGCGCACCGTGCAGAACGCAGCAGCAACAGCCAAGTCGTGGGTATACACGTTGATCGACGCGGCGCGGGGCGCCATCGGGCTGGCGGATTCTGGATCGCCACTCACCCGACACGGCTGCCTCCTTACGATAGTAGCCGTCGTCGTGCCGTCGGTGCTGATGCTGGCGATCGGCCGACGGCGACCGGGCGATTTCGGCTGCCGCATGCCCAACCGAATCGCGTGGCGAATCGTCCTCGTGGGTTACGTCGTCTCGCTGCCGGTGCTTGCGTGGATGGTCAGAGGCCCGGTCATGGCGAACTATTACCACGACCAACTTCATCGCGCAGGAGCAACACTGTTCGTCGGCTACTACGCGGTGAACATGTTCTGCGAACACTTCCTGTTTCACGGTGTGTTGCTGGCGCTGTTTCGTCGCGAGTTGCGTTGGCCGGCGCCGCCTCCGGTGTTGCCGGTCACGGCGGCGGGTGTGGGGCGGGTTCTGCAATGGTTTGGGTTCGCTCAGCCGACCGGGACCGCGAGCGGCCTGCGACGATGGACGCGATGGCTGGGATTGCCGGACGGATGCGAGGTCGCCATCGTCGCGTCGGCCGTCCTTTTCGGCGTCATCCATCTCGGCAAGGACCCGCGGGAACTGCTCCTCTCACTACCCGGGGGCGTCGCGTTGGCGTTCTTCGCCTACCGCGGAAACAGTTGGCTCGCGCCGTTCGTACTCCATCTCGCCACCGCCGGAACCGCGTTTCTCATGATCCCGACGGCTGCGTCATGACAAGAAAAAGGTGCGTCCGGGACGCACCCTACTTGGGACTCTTGGCCGGGGTGTCCGCTGCGCCTTTCGAGTTTGACGTCACGTTGCCGGCGATGGTCTTGGCGAGGTCACGAAGGTCGATGCCCAAGACCGAGTCCAGCGTGCCGAGCGACTCAGACAGCATCCGAGCCTTGCTCATCGCAGCACTCGCGATGGCCGTCCCCTGTCCGCCGTCGAACACCGTCACATCGCCAAGCTTCACGCCTGAAATCGTCTTGGTGAGTTGCTCCACGACGTTCGGCATCATCTCGGTCAACATGACCTTCAACGCATCGGGATGACGCTGGATCGCCTGACCGATCTGCTCGATGGCCGCTGCGCGGGCTTTGCCCTCTTCGAGAATGGACGCAGCCGCACCTTCTGCCCGAGCTTTGGACACGTCACGCTCGGCGTCGGCGGCAGCCACCATGGTCGCAGTGAGGCGAGCTTCTTCAGCCTTGGCAGCCGCCTCTTGAGCTTCAGCCTCTTTGAGCGCAGCCTCGCGACTCAACTCCGCCTTGCGAATCCGCAACGCATTGTCAGCTTCGGCGATCGACTTTTCGGCAAGCAGTCTGGCCTCTTCAGCCTTTTGATTCCCGATCGCCTCTGTCGACTTGGCTTCGGCGTCGCGCTCGGCCCTCGCCTGCCGAGCGGCTGCATCGGCGGCGGCTTCCTGAATATCCGCCTCACTCTTTTGCTGGGCTTCGAACTGCCGCGCCTCCGCACGAACCTGTGAAGACGCCTTTCGTGCGATCGACTCGAGGTATTGGTCATCGTCGTGAACGTTTTGAATGTTCACGCTGTCGATGACGATGCCGAGTTTGCGAAAATCGTCCGTCACCTCCTGCATCACGGTGGCCACGAATTTGTCGCGGTCTTCGACGACCTCTTCAGGCGTCATCCGCCCAATCACTGCGCGAACCCCGCCCTCCAAGGTCTCCCGTGCGACGCGTTGCAACTCGGCAGCGGACTCTCCGAGGAATCGCTCAATCGCGTTGCCGCGGATATCAGGATCCGACGAGATCTTAACGTTCGCCACGCCCGTGATCGTGACCGGAATCATCGTCCCGCCGCCCGCCTGCGCTTTGACTTCCAACCCGACCTGCATGTTGCGAAGGCTCAACCGTGACACGCGTTCGATAATCGGAATCACCATCGTTCGCCCGCCGATCAACGTGCGATACCCTTGCCCCGAACTGGACCGCTTGCCGCTAATGATGAGCAACTCGCTCGGGTTGCCGACGACCATGAGCTTGGAAACCAGCACCACCACCGAAACGATCGCGAAAAGAACACCGCCCCCAATGATGATGGCCGGCGAGGACAAGTCAGCCTGTCCGATCAATAGCATATCCATGCGTACCTCCTGTCTGTGGTGTCTAAGACTCGTTGATAAACTCGAACTCTTCCCTCGAAACGACTTCCGCTTTGCCGGCGTTGAACGCGACAACGGCAACGGTGTCACCCGCCTTGAACGCATCATCAGAACGGCGTCCCACCGCCGCGACGAACCGCTCGCGACCGCGTGCCTTGACGGCAACCTCGCCACACTTGGCCGGCGCGATCGCGATCGTCACACGGGCGAGCTGATTGACGAAGTCCTTGGTCGCAACTTCGCTGTTGCCACTGCTGCGTCGAAGGTATCGAACCAGTTGGTGAACACCCTGCCCGACGATCAGACCACCTAAGACGGCGGCTGCCAGAACCGCCGCCGGAGAACTGCCCGTCAACCGCGTCAGGACCGTACCGATCAACCCGAACATCGCCAGAAAGTAGACGACGAAACGAACCGAAAACCATGTCGACAGTGACAACGCTCCGGCAGAGTGATCGCCGCCCGGCACATCCGCATCGCCGCTGACGTCAGCCGCGACATCGCCATCGACCGACGCATCAACATCCACGTCGAGATCAACGTCCACGTCAACGTCAACGTCAACGTCGAAATCGGCGTCCACATCCGCATCGCCGGAAAACACCGTCGAGATGACAACCAACCCGCCGCCGATGACGAGACTGATGATGTAGAACGGGCCCATCGAAGCCAAGGCAGCGTTGATCGAATCGCTAAGTGCCAACACATCGGACATCAGACTCTCCTCCAAGGTGAAAGCGCAAGAATGGGGCGTCGCATTTCTGCAACCTAAAGAAGTCTACCACGCGCCCGCGAATGTGCCATTACAAACCCCCGTGCATTTCCGAACCGCGGCACAACGGAGCCGAATTCGGGCCACAAGGTGTAACGCTGCAAGAGTAACCGCCACGCATGCGCAGCGAGTCATGGGGGAAGGGAAAGAGGGACTACTGCGTCAACCGCGGAAACATGTGGATTTGCTCGCGGAGATGATGGTGCTCCATGACGCCCTTGAAAGCCTTCTCCGCGTCAATAATCTGAACGATGGCAATGCCGGTCAAGGTCCCTCGATCCAGGTCGTCCAAACTGCACGCGACCTGATTGGCCATCGTGTAGATCTGCCGATGCTCCGCGAGAAACAACTCCGGATCGCCGCCACGTTCCCATTCGCCCAGCTCGGCGTACATGGGAATCAGCGTCCGCTCCTCGTCCAACATGTGGTCCAACTTTTCGAAACGCAACGTGTCAAACGTCGCCTTGGCAACGTCCGTGGCGCGATCAACGAGCGCTTCCTGATGTTCAGCCATCAGTTTTTCGAACCGCGCATGGGCCGCAAGCATCGCCGCCACCCGATCAGCCATCGAAAGGCCATTCGACGACGCATCATCCGAAACAGGCACATCACTGCGCGGCGAGTGTTGCGGATCTTGCGACATCATCGCTTCGTCTTTTTCTTCGAGCGTGCTTTCGCGCGTTTCGCCTTCGGCACGGCGATGTCGAGAACCGACGTACGGTCGAGAAATCGTTGCTGGGCCTCAACAACAATCTTCCACCGATCATGCGCCAAACACGGAGTCTCTTCGCTGCACTTTTTGTTGCCAAACGGGCATCGTCGATTGTCAAACGACTCAAACGGAGCAAGCACGTCGTACAGCCGCGTCGAATCGGGCGACCGCACCATCCGAAACCCCCCGCCCAAACCTCGCGACGATGTCAGCACACCGGCACGCACCAGGTCTCCGAGAATCTTGGACAGGTACTTCGCCGGAATGCCCCCCTTGGCCGCAATCAAATTCCCGGCAATAGGCCATTTGTCTTCGTGCTGGGCGAGATAGATCATCGCCCGCAACGCATATTCGCCCGTCATGCTCAGCATGGTTCGTCCTTCCTTAGAGGTCGGCGTTAGTCTATGTAGATGTCCTCCACTTGCCAAGCATCGCAGCGTCGAATCGAACGCACTGTACCGAAGCGCGCTCGCGTTGGGCGTCGAACCCAAGCACAACGACGAGGTTTGGCAGCACGAATCTGGTCGCTTATAGTCTTATCACGCGAGCCGTTTCCGGAGAAGGAGTCCAATCCCAATGCTGCGTTTCAACCAAAACCAAAGAAG
The DNA here is from genome assembly GCA_964416845.1 of uncultured Phycisphaeraceae bacterium. Taxonomy (GTDB): domain Bacteria; phylum Planctomycetota; class Phycisphaerae; order UBA1845; family UBA1845; genus CAYQFV01. The sequence goes on along the minus strand of CAYQFV010000023.1, from coordinate 26,750 downwards.
ACGGCTGGGCAACACCGCTCGCGCCGTCGCACTGTTGGGTCTTTGCACCGCGGGGTGCGCCTCCGCAGGCCCGATCCACGACGGTCCGCTTCAATCCACCGCACCGGCAACACCCGCGTTTGTCGATCCCGAAACGCTGAATCCCGCCATCCCATCGCCCGAGTCGATCATCGGATACCCCGTTGGCACAACCGCGGTCCGATACGATCCACTCACGCGCTACCTCCACACACTCGCCGACGCATCGCCGCTCGTAACAATCACGCCCTACGCCCAATCGCACGAGGGACGCACGCTCTACTACCTCACGATCACCAGTCGAGAAAACCACGCCAAGATCGATCAGATCCGCCGAGACAACGCCAAACTCGCCGACCCCCGAACGCTCGCCGCGGACGACGACGCTCAATCCATCATCAAGCATCTACCCGGAATCGCCTGGCTGGCCTACGGTATCCACGGCGACGAACTATCAAGCACCGACGCTGCCATGCAGCTCGCCTATCAGTTGGCCGCCGGCACGGACCCCGCCACAACCGCGCTCCGCGAACAGTTGGTCATCCACATCGATCCAACCATGAATCCCGACGGCCGGGAACGCTATCTCACCCAACTACAGCAACTCACCGGTCGCGTTGTCAACACCGACAACCAATCCATGCAGCACTCCGGCCTGTGGTCCGCCGGACGAGGAAACCACTACCTCTTCGATCTCAACCGCGACTGGTTGATGCAGGTCCATCCCGAAACGAGAGGCAGGGCAGCCGCCATCCTGTCGTGGAACCCGCACCTGCTGGTCGACTCCCACGAAATGGGCGGCTTGGACACCTACCTGTTCGACCCGCCGCGCGAACCCATCAGCGTCTATCTTTCGAAAAAAGTGCTGGACTGGCGACGGCGGTTCTCAGCCGATCAGGCGGCGGCATTCGACCGCCACGGTTGGAGCTACTACACACGAGAGTGGTACGAAGAGTGGTACCCCGGCTACACCAACGGATGGGCCTCCCTGCTGGGCGCGGTGGGTGTCCTGTACGAACAAGCCAGAGTCAACGGCGCCGCCATCACCCAAGCCACCGGCCAATCACTCACCTACCGCGAAGCGGTCTACCACCACCTCACCAGCAGCCTCGCCAATCTCGAATCACTGCGGGCCCATCGGGCCGACATCATCGCCGCCTTCCACGCGGATCGTGTCTGGGCCGTCTCGGACGAAGGGCCGCACACCGAAACGCTTCTTGTGTCCCCAACGCCCGACGCCCCAGCGATGGCCCGCCTCGTCGACCTGTTGCGTCGTCAGGGCATCGAATCATCCCAAGCGACCGAGGCGTTTCAAACGCGAGGCGTTGCCGACCAATGGGGTAACCGGCAGGAGTCCAGACAATTCCCCGCCGGCACGCTGATCGTTCGATCCAATCAGCCGCACAGACGCCTCCTCCACGCGATCCTCGCGTTCGATCCGCACACATCCGACACATTCCTCAATGAAGAACGCAAGGACCTTGAGAACCACCGCAGCACGCGAGTCTACGACATCACCGCATGGAACCTCACGATGGCGTTTGGCCTCGAAGCCTTCTGGGCGAATCATGCCAACGTCGTCGCGAGCACACCATCAACCGACGCCCCATCGATCGACGCATCAAACAGCGTCGCACCCGAACCGGCCTACGGTTGGATCATCGACGGGGCGACCGACGACATATATGCGGCCATCATCCGGCTGTTCGATGACAAGTTGCAACTCCGCGTCGCCACCAAACCATTCACCATCGGCGGACATGACTATCCACCGGGTAGCATCCTTCTACGACGACACGAAAACCCAAGCACAGCCGCCACCGCCCTGACCGAGATCCAAGCAGCGTTCGACCTGCGCATCCGATCGGTCGACACCGCACTCGCCGAGCAAGGTCCGGACTTGGGAGGACAGCGGTTCCGACTCTTGCGTCAACCGCGCGTCGCCATCGCATCCCAATGGCCTATCGCCACAACGTCCTTTGGGTCCGTCTGGTACCTGCTCGACTACCGACTGGGGCTGCGTTGCTCCCCGCTGAACATCCAAAACCTCGCTACCATGGATCTTCGAAAATACAACGTGCTCATCCTGCCCCCATCGTGGAGCGAAAACCGGGTCGAAGCGGTCCTCGGCGAGCGAGGCGTTGACAAGATTCGCACGTGGGTGCGCGCCGGCGGAACGTTGATCGCCATCGGCAACTCGGCTTCGTTCTTCGCCAACAAGAAACGCGACATGTCATCCGTGCGCCGCCGTCGAGACGTGCTGAAAGAGTTACCCGTCTACGCCGAAGCCCTCAAACGCGAACAACACGCCCGCAACGTCAACGTCGATCCAGACCAGGTGTGGGGCCGATCCGCGACTGAATCCGAATCGGCGAAATCCCAAGCAAACGCCGACGGTGGCGACGACGACAAGAACGACAAGAAGACTCAAGACGCAAAATCACTCGAACGCAGCGACCAGTGGCAGCGTCTCTTCAGCCCCCGCGGCGCTATCGTGGCTGCTGCGCTCAATCCGGAACACTGGCTGTGCTTCGGCGCGGGCGAGAAACTGCCCGTGCTCATCTCCGGAACCGTCGCCTATCTGTCCAAACCCCCAGCCGCCACGCCGGTCCGACTGCTCGACGTCGACCACCTTCGCTTGAGCGGTCTGCTCTGGCCCGAAGCGCGCCAACGACTGGCCAACTCCGCCTACGCAACGGTCGAATCCGTCGGAAACGGGCAACTCGTACTCTTCGCTGCGGAACCGTTCTTTCGCGGATTCTTCGAGGGAACCGGGCGACTGCTGCTCAACGCAGTGGTTCTGGGGCCGGGGTTGGGCGCATCCGCACCTTTGCCCTGGTAATTCTGCCGAACGCGATCAGCCCGTTCAAGAAAACTGCTATCGTTCCGAATCGGAATCGTCCGGACCGCCATCCGCCGCTTTCGAGCGGCGACTCCCCCACCACTCTCGCAACGCAGCCGCATCGTAGTCACCCACACGTTGCTGGACGGCTGCAAGCAATTCATCGACAGCGAACGTCTTCCGCGGTTCCTTAACAACACCGAACTCCCGGCCGAAGAGCTTCACCGTCAGGATCGTTCGACCATCATCGCCATGCGTGCCGAACACCCGCAACTCGCCGCGATTCAACACCAATCGAACGCCCAACTGCGTGTACTCAATCTCCCCAACGCCCGGCGGCAACAGCGTTGTCGCGTCAAAACCCAGCAACTGCAACGACGCTTCCCGCAACACACTCCGGTCGATCGTGCCCGCCCGGCCTTCCGGCGGCGTGGCCCGCAGGGTGATGTTCGCCAGCGACAGTTGACCGTCGACAATCAGGAGCGAGTCAATCGTGACCGACATCGTACCGGTCACCAGCCCGCCACCGAACAGCCCGCTCAATTGAGAAAGTGACAACCCGATGGCACTTCCTTCAGCACTGAAGTATTCAACTCGGCCGTTTTCGTACGACGCTTGATGAACCCGCAGATCGACGCTGCCTTCCAACGGCGGAATCGACGCGAGCACGCCAATCTGTTCCAGCTTCAGACCGTCAAGCGAGCCGGAGAACCGCAAGGCCGCCAACTCACCATGAACGAATCGCGCCTCGTCAAGCTCAACGTTGACCTCCCCATCGTACGGCCCGCCCGGAAGCGGCTTCGTCAATTCCGACAACAGCGCATCGTTGATCCCGCCGCCAACGGAGATCTGTCGCCCCTCGCCCGTGTCGCGATAAACGATCTGCCCGACGAACGTTCCACGCGTCACCCGAGCCCCCAACAACGCATCCAACCCGATCGCGCTCAGCGGCGCTCGCGGAACATCCACCACGACCTTGTGAAATCGCAGCCTCGAACCGGGCGTGAAATGGGCAACAATGTTGATCGGCTCGGCCACCCGAGTCCCGTTCAGCGTCTCCGATGTGACCGACGCCCGGCCGGCTCCGTCGTCGTCAAACCTAATCTGCCCGCTGCACTCGGATGCGGTGAACGCAAATTGCTCGTGTCGCCACACCAGATCGATCGCCCGCAGACGAATCTCACGCAGGTGCAGCGCGGAAAAATCATGCCCCAGCCCACTGCGCAACATCTCGCGATAGTCCGAACGATCCCACTCGTCCGCACCGACCAGCAGCCATCCGCGATCCAAATCCAATGAATACGATGCGACGCCCTCGTGCGAATCGTCTCGCCAGTCAGCCTGCGCGCAGCGAAAAACCTCCACGCCCAGACGGGGCAGCATCAAACTGATGTCGACGAACCGGCGGGCAGTCAACGACAGCGGTTCGATCGACCCGATCGAAACCGGCATGTGCAAACGATTGGACAATCGCGACTCAACAGCCCGTCGATAGCCTGCGCTGGACCAACGAAGCGCCGTCCCCACCGTCACCGAGATCGGACCGACCACCAGCAACACCGAAACCGCCAAAATGACCTTTCGATATCGCAACATGCCCGCCAACTCCGCCTGCACTCCCCGCCACCCCGCCAACTAGTGCTCGGTGGCTGATGATCTGATGGATGGGTGCCCCATGGCTTTAGCCGTGGGGGACACGATGATCACGCGCCGGATTTCTGGCATACACTCATCGCCTTCCCCATGCCTGAAGACGTGCCCCCCCCGGGTAGCTTCACGACCCTAGCGCCCGCGCGGATCGAAGGTATTGATCGTAGGCAGCCTGAACTTCCACCAGCGTATCACCCCCGAACTTGTCCAGAAACGCCCTCGCCACCTCGAACGCAACCACGTTCTCCGCCACCACCGAAGCCGCCGGCACGCTGCACACATCGCTCCGCTCATAGTCGCTGCGCTGCGGACTCTTGGTCTCAAGATTCACACTGTTCATACCACGCAACAACGTGGCGATCGGCTTCATCGCCGCCCGCACCACAATCGGCTGACCGTTGGTCATCCCGCCCTCAATCCCACCGGCATTGTTGCGACTGCGCGTGAACCCCACCGACGCCGTCTCGCGAGCCGACGCGTCGAATCCGATCTCATCATGAACATCGCTACCCCGGCGCGACGCAACGCCGAACCCCATCCCAATCTCAACCCCCTTGAACGCCTGAATCGAACCCACCGCCCGCATCAAACGCCCATCGAGCTTGTCCTGCCAGCGAACACTGCTCCCCAACCCCGGCGGCTGACCGTGAACCTGCACCTCGACCACGCCCCCCAACGTGTCCTTGTCCCTCTTCGCCTGCTTGATCGCAGCGATCATCGCGGTGGCAGCCGCCTCGTCCGGACAGTACGCCTCGTTCGCATCTCGCCGTCGGATCAATTCATCGGGCGTCCAAGCAGGATCCACCGTAGCCGCCGCATCGAAAATCCTGCGTACGAATCCCACCACCTCAATGTCAAACACCCGCGTCAGACAGCGACTCAGCGCCCCCGCCGCCACCCGCGCAGCCGTCTCCCGCGCAGACGCTCGCTCGAGCGTTTCACGACAATCCGTCGTCAGCCATTTGAGACTCCCCGCCAGATCCGCATGCCCCGGTCGCGGTCCGTGAACCGGCGGAGCTTCATCGATGCGAAAATCCTTGTTGGCAATCTCAATCGCAATCGGCGAGCCGATCGTCACGCCGTTGCGAACGCCCGACAGGATGTTGGCCGAGTCCGACTCAATCGCCATCCGCCCGCCACGACCATACCCGCCCTGTCGGCGACGCAGTTCGTGGTCGATCATGCCCACGTCCAACGTCACGCCCGCAACCATGCCCTCGATCAGCACGATCAGCTTCTGACCGTGAGACTCCCCCGCCGTTCGATAATCAAGCCTCGCCATAACCACCGATCATACGCAACGATCCACCACCCGAAAAGAGCCCCCGCCCTTCGAACGAGGCAACGGGGTGGCCCACGTCTTCAGACGTGGGGGAAGCGATGAGTGCCCGCGCAAGCATCTTCCCTTCACGTCTTCGGCCGCGAAGCAGGCCTACGCAAACCTTGTTACCGCAAGCTTGCAACGGCTGATTCAAACAGCCGGAGGCCGTCAGGACGACGGTCGCGATCCAATCTAGTCCACAGCGGATGGTGCGTGGGGTGAATGTGTCGCTCCGGATGGGGCATCAAGCCCAGCACCTGCCCGGTGTCATCGGTCAACCCGGCGATCGCATCCGCGCTGCCGTTCGGGTTGATCGGAAAATCGCCGACCTCGCCATCACCATCCACATAACGAAACGCAACGTGCCCGCCGCTCCGCAGCCCGTCCAGCGCGTCGTCGTCTCGCACCACGATGCGCCCCTCCGCATGAGCGATCGGAAGATACAGCAGCCCGTCGCCATCCACGAACCGGCAGCGCTCCGACGCCGGTTGCAAATGAACCCAGCGGTCCTCATAGCGCGCCGACGTGTTCAACGAAAGTGTCACCGCACCGTCACCCACGCGCCCCGCCGGCAGAAACCCCGTCTTGACCAATACCTGAAACCCGTTGCAAATCCCCAGCACCAACTTGCCGGCCGACACAAACGCACCAAGCGCGTCCGAGAGAAACAGCATCATTTCGCTGGCCAGAATCTTCCCCGCAGAAATGTCATCCCCATAGCAAAACCCGCCCGGCACGGTCAAAACCTGAACATCATCGAGCAGCGACGGCGAATCCATCAGTTCAGCCGCACGCACGATGTTCGTCTGCGCACCAACCAGTTGCCAAGCGTAGGCTGTTTCCAACTCGCAATTGGTACCCGGGGCGCGAATGATGAGAACGCGAACAGAAGCCATGTCGTTACGCTCCCCCCTTTTCACCAAGCGGCGACCGCCACGCACGTCGCATCGCAGACACCGCCAACGACGCAACGGTCAACCCGCCGCGACCGAATTCAAGCACAGGCTCGCTCCGCACGCGTCCCAATTCCACGAGATCATCAGACGCGACATCCGCACCGTCCACCACCTCCAACACATACCGGGCCCACCCCGGAGAGAACAAGGCCGGCCGCTGCGACGCTTGCCCGCCCAGCGCGTCTAAAGACACCGTCGCCCCGAAACCGCTCGCGATGCACATCTCCGCCACGCTCGTCGCCAACCCGCCGTCGCTCACGTCGTGGGCGGCTGACACCCTGCCGTCACCAATCCAGCCAGCCACCCGCCGATGCACCGCCATCGCAGCCGCAAGATCATCTCCAACGCCCCGCCCCACGCACACCAGCCGCGCGCCCGGGGTTTTGAAATCCATCGTCACACATCGGCCCACATCAGCCACAACGCTGATCGCGCTGATCAACAGCGTATCAGGAATCGACACCGTCGACGGCAAGCCCACGCGATCCGCCTCCGCCTGCGTCATGGAGAACTGATTGTTCAACGAATCCTTACCCGAAATGAACGGCAGCCCATACGCCACCGCCGCATCGTGCGCCCCCTTGCACGCCCGGACCAGCGCCCCCAACGCCTCCGGATCGTCCACACCACCCCAGCAAAAATTATCCAAAATCGCCGTCCGCTTCGGATCACCGCCCACGCAGATCACGTTACGAAGCGCCTCGTCCACCGCCCGAATCGCCATCACATACGGATCGCCTCCCGAATCAACGCACAACCCACACGACACCGCAACGCCAACGTTGCTGTCCAGAAGCGGACGCACCACCGCCGCATCAGAAGGCCCATCGCCCGGGCCCGCCAACGGCTTGATCGCGCTGCCGCCCTGAACCTCGTGGTCGTACTGACGAATCACCCACTCCTTCGACGCAACGTTCAACTCGCCCAGCGTCGCCAGCAGCAACTCCTCGAGCGGCCCGTCAGACGCCATCGCGACATCCGCCGCCGATCGCCGACCACCGTCCGACCGCCACGTCGCCTCGCGCGTCGTCCGCGGCAGACCTTCGTGCAGAAACGTTACATCCAAATCGCCCACCACCACGCCGCCATACCGAATCCGCAAACGACCGTCACCGCTGAATCGGCCGATGACCGTCGCCTCCACCGCCTCGCGACCGAACACGTCCAAGAGCAATTCCAACCGGTCTTCCGAAACCGCCAGCACCATTCGCTCCTGCGCTTCGGAAATCCAAATCTCGTCATAGCGCAGGCCGGCATACTTGAGCGGCACTTTTTCCAGATCAACCTCGCCGCCCAACGTCTCCGCCATCTCGCCCACCGCACTGCTCAACCCGCCCGCTCCGCAATCCGTAATCGACCGAAACAGACAGCCCGATTCGTGATCGCGGGCCGCCAGCACCGCGTCCAGAACTTTCTTCTCCTCGATGGGATTGCCGATCTGTACCGCATGCGAAAACTCGTCGGCGTGCGAATGCGTCAACTCCGAAGACGAAAACGTCGCACCATGCACCCCATCACGGCCCGTCCGCCCGCCCACCACCACAATGTAATCACTGGCCACCGGCGCTTTGTCGATCCGATCCCGCGGGATCAACCCAACGCAGCCGACGAACACCAGCGGATTCGTCAAAAATCGCTCGTCAAAAACAATCGCACCGTTCACCGTCGGGATGCCCATCCGATTGCCGTAGTCCCGAACCCCCGCCACCACGCCGTTCAGCACCCGTCGCGGATGCAAGAC
>CAYQFV010000023.1:16067-18122 GCA_964416845.1 uncultured Phycisphaeraceae bacterium | reverse complement strand
ACGCAGTGCTCCGACCACGTCTGAGCAAGCGTCTCCAACTCCAGGTCCGTCGGATCCCGCCCCAGCGATTCGAAATGATCGCGAATCGTCGCCATCTCAACCGGCGACAAGAACAGATGCCCCGACCGCGACAGATCCGCCAGCGCTCGCTCGTCCATCGCTCGGATCGCCACCTCCCGCACGACAAACTCGCTCTGCGGCGGCGTTGCGAAACAGGTTGGCCTATCGTCCGACCGGCCGAACCCACTCAGATAGGTCGCCTCGATGCACCCGTTGGCCAGCACCCGCCGCGCAAGCCATTCCAACTCGTCAACCCCCTCCACGCCCGAAATCGCATACCGCCGCGCCGTGCGTACCGCCCACACCACATCGTCATCAGTCGACCCGCCGTGCGCTAGCAACAAGCGGGCTGCTCGCAACGTGCTGTCCGCCACAGGGTCCATCACGCCCGGCAATGACTGCACCTCAACCGTCGGCCCGTCGTCAAGCGGTTCGACCATGCCCTCAAAAACGCGATACTCCTCGATCACCGGATCAACCAACAACGACTCCGCCAATCGAACGACCGCCGCGCGATCCAAAACACCTTCAAATAGATACACCGTCGTACACGCGACGTTTTGAATGTGGCTGCGACCGCGACGATGAATCTCCGTCAACACCGATCGACCGCGAACATCAAACGCAGCCTGTCTCGGCACCAACGCAACCCCCCAGGTTCTTAGGTCGCCTTGTTTCATTGATTCACTCAACGCACGTTCCGCAGGAAATCTCGAATTCGCCCTCAATGGGGTGCCAGCCTCGCCCCGCGTCTTCGCTCGTGGGTCATCCGAGCCGCGCCCGTCAGGAAGCGGTCCGCCACGCCCTTGGAGGCATACAACGCGTCTCCGCCACCTGACCATCATGCCTCGGGTCACGCAACGCCCGCGACACTCCCGTAGTCTATCTCAAATCGTTGCCGTGCGCCAGCCCGCCATCAACACGCATCCACATCGGCGCAAAAAGGAAGCCCGACGGTTTCACCCGCCGGGCTCCCAAGAGTTCTTCGATTGTCACTCAGCGGGCGTAGCCCGCGTCAAGCAACCGTTAGAGGAAGTCGACCGCAGACAGCGAGTCGGCCGTCACGCTCGAGAGCGTAGCCACCAGCGTCAACTCACCCTCGGCGACGTTGGCACCGTCGGCATCCAGGAACCGCCAGACACCAGCCCCACCACCGGTCGTGTAAACGACAAACACGATCGTGTCAGCAGCGTCGATGGCAGCGTCGGTTGCCGTCCCGCCGAGTGCCGTGACAACGTTGGCAGCCGTCTGACTGGCAACGGTTACGCCCGTCAACTCAAAGACGGTCGTGGCCGCACCGATCGCGGTACCAGCAGCAGCGCTCTGGAACGAGATCGCCGTGGCGGAGTTGATCGCGACCAGGGCGACGTTGTAGTCGATCCTGTCGCTGCCAGGCGTGAAGTCAGTGATGATGTCACCGAATTCGTTCGTGTTGGCGTAGACGATGGTGTCGTTCCCACCGCCCGTGGTCACGATATCCTGTGACTGCGAGCCGGTAAACGTGTCATTGCCCGCACCCAGACTGATCGAGTTCGAGTTCGCACCGGCCGCACTACCCGTCATGTTGAGGGTATCGTTGCCAGCACCCATCGTCGCCGAGGCACCGTTGGCGAACGCGTCAACTGTCGCGGTGAAGTTACCCGTCACGGCGGATGCGTTCAACGTGGTGATGGTGTCGGCCGTAGCCGTTACCGTCCCCATGTTCAGGTTCGACGAGGCCGTACAATTCAGCGTCGTCAACGTGCTCGCCGTAAGACCGGTCGTGATCGCGCACGGTCCGTCGCTGCACGTGAAGTTGATGATCTCGACCGTCGGAATCACCAACGCACCCAACGTGTGAACGTTCGTCGTCGAGCTACCAGAGTTCAACGCCGTGCCGCGGTTGCCGACGGTGATGGCCAGCGTGTCGCCGGCACCGGTCAAACCGCTGCCGTTGTACGTTACCGTGTCGTACGTTTGGGCGGCCGCGGTGTTGTCACCACGATAGTTGAGGGC
>CAYQFV010000023.1:0-15967 GCA_964416845.1 uncultured Phycisphaeraceae bacterium | reverse complement strand
CCGTCCAGAACGTTCGTGACGCCACCGTCCACCAGTTCCTGAATCGCGTTGACCGTGAGGGCCGCCACGCTGTTGACAGTGGTGATACGGTCGACGTTGGTGATGTTGGTGGCCGTCAAAGTGGTGGCCGCAAACACCGTGAAGTTCTGCATTTCGATGCCTTCGATCGACGTCGGCACCACAGCGGTTCCGTTCAGGAAGGCGTTGAGCGTGTCGTTACCGGCAAGGCCGTTGGCCCGATCACCGGTCTGGAACGTCTGCTCCTGGTTACCACTCGGGGCGTTGAACTCAAGCGAAGCATCGAAGACGTCGTCGCCCGTCGAACCGTTCAGGTTGTCGGAACCCAACGTAAAGTCGATCGCCGCACAGTCGGGACACGAGCAACTCGCCGCAGTGTCACCTTCGTCACAAATCGGGGTTTGCGTCTCACCGGCACAGACACAAGCTGTATCCGCACAGGGATCGGTTCCAGCCACGCACGCACCAGCGGTCGTGTCGCAGGTTTCGATCCCATCACAGAACAGACCGTTGTCGCAATCAGCATCTTCGGTGCACGCCGCTACGTCGCACGTTCCAGCGTCTTCGTTGCAGGTCTCGCCGTCAGCACACGGGTCACCGGAGGAAACGCACTCGTTCGTGTCGGTGTCACAGCTTTCGTCACCGGTGCAGAACAGGCCATCATCATCACAGTCCGCATCGGTCAAGCAGCCGACACAGGCCGAGTTGGCTTCATCGCACACCGCGCCCGCAGCATCAGCGGCAGCACACGGGTTCGTGCCATCCTGGCAGACGCCGTCGGCGTCGCAGGACTCAGCCCCGTTGCAGAACACGCCGTCATCGCAATCGGCGTCAGCCGAGCAAAGATCCTGACATGCGTCAGTATCCTCGTTGCACGCCTGATCCGCAGTACACGGCGCGGTACCGGCCGAGCAAGTTCCAGCCGTCGTGTCGCAAGTTTCAGCACCATTACAGAACGCCGCGTCATCACAATCAGCGTCCGCGAGGCATGCCACACACTTGTTGTTGTTGGCGTCGGCTTCGTCCACCATGCATTTCGGTGTGTCGCCCGAGCAGTCAGCGTCCGTCGTGCACGCCGGTCCCGGCGGCGTGGTACCAGGCAGCGGGCACCCACCTACAAACATGAGCGCCGCCGTCAACGTCAGCACCGTGCCCGCACTCAGGACGCCCTGAATCGTCGCACCACGGAGCCTCACCTTCGAATTACTTGTCCGTACCATCATTAGTCATTGACCTCCAGATGAAGACTTGGGCGTGAGTCGCGTCACACGCTGTTTCGTCTCGTGATTACTTCCACTCAAAATTCCGAAAATTTTCCGTTGGAAAACTAAACGCCGCCCCCCGCGACCGCGCACAGCAGCGACGTTTCCGATTCAAAATCCAAAAAACCTAAAACAGATTGTCTTAGCGTTACAAGAACCAAGCTGGGCTAACTCCTCGCACCATGCCGCGCCGCCACAACGACGCCCGCGAACACCTGTCATGCGAGTCCAATTAACAGCTTTACCCTTACCGGGCGGAGGTGGTGGCTACCGTCGCACTGACTACGCGCCGTCTTCAGTTGCGACATGCCTCCGTGCAAATCCGTCGCGCTCCCGCCGCACGCGACCGGAACGCATACCAAAAGACTCCAACTAGCGGGCGAATTGTAGATGTTGCCAAGGTTTCGTCAACACCAAAATCCGCTAAAAATTGCCCATTGGCAACCCACGCGACCCGCTCGTCGCTCGCAATCGTGACCACGACGCCAGCGAACCCGCATGTGACCACGTCATCGGTCCGCAAACCATAAATCCTTGAACTTTTGCAAGCGGAACTTCCGACAAACCACGTCACCAACCACCACGACACTACCCCCCAAACACACCTGGCGTCAACGGCGTGCCCTTACATCCTCTCAACACGCCAAGCGATCCACCTTCCTCCCCCTACGAGCTGGATCCGCCATAACCTTTGTCAAATACAAATGTTCAGTCAATAGCGCCGCGGAATTACATGGACGACGCGGCGCGCTCAGAAAGAGGCGCGGCGAATTGGTTTCCATCATGCTCCGCACCCACGATGGATCGAACCCTTTATGCCACATCGTGCCATAGGTTGGTCCTTCCTCAGAATCAGATCTGCCGACACGCAGCCCACCCATCACTCCGCACCGCCAAACATCCCCAACCTCCCAAATCGCCTGTCTTGCGCATTCGCCACGGTTGGCCGAACGATCACGCCGACGGGGGAACGGCGACGCTGAGTCGTTTGGCTTCAGGAGCGAACAGCCGACGGTCACCACGCAAGCCGAAGTGCCACCATGTGGCACTCACGAAGCAGGCATCGTGCATGTCGGAGAGTGTCACATGGTGGCACTCTCGGGCGACAAGGACAATCGTATCGTGGCATCACCGGGCGTCCAGCTGTCCGGCAGGGGTCATCTGCGGTCTTGCACGGCGCGTTCGGCAACGTCGAGAACAAGTTGCGCTATCCGCGATTTCTTGGCGGTCTGTGGCGGTTGCCAGCCGCCGCGTGCCAGTAGGATTTCGACGGTTGCGTTGTCGCTCGCGACATTTTCCCGGCCGTTGAGCACGATGGCGTCGCAGCGTTTGGTGGCTAGCTTGTGCTCGGCGTGGGTGTGGTGGTCGTGGTCTTCCATGGCGAAGCCGACGACGACACGTCGGCCTTTGATCGCGCCAAGGTGTGCGGCGATGTCGCGCGTCGGCAGAAGGGTGATACGACGCGTCTGCGGGCGCTTCTTGAGTTTGTGGTTCAGGCGGCGGGCGGGTCGATAGTCGCAGACGGCGGCTGTCATGATGGCTGCGTCGCACTGGTCGAACGCTTCGACGGCAGCATCAAACATTTCGGCGGCGCTGATCACGCGGACGCATTCGATGCCTGCCGGCGGCTCGATCGCCACAGGTCCGCTGACCAGAATGACGTCGTGGCCGCGATGGTGGGCTTCGGCGGCGAGGGCGTAGCCCATCTTGCCGGTGGATGGGTTGGATACGAACCGGACGGTGTCGAAGTACTCTTGCGTCGGTCCGGCGGTTATGAGAATGCGCACTCGGGTGGTTCCTAAAACGAGTTCTGTTCAGTGTTGCCACGTTTCGGAGTCGGCGTTCCTTGGACGCCCTCGCAGGCTTGACGCAGCGCTATGATCGGAAACGCTTCAGCGGTGTTGCTATCGCCCGGACGGTTCGTCTTTGCGTGGTGGGCAAGACAGCAATCGTTCGGTGACTATGTCGAGGATGGCGTCGGGTTCGACCATCCGTCCGGTTCCCTCTGATCGACAGGCAAGCCAGCCTTCGGCGGGACCTATGAGTTCGTGGCCGAATTCGCGCAGGCGTGCGACGTTGGCGACGACGGCGGGGTTGGCCCACATGCGGTCGTTCATGGCTGGCACGATCAGAACCGGGCAGGAGGCTGCCAGGGCGATGGTACTGACGAGTTCGTCACAGATGCCGTTGGCGAGCTTTCCGATGATGTTGGCAGTGGCAGGTGCGATGACGAACAGGTCTGCTTCGCGGGTCAGGCGAATGTGTTGCGGGTCGTGGGCGTATTGGCCTGACCAGAGGCTGGTGACGACGGGCCTGCCCGAGAGCGCTTGGAACGTAGCCGGGGTAACGAGCCGGGTGGCAGCCTCGGTCATCGCGACGGTCACGCCGGCGGATCGTTGGACGAGCGCGGAAACCACCGAGCAGACTTTGTAGGCTGCGATGCCCCCGCACACAGCCACAACGACTTCGTGTCGAACGAGGGGAGGCTTGTCGCAACGATCGTGGTTGGTTTCAGATGTCATCTTCCTTGTCGCCGGATTCATCGGGGAAGATCGGCTCGATTTTGCCCTCGACGATCTCTTTCACAACGATTTCGAGATCGGTCAGACCTTCGGTTTCGACCATTGGTCGGGCACCTTGCATCAACTGGTGCCATCGACGTTGAATGAGAGCGGTGAGCTTGAATCGGCCGCCGACTTGATTGATGATTTCGTCGTCCTGCAGCGCGTCAATCATTTTGCGTGTACCTCCCGTTGGATGATGTCGACCACTTCGTTGACGGTGTCTTCGAGAACGTCGTTCGTGACAAAGTACTGGTAGCAGCCGGAGTCGCGTGCGACCGCGATTTCTCCGTCGGCTTGTTCGAGCCTTTTGTGCAACTGCTCGCTCGATTCTGTTTTTCGCCCCTTCAGTCGAGCCTCGAGTGTTTCATGGGTTGGTGGCAGGACGAAGACGCGTACGGAGTCCGGCATGGCGCGAGCGACCTGCATTCCGCCTTGTACATCGATCTCCAACACGACCGATTTGCCGGCGGCGACGGCCTCTTGCACGGGCGCTTTGGGGGTTCCGTACCAGTTCCCAACGTACTCGGCGGATTCGAGCAGGTCTCCGCGATCACGCATTTCGTGAAACCTCTGCGGAGAGACGAAGCGATAGTTTTGGCCGTCCACTTCGGCGGGTCTACGCGGCCGCGTGGTGACCGACACGCTCCAGACCGCGTCTGGCAAGCGACGCAACAGTTCGTTGCAGATGGACGTTTTGCCTGCGCCCGAGGGACCACTGACGACGACCAGAACGCCGCGATCGGATGACGCATGGGTGTCGGAATCACTCGACATTTTGGACCTGCTCTTTGATCCGATCGATCATGCTCTTCAGTTCGACAACCGCCCGAGCGATCGCCGCGTCGTTGCTCTTGCTTCCGATTGTATTGGCTTCGCGCAGCATTTCCTGCGCGAGAAAATCGAGTTTTCGGCCGACAGAGCCGCCTTTATCGCAGATTTCGCGAAAATGGTCCAGATGAGCGCGGAGGCGAACGGTCTCTTCGCTGATGTCGCTCCGCTCGGCGTAGACGGCGACTTCGCGACAGAGGGCATCTTTGTCGAGGTCCAGCCGGGCGGCGCCCAGCAAGACTTCGACGCGGGCAACGAGTCGCTCATGGTATTCGGTCAACACGCCGGGTGCTCGTTCGGCGATGACATCGAGTTGTTCGCGGACTCCCGCGCAGGATCGGGTCAGGTCGTCGTGGAGCGCTTCACCCTCCCGGGCGCGCATGGTGAGGAGGTGATCGAGGGCCTCGTCTGCCAGGTTTCGGATCAACTCCCGACGGGTATCGCGCTGCGCTTCTGAAAGCTCGGGCATTTGGCAGACGCCCGGCAGGGCGGACAGGGCGGCAAGGTCGATGGTTGCTTGCACGCCGTCGGACAGTTCGATTTTCGTCAATGCGTCAGCGTAGGAGGACAAGGCTCGTTGATTGACGTCATACGCGGCTGATGCTGTCTGATTCCGCAGACGAAGGGCGAAGGTGACGCTTCCGCGAACAAGCCGTGCGCGCAGGAGCTTGTCGATCTCGGGCTCGACGAACTGGACGCAGTCGGGCAGCTTGACGACGGGTTTGAGGTAACGATTGTTTACCGAGCGCAGTTCGGCGATGTACAGGACGCCGTCCTCCGTGCCGTGCGCCTCGCCGTACCCGGTCATGGATGTAATCATGCGATCAGGACGATTGTTCGCCGGTAGTGCCATCCCCCGAAGGCGGCGTGTCGGGCTTGGCGGTGTCGGACGTCGCCGCATCGCCGGCTGTTCCACCGGCATCAGGGGCGGTCGTGGTCGATCCGGCAGACGTGGCGCCTTCGTCGGCGTTCGCTCCGTCCGGGGTTACGGGAGTGGGCGTGGGTGTCGTCTTAGCCGGGGTCGCACCCGCGGGTGTTCCGGCGGTCCCTTCGGTGCCGGTGGTGGTCGTGGTCGGAGTCGTGGGTTCCGGGACTGGGGCGACTGTTGCGGCGACGGTGGGCGCAGCGCCGACCGGCCGAAACGTGTAGTTCCCCAGCACGGTGAACAGGAGGAAGACGGCTGCGAGGATGACGGTAATCACCGTGAACATGTCGCCGGTTTTCGCGCCGAATGCGCCGCCCGCTCCGCCGCCGCCGAACGCGCCGACGAGACCGCCGCCGGACGCCTGCTGGACGAGAACCACGAGGATCAACAAGAGGCAGATGCCGATGGTACCAAGACCCAGCACCCACTGCCAAAACGTAAAGGCCGCCAACAACGTCATCTGTGTTTCACCTAATTCCTGGAACAAGTTCTACCGTGTTGTAGCGTCGCGGAGCGGGTTGCTCGTTGGCGCTCTTCCAAGCCTGACGCTATACCATGACCGAAAGCGCTCTGGTTGTCCAAGGACGACCATGGCGACATTTCTCTGAATCGTTTCACGCTACCGGTGTTGCGGCGGCGGCTGTTATGATACTCGCAAAGTCGTCCGCAACCAAGCACGCTCCACCGACCAAAGCGCCGTCGACATCGGGGCAGGCGAGCAGATCGGACGCGTTGGCAGGTTTGACGCTCCCGCCGTACTGAATCCGCATCGAATCGCCTGCGTTGGCGCCGAACAATCCACGGATTTTGCCACGGATGAAGGCGTGGACTTCCTGGGCCTGGTCGGGGGTGGCTGTTCTCCCGGTTCCGATCGCCCAAACCGGCTCGTAGGCGACGGTGACACAAGAATGATCGGCCTCCGGCAGGAGCGCGTCGTCGATTTGGCGTTCGATGACAGCCATGGTTTCGCCAGCGTCACGTTGTTCGAGCGTCTCGCCAACACAGTAGATGACCTGTAGATCGGCTGCGAGGGCGGCGGCAACCTTCCGTCGCAACAGGTCGCCGGATTCGCCGAAAATGTGACGTCGTTCGCTGTGGCCAACAATCACGTATGTGCAGTTGGCGGCTTTGAGCATTTGTGGTGATATTTCGCCAGTAAAGGCCCCTTTCGGCTCGCAATAGACGTTTTGGGCGCCGAGCTTGATCGTCGTGCCGTCGATCTCCCGGCCCATTGGATAGAGCAGGGTGGCTGGCGGGCAGACGGCGACGTCGACGTTGAGCGGGTCGGGAAGTTTGGCGCGCAAGTCCTTCATGAGCACCCTGGCTGCTGCCAAATCGTTGTGCATTTTCCAGTTGCCGGCGATGAAATATCGTCTTGCCACGTGCTGTCTCCTTGATGATGGTTCGAGCGACTTTCAGTGCTCGTTGACGAAAGAACTCCACGCCTTGTCATCGGCGAACGTGGGTGCGCAGGTTGCCACTTGTTGTACGACGCCAGTCTATACCACGTCGCGTGCTCGGGGGAACGACCCAAGGATCTTCAGTCGCGTGCAGTGGGCGCGGGCTTTGTCGATGGCCGCGGAAACCTCGGCGGTGTCGACGTGCCCTTCAAGATCGACGAAAAACGCATAGTCGAAGCTCTTGACGCGACTTGGCCTGGACTGGATGAAGGTCATGTTCACGCCACACTCTCGAAACGCGTCCAACACTTGGACGAGGGTTCCGGGGCGGTCGGCCGCGTTGAAATAGACGGCGGTCTTGTCGTCTCCGGTTGGTTTGGCGGGCATTTTTCCCAAAACGAGAAACCGCGTTACGTTGTTGGGGTCGTCCTCGATGCGATCGGCCAACACCTTCAGGCCGAAGATTTCTCCGGCGAGGGTGCTGCCGATGGCAGCGGTGTTGGGTTGATCGGCGGCTGCTCTAGCCCCTTCGCTGGTGCTTGCGACGGCGATGGTTTTGGCCATCAACCCCGTTTCGACCAGCCAGCGTTGACACTGTCCGAAGACTTCTGGTTTGGAAAAGACCTGGGTGATTTTGTCGATGGGGGACCGCCCTAGGAGATGGTGGTGGACGGCGAGATTGATTTCCGCGCAGACACGCACCTCACTGTTGAGGAACGCGTCAAGGGTGTCGACGATGCCCCCTCCGACTGAGTTTTCGACGGGGACCAGAGCGAGGTCCACGCGTCCTCGCTCGATCTCGTCGAACACTGCCCCAATATGCCCCAAGGCCTCGAATTCTACGGACGACCCGAACTTTCGCGTCGCCGCGAGATGCGAAAAGCTTCCCACCGGGCCGAGATAGGCGATGCGCGGTGGGCGTTCCAGCGAAAACGAGCCGCTCATGAGCTCGCGATAGACCGCAGCAATGGTGACATCGCTGAGCGGGCCTTCGTTGAGCGACGTCACGCGGCCTAGAACCGCTCGCTCGCGATCGGGGACGTAGGTGGCTGCTCCGCCATCGCGTTTGTTTTGACCGATGGCGACGACCACTTCTGCCCGGCGATTCAACAGGGCGACGATTTGCTCGTCCAGCGTGTCGATGCTCGCCCTGAGGGCGTCAATCTTGCTCGTCGAGTCCGACATGGTAGCACAAATCAAAGATGTTAAGAATGACGACCAAGATCGTGAACTTCGTTCTATACAGAGAGTTAGTCAATACGTCAATCTTTTTATAACAATACAGATCCGACCACGGCGTGTGGTCCACAGCGGCCGAACGGGAGCGACTGATTCCGTCAATCGGCGTGCATCGGAACCAGCAGGCCGGAACCTCCCAGACCACCCACATCGCCCAAGCGTCACGGAGTTTACTCGTGTGCGAGTAGATGTGCAATATGGCTCAATTCGGGAAGGATGAGGCATTCCATGGCTAGCTTGACGGCGTTGGTCGAACCGGGCATGGCGAAGACGGCGGTGTCGTTCATCGCGCCCGCGACGGCCCGCGAGAGCATTGCGGCTGGCCCTATCTGCTCGTAGCTCAGCATTCGGAAAAGCTCGCCGAACCCGTCGAGGCGTTTGTCGAGTACTTCGCAGACGGCTTCGTAGGTTGTGTCTCGGGCGGCCAACCCCGTGCCGCCATTGATGAGGACTGCTCGGCAGTCTGCGCGATCGCGAAGCGTGAGGAGTGTTTCGCGAATCTGATCCGGCTCGTCTTTGACGATGGCGTGCGTGAGGAGCTGGTGCCCGGCGGCGGTGAGAAGGTCTCGAATCAACGGGCCACTCTTGTCGGTGTCGGCGGTTCGGGTGTCGCTGACGGTGAGAACGGCTGCAGCGACCGACTGAAGCTGTTTGTGTTGGTGTGCGGGTGTGGGCAAGACGGTTTCTCCTGCGTTCGGCGAGTCGAAGGCTGACGCAGCCTACCATGCCGTGCGGAACGATTCGAGGGGAGCACCAAAGCGAGCGGCGACCGCGGGTCTGTGACAGAATCGGCGATTGGGTAAGACCGTAGGGCAGGTCGTTGTTTTGCGTCAGCGAAGCGTTGACCTGCCATCCTGGCGTGGCAGGTGAACCTCCCGGCGCTGCCGGGAGAACCACCTGCCCTACCGCCTGGGTCGCGAGATCCGCTTCCTTACGACTCGGATCGTTTCTGGCGCGGGTCGGATGATGACGGACGCGGGTCGGATCATCCGTCGAGTGACGTTCGGCGGGGCGCTATCGTTTTTTTAGCGTGGCGAGGCCTCGGGCTGATCTGATTTGGTTGACTCGTGCCCAGAGCTTGTCATCAGAGCCTAGGAAGTCGACGAGGTTGGCTGTGCTGATGCCGAGGAGTTTTGCGACCGGGGCTACGCGTCCGCCGCTTGCATCGAGGCAATCCAACAGCTCGGCGACGACGAAATTGTAACGTCGGTCGCGTTTTCCGACGCGGAGTTTGCGGAACTCGCGAAGGCAGTCGGCGAGCTCGTCTCTCGGTTGGTGGTTTTCGAGGTCGATCGGTTCGCGCACGTGCAGGGCGATGGTGAATTTGAGCCTCTTGATGGCTTTTCGGCGGTTCTCGTGTTGGGACCGGCTTTCGTTGGCGACGGCCATCAGATCGGTGGGGTGGTGTCTTAGGCGTATGGCGGACTCGGTTTTGTTCCGTTTTTGGCCGCCGGGTCCGCTGGCGCGATAGGTGTCGACGTCGCACTGTTTGAGCAACTCGGCGTCTTGGGCATCTAGAAACCGGTCTCTGGGATTACGCATGGCGGTTCAGATCCGTATTCGTGCGGATTGATTGAGGTGTCGAATCGCTTCGGATCGGCATTTTCAGCATCGTGAGCGACGTTGGGCGTGGATTCGTCCGCACCTTTCGCGGGGATCCAAACGCGTCGACTTGGAAATAGTACCGATAGTTTGTGTTGGCGCCGATGGGCTGTTGCATTACATATCGGCTGTTGCATTGGATAAATGGTAGGGTAGGCGAGGCACGTTGGGGGTGCGGCGTGTGTGCGACGGGGCTAGTTGGTGGGCCGGTCGTGGCCGCGATCCGCGATCATTCGAAAGGAAGCGCAATGATCAATGGTTTATTCTTACTGATGATGGTGGTTTTTTCGACGCTCCTCTCGCTGATTGACGTGGCTATTCAGACAGCGCCGTAGGTCGTACATGGCGTAGTTGCGCGATCGACGGCGTTGTGGTACCGGTGCGCGATGGGCTCGGTATCGTACGCTGTAATCGGTTGGGGCGATGGCATCCCATTTGTTGTTGCAGCCGAGAGATTCTTTCGGCGGACGGCGAGAATTCGCTACCCTTGCTGCGGGTTGACTCGTAGAATGCTGCGATTCCGGCTTTGGCGCGGTCGGCTGGGTGTGCGTTTAACATTTTGAACAAGGGATCGTTCACGGCTGATTTTTGGTCGCGGGGCCTGTTGGCGCGGGCGCGGGGTGATCCGGGTTGCGAACAAACTAAAGAGGCCGTGCCCTTGCAGCGACGGCGGTCGGGGAACCGATAACAGCTACAGGGACGTTCGGGTTGCGCGACCCGTGGTTGCGGAGTGTAGACGATGAATTTGAAATCTGTGTGGCGGTTGGCGTCGGCGGCTGCTGGTGTCGCGGTTCTTTCGGGGTGTGTTCCGACGACGGTTCCCGCCGATGGCGAGCCTACCGCGGATGTGGTGAGCGAGTTCTCGGAAGGTACGACGGGGTTCGCCGACACGGGCAGTTTCTTCACTGAGGCGGCCGATGTTGGATCTCTGCCGCCACTTGTTCCCGAGGCGGATGACGAAACTCAAACCGAAAGCTTTTTTCTGGCGAGATCGATCGACCCGGCGAGCGAAGACAGTGCGGGACCGAAGTTCGTTGACGTTGGGGATGTGGACAGGGACGGACTGCCGGACCTGGCGACGGCCTGGAATCAGTCACAGGTTGTGCAGCTTCATCTTCAGCGTCGTGGCGGTGACGGATCGGTATTCTTTCAGACGATTCAAATTGCCGGTACGACGCCGATCGCGATCGTTGCGGGATTGAAGCTGGCTGACATGGACGGAGATGGGTGGCTGGACATCGTGGTCTTGGTGAAGCATCAGAGCTTCACACCCATATGCCCGCTGAACGGGTTGCCACTTGACAACGGCTTTACGGGAGTGGTCTTGATTCTCTTTAGCCCGGGTGGTGATGTGACCAACGGGGCGGATTGGAGTGAGACGACGCTGTTCGAATCTCTGGAGCTTACCCCCTTGGGGATTCCGCCGGGGCGGCCTGTTGAAGGCCAGGTGCGTGCGATCGATTTCCCCGAAGAAGGTGGCATGACAGCGCTTGCGGTCGGTGACCTGTCGGGCGATTCGGTGCCGGACATTGTGATCACGAGCAATCGACCTGACGATCCGTGTCACACACCGGGAGAAAATGATATTGAGTTGTATACGAATCCGAGCGGTGGAACGGCGCGTGATGGAACGCGTTGGCCTCAGACGCTGGTCGATCGTGATGCGCCCCCGTTGAAGGATCTCAAGTTGGTGGATATTGATGGCGACGGCCGACTGGACATTCTGTTCACGCGACCGTCGGCGGCGAGTGCGAACATTGCTTGGCGTCGCAACCTTGGTGGCGGAACGTTCGATTTTCGGCGTCCGGTTGGCATGATTGACGGCGGGGCGGATGTGATGACGCTGGGCGATGTGGACCGCGATGGTTTGGTGGATGTCGTCGTGCGATCGAATCTCGGTTCGATCATTCAATGGTTTCGCCATCCGGGCGCGGACGACCCGCTCAACGTGAGCGACACTGTTCCGCCGCGGCCTGACATTCCGTGGTCGGTCTTCACGCTGATTGACCTGGGCGATCGCGATCCGCGGGGCATTGCGTTGGGCGATATCAATTTCGATGGTCAGCCGGAGGTTCTTCTGGGCGCTTCGGGTTCGGTGTTCTGGCTTGACTCGAGTACTGCGCCGTCGGTGTTTGATCCGTGGTCGGCGAATCTGATTGTCGACGACGCGCAGTTGGACAACTCGCTGTTCGCGGCGCAGGGTTCGGCGTTGATCAACGACCTGCTGGTGTTCGATATCGACTGTGACGGGATCAATGACATCATTGCGTCGGTGGACCGCCAATCGCTCAGTGGGTTGAGCAACGACGTGGTGATCTGGTTTCGGAACGTCTTGATGCCGGCGGACGTGGGCCTCGAGAACGTGGTGCTGATCCCAGGGTGCAAAACCGCCCAACTGCCGTGACGTTTGGAGAGAGCAAAGATGAATTCAATGCTGACGCGGCGGTTGTCGCTTCTGCTTTTGTCGGCCCTTGTGGTGGTGGGGTGCGATGTGATCGTGCCGTTCGTTCCCGCAAACATCACGAACCTCTTCTTGGACAAGAACGCGGGGGCGGTCGGCAGGAACCTTTTTACGCCGATTCAGATTGATCCGCGGAGCGAGGATTCGTCCGGTCCGCACTTTGCGGTTTCGGCGGACATCAACGGCGACGGGATGATGGACGTCGCCAGCGCCTGGAACCAATCCAAGCCGATTCAGCTTCACTTTCAGCGGCGTATCGGCAACGCGATCACGTTCGAAACGATTTCACTGGCGGGCGACATACCGATCACGATCGTGTCGGGCATTGCCATCGAGGACTTGGACGGCGACGGTCGCAACGACATTGTCGTACTGGTGAAAGACACGGGCACGTTCGCACGATGTCGCGAAACGGGCGCGGTTCTCGACGCGGAAGACGCGCCGGCGGGCGAGATCATCGTGTTTTTTGCACCGTCCGACGCAGCCGACGACACGAATCCCTTCGCCTGGGAACAGGTCGAATTGTCGCAATCGATTACCGCGGGCGCAGCGCCGTCGGACCCGACCAAGCCGGAAGAGGGCGGGTTTACCAGCATGATTCTTGCGGACATCGATGGGCAAAACGGAATGGACATTGTGGTGGCGTGGAACGCGAACGATTGTGAGGGTGGCGGCAATCGCGTTGAATTCTATGCGAACCCGGGCCCGGGAACGGCGCGGCAGAGGAGCGCCTGGTCTCCGCTCACGGTTGACTTGGACGCTCCGCCGGTCAAGTCGGTGGGGACGGCGGACGTTGATCGCGACGGCGACATCGACATCATCGCGACGTACCCGAACTCTCGCGGATCGAGCGTTCGGTGGCTGCGCAACCCACGCATCGATGTTCCCGACGCGTTCCACTTGAGTGACGGAACCTGGCAGCCTGGATCCATTGGACTGCTTTCGACGGGTTCGGACGTCTTGACGACCGGAGACCTTGATGGGGACGGGATTACCGACGTGGTGGTCCGCTCGAGCGCCGGCAGGGTGCTGGTCTGGTTCAAGGGACCGCCCAATCCGACGACCAGTCCGGTGCGTAACGTCCCTTGGCAGGTGTTCACCATTGCCGAGTTCATTTCTCGTACTCCGGAAGCGATCAGTCTGGGCGATATCGACGGCGACGGACAGTTGGAGGTCATCGCGAGCGCTCAAGGCGCGGTTCTGTGGTTCGACACCGTGGCGGGCAGTACGGTGTTCGATCAATGGCAGGAGAACCTGCTCATCGACGACAGTGCGCCGGGCGCCCTGCGACCGGCGGTCACCGACCCCAACGTGGACCGGAATCTCATCAGCGAGCCGACGACGTTCATCAACACCGCCATCGTGGTTGACCTTGACGGCGACGGATTGCTCGACGTCTTGACGACGCTCGACCGTCGCGGTGGATCGGGCGTTACGAACGACGCGATCATCTGGTACCGCAACAACGGTCTGTAGCGAGCGTTACTCTACACCAGACCTGTCCGGTCGCCAGGACCGGCAAACTCCTCGACTCCTCGATGCACGCTGTTGTCGCGCGAGTTGCGACGAACCATCCTCGGGGGTACTTCCTTCTCGTCGCACAAGCGGCCAGTCGTGGACGAGGGATGTGGTGATCGCCTTGAGGGGTCGCTTATGGCTCGGGGGTTTGGTCGGGCGTAACGGATCTTGCCGCGGCGACGAAGGCGACGACTTTGGCGGCGTCCTTGATCCCCGGGCTCGATTCGACACCGGACGCAACGTCCACTCCCCATGGCTGAACAGCTTGGATCGCGTGGGTGACGTTTTCCGGCGTTAGCCCGCCGGCGAGGAGAATCTTCGGCCAACCGGCCATCGAACCGCTCTGTCGCGATTGTTGGATTGCATTCCAGTCCGCTCGCCTGCCCGTGCCGCCGAGTGCCCGCGGATCGGCTGCGTCGAGCAGTACATGTGACGGACCGTTGTCACCGCATGCGGCGAGACATCGTGATGCGGAGTCGGCGAAACGTTCGTCGCTCACGTGGACAACCTGAATCGGTTCGAACCCGTCGGCACGCAAGTCGAGCACGGTTTGTGCGGTGATGTTTCCGTACATTTGAATGTGCGACGCGCCGCGATCGCGAAGGACTGCGCGCACCGCGTCGGGAACGTGGCCGCTCGACAGATCGAGGAGGACGACGGGGGTGATTGACTTTGGCAGCGCGGTCAGTATTTCGTCGGCGCGTTGCAGATCGATGCGCCGGGGCCCGGTGAAGAGATTGAGGCCTATCAGGTCCGCGCCGGCGCGGTGGACCATCAGCGCGTCGTCGACGGTGGTGACGCCACACACTTTGACATGAATCGACATTGTTTTCATCATTACCGGACCGCGGGATCAGCGGGGTGGCTATGTTAGATGGCGGTCAACGCCGGGTCAAAAACCGCATCAGCGAACGGCGCCCTTTTCCGATATGCACGAGCGCAGCTCGGCCGGCTGGCGGGGTCACCGCGTGGGTATTGGTGGACAATGTTGACGGGATAACGCCGGCAGATATAATGAATTGTTCATGTTGATGGTAGGCGAGCGGCAGGGGGACAGCGCTCCTTCGTGCCGTTTCTTGTTCCGAGAGACGATGACAACAAGGCGATTGAAGCTGTTCGCGTCGTTGGCCTGTCTTGTGATGGTCGGCTGCGCGAGTGGGCCGAGCGCGGAACGATTCGGCAAAATATACTATCTTGACGGGGCGGGCAATTGGGGATTCGGCACGTATGATGTTCCTGAAGGATTGAAGGAAGCGGGTTACACCGGGGACGTCGAAGTCTACCTGTGGACGACTTCTCTTCTGCCGATCGTTGACCAGTTGAACATCGTTGGGGCCAAGCTTCGGGCGGCTGCGCTGACGCGGCGGATCGAGCGCTACGCCCGCAGGTACCCCGGCAGGCCGATCAATATGATCGCATTGTCGGCGGGTACGGGCGTTACGATCTGGGCAATTGAGAGGCTGCACAAGGGCGTTAAGGTGAACAATGTGATTCTCTTGGGGTCGTCGCTGTCGCACGACTACGACGTCACCAAAGCCCTCAAGCACATGACCGGCAAGATTCGCGCGTACTATTCGCCGCATGACCGCGTGCTGGCGGCTGTGCCGATCATTGGGACGATCGACGGTCGTCGCGGCGTGAAGGCGATCGGGCAGGTGGGTCTGACTCCACCACCGAAGATGGCGGATCGGGTCGTGAACATCGCTTGGAACCGCAAGTATGCTCGTTACGGATGGACCGGCTCGCATACGGACTGCACGCGTAAGGACTTCGTCAAGTATGTTCTTGCCAAGCACCTGATCGACCGGCGAGCGAAGCGCGAGCAACATCACGAAGCCGAGGACGCCCGATCCTCGGAGCAAGCTGCGGTCGCATCCACCCATTAGTGTCGCGTCACACCTCAATGCGTGTGTGACAGCCATTGCCACTTTGCGAGTCGTGGTATTTGCACGGTGCCCGTGGGAGTCTTGCGGTGCACGTGCACTGCTCGAGAGCAGTGGCACACAAGAGGCTTGGTTGAGTTCGCGCATTGCTCGAGAGCGGCGGCACACAAGCCCATTGATCTAACGGTCAACGATCGGCGACCGGTTAACCCTACAGGGGCTGTCGATTTAATTGGAATGGTTCTTGATATCAATTTCAGGTCGAGG
>CAYQFV010000022.1:0-34127 GCA_964416845.1 uncultured Phycisphaeraceae bacterium | reverse complement strand
CAACACTTCAGCGGCGTCTGCCCGTTGCAAGCCGGTGATCTCGCTCAACGATCGAATCCCCCGGTCCGTCAGCTTTGCGCACGCTCGGGTGTTCAGGTCGACCATGCGGTTGCCATACACTTTCCCCAATCCGATCATGCTCAACGTCGTGACCATGTTGAGGACCATTTTGGTGGCGGTACCCGCCTTCATGCGAGTGCTACCCGTAACGACCTCCGGTCCGGTCAACACGCGGATGGACACATCCGCGGCGACCTCCACCTCCGTCTTCGGAACGCACGCGAGAAATACGGTCGTCGCGCCTCGTTGCTTGGATCGCTCGATCGCCGCATGAACGTAGGGCGTCGTTCCGCCGGTTGCGATGCCGAACACCACGTCATCCGAACAAACCTCCGCCGCGTCGATCGCACACGCGCCTGCTTGCCTCACGTCTTCAGCGCCTTCAATACTGCGCTGCAGCGCTGGTTGGCCGCCCGCGATGATCCCGCACACCATCGATGGGTCGGTCATGAACGTCGGCGGGCATTCCGCTGCGTCCAGAACGCCCAGCCTGCCACTCGTCCCCGCGCCGACGTAAATCAAACGCCCACCCGCGCGAAACGCGGCGATTACCCGGTCGACTGCCTTGCAGATGTCCGCCTTTGCAGCCGCCACCGCCCCGCTGATCGTCGCGTCCTCCGCCGCGATCACATCGAACGCGTCGCGGGTATCCATCATATCGATATCGCAAGACCGTTCGTTACTCGACTCGGTTAGCAGGTGACCGCGATCCTCAACCATCATCACACCTTCCGGATGGTCACATCAGTGAAATAGTGACCGCAAATCTCTTGGTAGCTCTTCCCGCCGAGCGCCATCCCCAACGCCCCGATCTGACACATGCCGCAGCCATGACCCCAGCCAGCGCCGTCGAGCGCAAAACGCGTCGGTCGACCTCGCCCGTCGCGATCAACGCGCACGTCGAACGCGCTGCTGAACAAAAACGATTTGTGCAACGCACGTCGTATCTGATACTGATCTGAAATCGTGACCCTCCTGCGTTGATCCTGCGCGTCACGATAGTCCACCGCCAGTTCCGTCGCTCGGCCGCTACGACCGCGACGAATCACGCATAACTGGTCCACCCATCGCAGGCTCGACACATCAGCCGACAGCGCCGTCGCGCATTCGGGCCGCTTCAGCAAGGTAGCCAGTTCATCCGCAGTATAACTTATCGACCAGCGAAATCGTCCACACCCGTCATCCACGTCGCCCAGATACTGCGACATGTCCGTCGGTCGCACGGCGAGCGGTCCGCAAAACGCACGCGTCGTAGCCAGCCAATCCCCCGTGACGAATTCGCCAATGTTCGCACAGCCCACCGGGTCATAACCAAATATCGCATCGCCTTGCGGAGCGTCCACCAGGCTGTGCTGACCGGGCTTGTCCACACCCCACACGGCAGCCGGATCTTCGACTATCCCGCCGCAGCACTTCGAATAGTTCGCGTCCACGACTTGACCGCTTCGGTGAACCAGCACCAGTCCCGCCGTTTCATCGACGGCGGCGCTCACCCTCGCGTCGACCGATCCGATGCCCTGATAACGCTGGCAACAATCGTCGTTGCAAAAGTCCACGGACAAATCGACGTGCTTGCGCTCTGCATTCGCTGTCATCCACGATCGCGCCACCACGCATTGCGCTTTGAGAAACGCCATCGGGCTTGCCGCACCCATCTCCGAACTGATCACTCCTTTGAGATAGGTCTCAACGTCGAGTGCGTTCACCACCAAAAGCACGTTGTCGCGGGCCAACAGTTCGATGCGACCAGGTAGTCTCACGGGAATACGAGTCGACCAATGAAACCCTCGCCCGGCTGGGCAATCATGGAGCCTCGCGCCCTGCGACTCAGATTCCACGATTGGACCGAGCGACCAACTTGTCGATTGTCCGGCGAACCGCCCATCGATCCAGATTCCAACCGTTCCGCCCTCCAACCGCGCGACGATGCGGCGACCGACAACCGGCGTCCCCGACAGAACGTATCCCGTTCCCGACTGCGGATGGTGCGTCCCAGACGCACCTTCCGGCAGGTCAATGCGCACATCGGTTCGCCGGTCGCAAGGCAGAATCATGCCGATCCGCACGCGGCCGATTCGTTCACGTTCGTTTCGTGCCAGTCCCGTCACGGTTCACCCACTGCTCAACGCACGACCGCAGGGTGTCGCCACCGTGCGCGCGGTCTTTTCATCCCCACGCACGTTCTCGCGTGTCAACACGGAATCCGGACGACTGTGGTTGCCTTGCTTGGTCTTTCCTATCCTGACATCGGCTGATCGGTCAAACTTTCGACCGAAACATCGTGGAGCTTGCCTGCCGAATGCGTTAACGTGATGACCATGAACATCTCGTTGCGGCGTATCGAAGAACGCACGGTCTATCCCTTTCGCATTGCTCGTCCCTATGCGAGTGTCCAGGGGCGCAGCGTGCGACGCATCATCGTTCGAATCAAGCACCACGGCGCGGTGGGTTTCGGCGAGGCCGCGCCGACCGAATACTACCGCCAATCATTGGACACGGTGGAAACTGTCATCGAGCAGATCGCCGCCGACCCCGGCATTCTCGGTGATGACCTCTTTCAGATCGGACCGATCGTCGAACGGCTGCTCGATCGCTTCGACGATCATCGGGCGGCGGTCGCAGCGGTGGACCAGGCGTTACACGATTGGGTCGGACGCAAGCTGGCGGTCCCGATTTGGCGAATCTTGGGCTTGGACGCCAACCTGACACCGGCCACGTCGATGACCATCGGCATCGACGAGCCATCGACGATCGCCGAACGGATCGAGCGGGCTCATCGTTTTGAAACCCTGAAGATCAAGGTTGGGACTGAACATGACGAGGAAACTCTGGAAATCGTACGACGCTGCGCGCCGGAGAAACAACTCCGTCTTGACGCCAACGGTGCGTGGTCTCCCGACGAAGCGCTGACGCGAATCGCCGCTCTCGAGCGGTTTCGCCCAGCACTCATCGAGCAGCCCATCCCCGCCGGCAATTTGACCGCGCTGCGCGATATCCACGAGCGGTCAGCGATTCCCATTTACGCGGATGAAGATTGCATTCGGCCTGACGATTTACGGCCCTTGGCGGGGTGCGTGGCCGGAGTGAACATCAAGCTTGCCAAGTGCGGCGGGATTCGCGAAGCGCTTCGTATGATCTCGTGGGCTCACGCGCTTAATCTGAACGTCATGCTCGGTTGCATGGTGGAAACGTCGCTTGGCATTTCAGCGGCTTCGCACATCGCAACGCTCGCCGACCTGATCGACTTGGACGGACATCTGCTCATCGAAAACGAGCCGTTCAACGCACTGCGGCTCGACGGGGACCGTGTCATCCCCACTGACCAACCCGGCATCGGTGTTGATGCAGGATTCATGTTCTAAAAAATGTCAGAAAACCGCCAGCCAATCGCCTACCTGCTCGTCGCAGGTCTTCTTGCGACCCCTGGCTGTCGTCCAAGCAACGGGCCGGCCGTGTCCGACACGCCGGAGGCGGGCGCGATCGCAGTCTGCGGACAATACGTGCCAACCAGCGCGCGCGTGTTGCGCTGGGATGATTCCGGCGGCTTCAACGCCTACGCCGAGCATCGCTTCTTCAACCCGGCTGCCGTCGAGCCTTTCAACCCCGCCCCCGGATGCAACACACCCAAGAGATACGCGGCGCGAGCCTGCCTCATCGTGGGCCCTGGAGACAAGCCGCCCGACCCTTCTCGTGAGCGTGAACTGATCCGCAAGAACGTCGATCAAATCGTGATTCATTACGATGCAGCTGGCAGCAGTCGCCGTTGTTTTGAAGTTCTTCACGATGAACGCGGACTGAGTGCCCATTTCCTTATCGACACCGACGGGACCATCTATCAGACCTTGGACGTGCGGGAGCGAGCCCGACACGCCGGACTGGCCAACGATCGTTCCGTCGGGATCGAGTTGGCAAACCTGGGCGCCTACAAGAGTCTCGATCAGCTCGACTCACTTCGGAGAAAACTATCGAAGAAGTCTGCGTCGTCGCCATCGTCTTCGTCCAGCCGGATGCCCGATCGCGCGGTGGTCGGATACGTCCACGATCGTCGGCTGCATCAATACTCCTACACCGATGAACAGTATCACGCTCTGATCCAACTCGTTCGGGCGTTGCGCGTCGCGCTGCCGAACATCACCACAGCTGTCCCGCTCGATCGCGATGGCCTGATCTTGACGCGTACCCTCACACGCGCGGAGCTAGCCTCGTTTCGGGGAACGCTCGGCCACCTGCATGTTTCGGCCGAAAAGATCGACCCTGGGCCCGCGTTCGATTGGAAGAGGCTTCACCGTGGCATCTCGTCATCCGTAAGCCAATCGCATCCGTCGGAATGACGCTGCGTCACTTCAACAGCGACGACCAGCCCGACATCGGTCGAATCGGAAATGACGCTGACATGTCGGTCTGTCGTTCATCCCTCGTGGCGGGTGAGGCGCCGGGGTTCATGAATGTGTCGGAGATGGATCGTAACTGTATCGCTGGCAATCGCTTACGCCAAACTCCGTTCGACAGGGAGCAATCTCTTGCCGGTCGGCCCCGTTATTCCCGATTACGAGAACCGTTGAATATGGCCGAATCTCGGCCGAAAGGCATTGATGCAAGCGTCGCTGTCGGCGATGATAGATGAATACTTGCTGGGATTAATCCAGCTTCGGTCCGAGTTAATACACATAGTGATGTTAACAGGACGGTGGGGTGTAGATCGGCATCGAGGGTGAACAATAATGAACGCAGAAGAACGTATTACCCAGTTTAAGAACATGATCGAGTCAGATCCAGACAACGAGTTGGGTCACTTTAGTTTGGGCAAAGCGTACGTAGACGCCGAGCAATTCGCAGAGGCGCAGGCTCCGCTGCGTCGTGTTCTGGAGCTTAATCGTTCCTATTCGAAAGCCTACCAACTGCTCGGGCAGGCGTTGATATCTTCGGGCAAGCGCGAAGAAGCTGTCGCGATACTCAAACGTGGATACGAAGTTGCGTCCGAACGCGGCGATGTCATGCCGCGTGATGGAATCGCTGCGATGCTGGCTGACTTGAACGAATCACCACCGGCCGTCTCCGAACCGTCGTCCGACAGTCGACAGATCAACGGTTCGCAGGCCAAGGGCTTTCGCTGCCGTCGCTGCGGTCGACCGCACGGAAAGCTCTCGGAGTTGCCGTTCAAAGGCACGCTGGGTGAGCAGATACTGTCGTCGATTTGCACCGAGTGCTGGCGCGAGTGGATACCGATGGGGACCAAGGTGATCAACGAGTTGGGGTTGCAGTTGTCCGATCCCCGCGCCGAGGCAGTCTACGACGAGCACATGAAAGAGTTTCTGCAATTGCAGGAGTAGGTCGCGACGGGACCGGCATCAGTCCATCGCGATTCCGAGGTTGGCGAGTTGTTCGCCGGCTTGGTCGGCCCAACCGCGGTTGGCGGCCGGGTTGGCCGGGCTGGGATGCAGAATTCGTCCGATGTTGACGTCGATCTCGCGCAGCGCGATGCGAGCACGCGTCTCGGCGAACCGCCCCACGCCAATGACCCAACTTGGCGCCGACGCGATCACGGTTTGGCGGAGCGCTCGATCGCACGCGCTCAGGAGGGGATCGCGCTCGGTTGAAGGGAGCTTGTCCGGCGTGTGGTTTCGCCCGGACTCCTCCATGAATGCCAGCGGGCAGTAATTGGCGACGAAGAACCGATCGAAGAACCTCGCAGGCGTTGCAAATCGCTCGCGAGCCCATCCCCACAAGCGCGCCCCGCTGACCTCTCGCCGGCTGCACTTCAGTCCCAACACCGGGCGTTTGGCGTGTTCAGAGTCAGGCTTGCCGATCGGTTGGTCGATGCCCATCCAATCTCGGACGGCAGACACTTCGCCGAACGGCACGCCGGTTTGAACCATTCCCCAAGGCCCTGGGTTCATGCCCAGGAGCATCACGCGGTTCTCGGCTGACCCGCACATTCGAAGGTACGACTCGTGCATTGCGCGGGCGTAGATCAGTGGATTGTACGTGTGCGTGACAGGTGGACCGAATTCGAGCGACTGAAGCGAGCGTGCCAGATGCCGGCTGATGCTGATGATATCCACGATTGCGACCCGGTGTCCGTTCTCGTACACGGGCGCTGACGCGACGGCAGGCGCCCAGCGCATGCTATCGGTGCAACGGGACATCGACAAGCCGCTACGAACGGGAGCGCGACGCGCGACAGGCAGTCACGTTCGCCGCCATGTGCGGCGATCAAAGGTCGAAGTCGTCGTCGTCGTCGATGGAGTACAAGACGCCGTATGAGGGTCCCATCAGGTCGAAGATCTTGGGCATGGACTGCGCCGTTGTCGCGCCCAACGTCGAGATGTCACTCTGGTTGCAGCCGTAGTTCAGGGTGCAACTCGCTCCAAGGGCCACCCAGAGCCATGGGGAAACCAACGCTCCTTTTTTCGATCGCCTGAACATTCGACACCCCCTCCGAAGAACCACCCCGCCTCGTCCGCACGAGTCAGCTTGACGATTCGACGCCGACATACGCGCGACTCCGTGATGCAGTGTTCAATTCGCAGGCTGATGATGCCAGCACCTTTAGTAATTATTCAGGATTCCAACAGGGGGCGGGCGTTCCGACGATCGCAATGGAGTAGTCGTCTCAAATTGCGCGTTACGTCACGCCGATAAGAGTGCTGGTTGGGACATTCAAACGCCGCGTTACCAAGGCTACCAGCGAATGACCATTGCTGTCGCATCGTCATCGAACTCGGACGTGCCGGCGTGCTCTTCAAGTGCGGCGAAAAGTGCGGCGACTTCGTCATCGCCGCTTCGGGCAGTATTTAGACAGTCGAAAACGCGGGAAAGGCCGAACGCCTGCGGGCGATCGTCGTGTGCATCGGTGGGCGGCTCGTCTCCGGGGTCGCACGAGGGAAGATGCTCCCGCTGTCCCACGACACCGTCACTGACGATAACGATGTGGTGACCGGGCAGGAGGGGGGCTGTTTGTGTCCGATACTCCGCGTCGGTTTTCGCGCCTGCGGCCAGTTGGTTGCCCGACGGCAGGAGTTCGCTCGTCCCGTCGGGACGAACCATCATTGCGAAACCGTGGCCCGCGTCCACGTAATCGAGAGTTCGCGCGCGACTGTCAAACACGCCGATCCAGAGTTTTAGAAATCTCGCGTGGGCGATCCGATTTAGATACAGATCATTGATGGCGCGGACAGCCGCCTCCGGTGCCGCGTTTTCAAGCAGACGGGCGTGCAAGAATCCTTGCGACGCGCTGACCAGGATCGATACCGGAATGCCTCGTCCGCCAACGTCGCCCAGGACAACCGCGAGGCGGTCGCTTCCGACGGGGATGATGTCGAAGAAATCCCCTCCGATGAAACGTCCGTGTCTCGTTTCACAAATGTGCGAGAACGACGCTGTTTCTCCCTGGCGCTGCGGTAGCAGCCATCGTTGGGCCTCCACGGCTGCTTCGAGTTCGACCTCCATCGATTCACGTCTCTTCTCAATGTCGATTCGCATCAGCTTGGCCATCCCGAGCGCGGCGAGTCGCGCGAGCGCGGTGGGGAACAGGTCGAGTGATGAAGGTTTTCGGCCGGTCGGCGGAGTCTGCTGCGGTCGGTCCAGATAGAGATACCCAGCGAGCGTCGTGCCGACGATGATTGGGATGCAGAGCGTCACGATCTGGCTGAAGGAGTCTGCCGAATCAGGCTGGGCGTTCCCGATGGGCCCTCGGAGGAGTCTTGCCGGGCTTCCGGACGACGCTTCGCGAATCAGCACTCTGCTCAGGCGAGGAGGCGATGATTCGTCTTGATCGTCCGTTCGAAACGCGACCACTTCGACCTGCTCGTCATGGGTGAGCGGCCGGAGCATCGCGATACGCGTGAAGGGCGTTCCTTCAATTGCGGTGTCGATAACGGCCTGGGCAACGTTGGCGTCGCAGGCGGCTTCGTGGATTTGCTGAGAGCAGCGATACAACATGCCGAGCGCTTCGGCGGTCAGCTCTCCATCGTCGCCCGGCTCGATCCGCGCGACGATGGTTCCGACCATCGCAGTATCGTCGAGGGTGGCGAGTGTTGTTCCGGGCTGGGCAAGGTTGTCACGGTCGGCGACGAGCAAGGTCCAAGGCCCGATGACGAGTAGATCGCCGGCGCGCAGATGGTATTGGCGTTTTTCTTTGATCTTGACGCCATTAAGCCAAGTGCCGTGAATGCTGCCGAGGTCGTCGAGCAGCCATTCTCCGCCCATGGCCTGGCCACGCTCGTGTCGGGCGCGAAAGGTTAATCTGGCATGCTCGCGTGATACCGCGGGGTCGTTCAGATGGAACGGGTTGGTCGATCGTCGGCCGATGGTCAGAGGGCCTGGCGGTTGAAGGAGGAAGGACGCAGCCGTCGGTCCCGAGACGGCCCGCAATTCAACTCGATTTCCGCGCGGTCGTTCTGTTGTCATCGGCGCTACCCCGTCGTCAGTCGGTCACCCCTTCGCCCGCCCGGATGGTAACGACGTCCGACGTCCCAATGGATTCTCGTTGAGCATCGTGCGAAAAGAACCGGACGAGTCTACCAAGAAGGTTTATAATGGGTTACGGGTCAGCGGGCAATATGGCCTGGTGTCAGCCGCGGAAAGGTGCGACGAGTTGGCTCTTTCGTCACAGCGTCAAATCGAGGACTTGGTGGTTGTGGCGTTGCGTCACGCTCCAGGGCGTCGCGGGTCCTACTTGGACGATGCGTGCGGTGGTGATGACGCGCTGCGCGCGGAGGTGGAACGTCGCATCCGGCGCGAGGAATCCGCTACGAGCGAACACGCGTCAATGTCGGACACCTGCGCTCCCACCGAACCGCCGTCACCGGACATGCCACGCGAATCACCTCCGGCGCTGCGAATCGAAGCGTACAAGATCCTCGACGTCGTCGGGGAAGGGAGCATGGGAGTTGTCTATCGGGCTCAGCAGAAGCGGCCTCATCGTCTGGTCGCGCTGAAAGTTTTGAAGGCGGGCGGGGTGTCGGCGCAGTCGCTCCATCGCATGGACCACGAAGCGCAGATGCTCGGTCGTCTCCAGCATCCGGCGATCGCGCAGATATTTGAGGCGGGCACGGCCGAGACCGAGTATGGCCCGCAGCCGTTCTTCGCGATGGAGTTGGTCGACGGGGTTCCGATCACCAAGTTCGCGCGGGAACACGACCTGTCGTCGCGTGACCGACTGGAGCTTCTCGCCAAGGTATGCGAAGGCGTGGAACACGCGCATCAAAAGGGTGTCATCCATCGCGACTTGAAACCGGGGAACATACTCGTCGATCGGTCGGGCCAGCCGAAGATTCTTGACTTTGGAATCGCCGTCGCGAGCGAGGGCGGGGACCAAGCAGGAGTGATGTCCGGCGATCGTAGGCCGACCGGCACGATTCCGTACATGAGCATTGAGCAGGCGCGCGGCGACCTGAGCGAGATCGACACACGGACGGATGTGTACGCGTTGGGCGTCATTGCGTATCAGTTGTTGTCGGGCGAACTGCCGTACGATTTGAAGAACAGGACAATCGCGGACGCGATCCGCATCATTGCGCGGGAGTCGCCCGCGACGCTGAGCAATCTTGACAGTACGTTTCGGGGCGATGTCGATGCGATCGTCGCCAAAGCACTCAAACGGGACAAATCGGAACGTTACCAATCGGCCTCAGATCTGGCGGCGGACATCCGGCGGTACTTGCGCAACGACCCGGTTTCTGCCCATCCGGCGAACGCGATCTATTTGTTCCGAAAGTTTGCCGGGCGCAACAAAGTCTTGGTGGGCAGCGCGCTGGCGGTTTCGTTGATGCTCGTGATAGCGGTGGTCGGCATGGGCTTCAGTTTCGGGCGAGCGTCGCGTGAAGCGGAAAAGGCTACCGAGATCAACCGCATATTGATCGACATGTTTGCTTCCGCGGACCCCGGCAAACGCGGAAAAGATGTCACCGTCCGGGCCGTTCTCGACGCGGCTTCCGACAAGATCGAGGCCGGTGATTTGTCCAAGCGACCGGAGGTCGAATCCGAAGTACGGCTGACGCTCGGCAACACCTACCGGGCGCTGGGATTGACTGCCGAAGCAGAGCCCCACCTGACGGCTGCGCTGGCGATCGCCCGAAAATCCCTTGGCGATCGTCACGAGCAGACGCTGAGGGCGATGAACGAGTTGGCCCATCTCTACAAGAACATGGAACGCTTCGACGAAGCGGAGGCGCTGTACCGAGAAGCGTTGAGAGGTCGTCGCGCGGTGCTCGGTGAGGGCGTCTACCCGACGCTCGAAACGATGCATAATCTTGCGGCCTTGTTGAAAGCAACGGGCAAGTTGGATGATGCCGAGTCCCTCTATCGCCGCGTGCTCACCGTTGTCACTGCCCTTCCTGAACCGGGCGAAGAGTTTCGCACGTTGGAGACGGCTACGAAGAACAGCCTCGCTGCGCTGTTGAAGGCCAAGGGGCAGCGTCGCAAAGCGGAAGAGCTGTACCGGCAGGTGTTGGCGGCCCGCATTGAGTCGCGCGGCGACGATCACCTCGACACCGCCAAGTCGATGAATAATCTGGCGGTGTTGCTCAAGGAGATGGGGAAGCGTGATGAGGCGGAACAACTTTTCCGTCGCGTGCTCGATATCCGAAGGCGCCTACTGCCGCCGGATCATCCCGAGACGCTGAATTCCTTGAACAACCTTGCAAGGCTGTTTCAAGCTCAGAACAACCTGGACGAGGCGGAACCCCTGTTCGTCGAAGCGCTTGAGATCAGTCGACGGGTTCGCGGCGAGTACCACTCACGTACGTTGGGTGCGATGAGCAATCTGGGAGAATTGTACGTCGCGATGGGTCGGCTGGAAGCGGGCGAGCCGCTTCTTGCCAAGGCGGTTCAAGGAGCGAAGGAGAAGTTGCCACCCGGACATTGGTTCACGGGCGTGTTCCTGACGAAGTATGGTGAGTGCCTGACCAAAATGGGGCGGTACGAACAAGGTGCTGCCGCGTTGCGCGACGCACATTCCATTCTAGTGTCCGCGTTGGGCGCTGATCACGAGCGCACCCGGCGTGCGAGCGATGCCCTCGTCGCGCTCTACGACGCTTGGGGTAAGCCGGGGGAAGCCGACCGCTTCCGCACAGCCATCCCAAACCGGCCTGATTGACCAACTCCATCATCCGTCGTGCGGTTGTCACGGCTCACCTTTCGGTCCGGGCGGATCTTGCCTGGACCGTGGACGTCGTTCGTAATGTGTTCCCAGCCGGGTTTCGTCCTTACTGCCTGGCGGGGCGAACCCGCGTCGCCACGGGCTCGGGCGAACTCCCGGCGAAAAGCCGGTTAAGATGGGCTGACTACATACCGATAACAAGGCCGCTGGTTGAATCAATGAGGCAGAGCTTGATCCGTGCCTTCAGCGGACGGAGTTGTGGTGTGATTATCGGGCGCATGAATATGGGACAATACGCGGTGCTGCTTCGACGGGTGTGCTTGGCCGCCATGATCGTTGCATTCGCTGATTTCGGCGCTGAAGCGCAGAAACCGCTGATCGGCGAGGATCTTCGCCCGGTCGTCGACGAGGCGGCGGTATCAGGTAGTGCATCTGACGACAACGTGAAGATGGCTACCAACGGCACGGTGGACTTGCATGTCAGCGAGATGCCGATGGCAACTCTGCTGCGGATGCTGAGTTTGCGAACCGGTCGGAACATCGTTGCAACTCCCGCAGCGGTACAGACCACGGTTACGGCTGACTTGCAGGGCGTGACCTTCGAGAAGGCCCTCAAGGCGGTTCTCACGGCGAACAACTGTGATTACGAGCTGCGCGAGGATCTTTACTACGTCTATACGCTCGATGAATTGGCGGCGATGCACGTTGTGGACAAGCCGACGACTCACCGCGTCTTTCGATTGAATTACGCTCGTGCGCGTGACATTTCTCCGGTCATCGAGCTGTTGTTGAGCGAGGACGGCGAGATCGTGCTGTCGCCAGCGGCGGCTGTGGGGGTGGCTGCGACTTCGACTTCGGCGGGTGGAGATGCTCTAGCCGGGCATGACTTCATCGCGGTTCGTGACACGCCGAAGCGTCTCGCCACGATCGCGGTCGAAATCGCCAAGTTGGACACACGACCGTTGGAGGTTCTCGTTGAGGCGACGATTCTTCGAGTTCGTTTGACTGAGGACAACGCGCTGGGTGTGGATTTCAGTTTGCTTGGCGGTGTGGATTTCGAGGCGTTGGGGTCGACGTCGGTGGGGATTCAGAACATCAATGTCGGGGCGCTGCCGCAGGCGCGTTTCGAGCGATTCAATTCCAGCATCACGACGAACTTCACCGGGGCCGTTCCAGATGGCGGCGTGTCGGTCGGGGTGATCAAAGACCACGTGGCGGTCTTTCTTCGCGCTCTCGAGAAGGTGACCGATGCCAACGTGATCGCCAACCCCAAGCTGCTTACGCTGAACAAGCAAGTCGGGAACGTCATCGTGGGGCGGCGGGACGGCTATCTGACGACGACGGTGACCGACACGACGGCGATCCAGAAGGTGGAGTTTCTTGAAACCGGAACCCAACTGACGTTTCGCCCGTTCATCGGAACCGACGGGTACATTCGGATGGAACTGCATCCGAAAGACAGCATTGGCGGGTTGACCACCGCTCAGCTTCCGTTTGAGCAGACGACTGAAGTGACGACCAACGTGCTGGTTCGCGATGGGAACACGATTTTGATCGGCGGACTGTTTCGGGAGGTCAACACCTCGACGCGGTCTCAGATTCCACTTCTTGGCGATGCACCGCTATTCGGCGATCTGTTTCGCTCGAGAAACGATTCGGTGGAACGCGAGGAAGTGATCATTCTGTTGACGGTGCACATCATCAAGAACGACGAGGTCTACGCACAGCACAGCGCGCAGGTGCTGGAAGACATTGAGCGAGCCCGAGTCGGCATTCGACAGGGCGTGATGTGGCATGGTCGGGAAAGCTTGGCGCAAGCGTATTACCACCGCGCGGTAGAGTTGTACGCGTCCGGGGATCGGGACAATGCACTGTGGAATGTTCAGATGGCGACACAGAACCATCCGCAGTTGCTGCCGGCGATCAAGCTCAAGGAAGAGATCGAGCAAGCGCGCGACTGGGATGACGACGGCGGAATCACGCGATCGTTCATGCGAGATCTCATTGCGACCGAACGTGGTGATAAGAGCCCGGTTTTCGGCCGACCCATTGTCCAATCTCCCGAGAGTTCCGTTCCCGTCGGCGAGGACCAGGACGATTGACCGCCTTTTGGGAATTGGCGCGAAGACGTTGCGCTGAACATTCGACTGGCGATGTGACATCCGTTTGTATTTCGACCGTGCCATTCATCAATAACGAGGAAGCGAGCGTGGCAAGATGCGAGAAGTCGTCCTGACGACAGCTCTCGGAAGAGGGCTCGGGGTGTGGCTGCTGATAGCGACGTTCGCCTTACCCGGTGGGTGCAACACTGTATCGCATCGGAAACAAAGGCTTGCCGCGGAGAAGAGTTGGAACCAGTTTCGCGGGGACTTCCACTTTCGACTTGCGACGAAGCATTTTGAGCAGGCGAGAATCTCCCAGGCGATGTCGGACCTCGCGTCGGCCATCTCGATTGATCCTGACACCGCAAGTTACCATCGTTTGCTCGCGCAGTGTTACATCGAACGGCGAGAGTTTTCCGCTGCGTCGGCTTCCTTGGATCGGGCAGACGCGCTTGGTGACGATTCAGCGGAAGGGGCGTATCTTCGAGGCTTGATCGCCGAGTGCCAATCCCGATACGCCGACGCGTTGGCGTACTATGACCGCGCTGCGACGACCGACCCGAGTAACGTTGACTTTGCGATCGCGGCGGCTGAGGGGCTGGTCACGCTCGGCCGTGTGGTGGAAGCGAAGGCCTACCTTGACGAACGAGTGAATTCTGTGGGCGATCCGGCGAGGATGCGTCTGCTGCGCGCGAGGTTGTGTGTTCGGCTGGGGCAATGGGGCGAGGCGGCTGCGGATTTCGAACTCGTCACGGACCTTGCAAGGGACACGCCGTCGGCGGTTCGTGATTGCACGTTGACGCTGATTCGGGTTGGGCATTACGCCAAAGCGGTTGCGTTCCTACAGCCAATTGTGGATGCGGTGCCCGGTGGAGAGCCCGAGTCATCCAATTGGACGGTGTCTTCGGCGGTGCGCGCCTTGGCCATGTGTTACGAGCGGTTGGGCGAGCCGCGTCGGGCGAAGCAACTGCTACGTGACCTGCTCGATCGTGACCCGGACGATGCCCGTGCGTGGTGGTTGCTCGCGACTATTTCCGCGGAGCAATCTGATTGGGCGACGGCTCGCGAATGTCTTCGTCAGGGCGAGCAGATCTCGCCCCACCTGTCACATTGGAGACTTCTTCGGGCGTACCTCGCATGGCGTCAAGAGGACAATGCCGACGCTATGGCCATACTACGGGGCTTGCTGCAGGACCAGCCGGAAGACACGCTCGCGAGAAGTTTTCTCGGGCAGATCAACGACGACGTGGCAGCTGAGTCCAACTCAGACGTCCGTGGTGGATGACGCAGACTCGTGTGTCTGGTCGCCCGACGGATCATCACAATCGGCGGTTACGGAGTGAATTCGCGACTCGATTGCCGCGCCGGCGTCGTCATTCTGGGAGACTGCCGGCCACTCGCGTTCAATCTTCGGAATCACATTGGCGACGAAACGCTCGACGAGCGTAGGGTCAAGGGTTTTGCCGGATTCCTCTTCGAGAATCGCAACTGCACGAGCGATCGGCATTCGATCACGGTAGGGACGGTCGGACGTTAGAGCCTCGAAGACATCAGCCACCGTGATGATTCTCGCCGCCAAAGGGATGCCATTGCCGCTCAACCCGTCGGGGTACCCTTTGCCGTCCCAGTGCTCGTGATGATGTCGAACGGACGGGATGAGTGCTTCGGCGTCTTCCAAAGGTGTGATGATGCGGTCACCGATCACGGGATGCTGCTCAATCTCCTTGAATTCCTCGCGAGTCAGCGCGCCGGGCTTGTTGATGATCTCGTCGGAGATTCCGATTTTGCCGATGTCGTGCAACAGTGCACCGTAGACGATCTCTTTGACTTCCGCCTTGGGCAGACCGACGTCCCGGGCGAGCATTTCGGCGAGCTTGGCGACATTGCACGAGTGGTTTGATGTAAAGGTGTCCTTGGCCTCAATGGTCTGGACGAGGGCGGCAAGCGTTCGCTGGAAGGCCTTTGCCCGTTCCTGCCGAGATTCTCGCAACTTGCCGGCCATGGTGTTGAATGCGGATACTAGTTCGCCGACGGCGTCATCGGAGTCCAGTTCGATGCCACACGCATGCCACCGTTCCTCACTCACGGCCCGCGTGGCAGCTTTGAGCTGGCGAATGGGTCTGGCTGCCGCCCTGCCG
This sequence comes from uncultured Phycisphaeraceae bacterium, assembly GCA_964416845.1. Taxonomy (GTDB): domain Bacteria; phylum Planctomycetota; class Phycisphaerae; order UBA1845; family UBA1845; genus CAYQFV01. The sequence goes on along the minus strand of CAYQFV010000022.1, from coordinate 18,726 downwards.
GCCATCAATCGCACCGGCGCAAAGACGAGGATCGCGGCGATGCCACAGAGAACCGCGGTTCGCTGGGCACGTTTTGAGGTCCCGATTTGCGAGGCGGCGTTGTTGGCCACTTCGTCTCCCAACCGTGTGATGTTGTTGCGGACGACGTAGAGACCGGCCTTGAGGGCCCGGTCGACCGGGCCTCCAAAAGCCAACAGAGTCGCTGCCTTTTCAGGTTGAGATTTGAGTTGATCGCCCACTTCCTTGATTTGCATGTAGGGTTCGACCAATCGTGTCAACCCCGCTACGTCAGAGCCAGCCGTACCCAACTCGCGAAATGAGTATTCGAGGCTATCAAGTTGAAAGCCGAGAAACGCGCGTTTCATTTCAACGCTGACGGCTGAGTCGCTTAGGTACTCCACACTGCGACGCAGGTCTCGTTCGAGCGAGCGATGCTGTGAGAGCTGTGCGGCGACGTCTTGGGCGGTCAGTGTGTGGTCTCCACCGATGCCGGCGACCGTCGAAACGTTCAGTATCGTGACTGCGGCGAGCAACAGAAAGAGTATTGCAAACGCAGTGTCAACTGACTTGAACGCGGTTTTTGCCGCCATGGTCGCACCCTCTCATCGGTCGAACAGGATTCGCTTCGTCCACACTACTCGCTCCCACCCACCCACTCACACTGCCCCCGTCGACTATCAGACGCCGGTGCTGTTGTCAGGAAGATCACTCACATCAAGCACTCGATGCTGAACGGGAACAACGCCACTACGGCACGGGCAATTCGACAATCCATCTGCGCCCGTTCTGTTCAACCACGATATCTGTACGCCGGATTTCGACAATCCGCAGAGCCTCCGCCCCGGAGGCGGACTCAAATCGAGTTTCCCCGTCCACCATGAACTCGCGATCGTTCACCGTGATGACGGCCATGGACGTTTCACCGTTGTTCATCAACCCGAGAAGTTTCACGTCGGCCTGATGCGCGCCCGGTTCCGCAGTCGTTCGCCGTTCGAGTTCCTTGGTCGGCGGCGCGAACGGGTTCGCGCGGGCCTCGAACGGCAACGTGTACGGCGGCAACGAGTGAGGCAGCATCTGTCCGCTGGTCATGACACCCGTCGTATTCTCCGGTACGGTTGCGTCGGAGTTTTGCGCGGGTTTGCCGACCATCGCGACGCGTTCTCCCTGGGACGCCGAGGAGGAGGACGGGTTGCATCCTGCGATCGACGCCGTGCAAACCACCGTCACTGCCGAAACGGCCGGGCCCAATGTCGCCAGTGCATGACATATGCGAGTACGTTGCGCCCATCTGAATGTGAACAAATGCCGACGCAATGTCTGGTCCCGTCCTCTCCGATCGGAAACGTTCCGACCACGGCAACGCGCGCCAGTTGCAGAACCGCACTCTGCCTGCCAAACCCACGGCGGCGGAGGTTGCCATCATTCGACCGCCACGCCGATTGCCCGAGCGTCGCGCACACTGACAACCTTACCCTGACGGCGCGGGCACTGCGCTGCCTAAGGAACTTTACCTAGTGAACGTGCCCGACGACGCGATGCGTCACCGTGTCAAGAGCGTACGCGGTGCTGTCGACTGGGCACACGGGTATTCCTTCCGGGAAGAAGTTGGCGTCTGCGCCGATATCGGTCATCGCGTCGACAGGCCAAGTGGCCTTCTCGAAGTACCATCGCTCGACTGCCGTGTTGATGGCGGCCTTGTTCTGGTGACAAGAACTGACTTTTGCGGTCTGTGAGCTTGCCAAGACACGTGGAACCACAACGACTGCAAGAATGCCCAAGATCACCACGACGGCCAGAATCTCGACCAGGGTGAATCCACTGTTGTTTCGACGACGATGAGCAAACATCTGTATCTCCCGCTGTTGGGCGTCCCACGAGGACGCCGAGGTTTACACGATGATCAACATGTTCGACGACCTTTTAGGCGCGGTAGTCGAGCCTCGAATGCGCTCCGAGCATGAACACCCGAAGTATCGGCTGATTACGAAACGGAGTTCACAGCGGGTGCGGCCCGAAGTGGGCCTGAAATAGACACGCAATGGGCTGCGTGGAACATCGACACTATCGGCCGTATTGGCAGTAATTGCGCAAAAGGACGTGCGAGCATGTCCGGTGGGTCACGCCTGCCGTTCGCGTTGTATAGCGGAGATGTACGCGGGAGTGCTGGTTAAGGCAACGTACTGTCTCGGACGGTGTGCTCGGTTGTCGTTCGGAGTCACAGTGGCGGTGTCAATGCAACACGCGCCGCTATTCTGCAGGAGCCTCGTTCAGGTCGAAGGTTTGGAGTTGAAGATCGAGCGCAAGCTCTTCGGACGACTCAGTCGAGGCGTGGAGATCCAGTGAGGCGAGATTGAGAATGCGCGGCTCGGCGTCCAGTGCTGCCATTAGCGAAACGTGATGTTCGAACGATCCTGCGACGGAGATCAGGGACGTTTGTACTCTCGCCTCCCAGGGAGCGCCCTTGGGCGTCCTCGCCGGATTTGCGGCAGGAGAGTCCAGTACGTCGTCGAGTGGGCGCAGGGCGACGGCGCCGGGTCGAATGGACAGAAGGCGGCAGCCGGCGTCGTTGATCATTCTCGTGATGTCTTGTTTGAACGTGGACAGTCGGGTGTCGGGTACCAGCGTGGCTTCGAGATCGGCCATCGCATTGCGCGCTTGGTCCACGCGTTCAGCCAGCATTCGCGCACGGTCCGGAATATGGGACCGTGAGAGCAATTCAGCCCGCAAGGTTCCGAGTTCGCGGTAGTGACGAAGCGATTCATCGACGTCAGGCAATACAAGGATGCCAGTTAAGCCGATTGACCAGATCAGTCCGATCCAAGCTTTGCGCTTGGCGGTGAGGATACCGTTGGCGGGCGACGCGCTCATGGAGTATTCATTCCGACTGTGGGGGTCTCTTCTTGCTCGTTGTGTCGCGAGAATGAGCATTCGAGAGAGAACTCCGTGACGAAACTGTTGCCGTATCTTGTTGCGGTGGTTGTGACGATCGTCGCTTCGTGAAACAAGGGCGACTTTGCGAGGTACTCGCTGAATTCGTAGATCAACGACTCGCGATAGGCGGCGCCCTCGATGGCGATGTGTCCAGTGTTTGTGACGTGTATGCGCGACAGCCACAGTCCTTGCGGCACGCATATCCGGACCATGTCGAGGAATGCTTTCCAGTCGCGTTCGCTGAATTGGGCGACGAGGGCGCCCAGATACGTGGAGCGTTGCTCAAGACGTGCCAGGTCGAGTTGAGATTCGCGGTATTGCGTCGCGATTGCGGAAGGCAGGTCCAATTGTGCGCGAAGATCTGCTGACGCGGACGCCAAGTGGCCTCCCGCCAGGAGTGTTGTGGCCCAAATGGAGAACGCAACGATGGTTGGGATGATGAGTGAACGTGCGAGTGTTTCGACTGCGGACTGTTCGCGCGATTGAGACTCTGAAACGAGGTTCGGGCCGGTGACGTTGTTGACGCCCAGTAGGCCGGCCAGCGCACCGATGGCGGAAGAGTGTTCGTCCGCATTGGCTGCGTCTTCATGGTCGATGTCGAGCGATTCGGCCGCAAGTTGTGAAAAGGCATGCGCTTCGACTTGGAACTCTTGCGCGACTGCGTTGAGTTGGTGGAGATAGTGGGACTGTCGTTCCGACCCTGCGAAGAGGATGACCCGCCGAATGTTATCGGTCGCACCGTGTACGTGGAGGTAGTGACGGGAGGCCTTCGCGATTTCGCGAGGTAGGTCAAAGTCGGGCTCCTCGGAGGGTGAGTCGTTGTCGTTGAATCTGCTTGCCGAGACGCGTCTGCTGAAGACAAGCTGGTCATCCAGCGCGATTCCCAGTTCCATCCCGCCAGTGTCCGCGTGGATGAGGATGGCCGCACCGGGGTTTTCGTAATGGTCAATGGCAGTGAGTCGCAAGAGGGAGACAAGCGATGGCTCGACGATTCGAACACGCAGGCCGAGTTGCTCTACAGCTTTGACGAGCGGATCGATAGTCGCGGCGGATGCGACCGCGAAGACCGCGTGAAGGCGTCCGTCGTCAAGGCGCAAAGTGCTCTCTGCGACAACACGGTCTCCGATCCCGAGTTGAACGTACTTGACGGATCGTTCGGCGGCCTCTCGGAGCTCGGAGCGGACTTGGGATTCCGTTCCGGTGAAATAACGCAGAACCATGCGATCGGCGGCGATGGAGATCGACGCTTGGCCGCCGGTAACGCCGAGTCGTGCGAGCGACGGTTTGAGAGTGGATGCAAGTTCGGATGCGGATGGAAGTGTTACCGGACCAAACTCGTCAATGTCGGGAATGTCAACGCGGTCGCAGCGTATCGTCCGGGAGCGGCCGGAAGGCTTCGGTGAGGGGGTTCCGATAAGTGCGGCGATGCGGATGTGGTTATCCGCCAGTTCCAGCGCTACGAAGGCTTTGTTGGATTTTACGTGTGCCACGTTTGCGTGTCCATTATTCGGACGATCGACGTCCTACGGGGGTACGGCAATGGTAGCTCGGACTGTTTTGGATAGATCGGCATATGTTCCTGTCGACGTGACAATCACCTCGCCGCCGGGACCGGCTGAAATGGACACGACATAGGTGTTTCCCGATCCAGGCGGGAACTCGATGCCGGGGCTGGGGAATCCAGATCTCCAAGCTCTGTCCGCTCGCAGCATGCCGAGGGCATGCTGGATTCCTGCGTCGGCGGTGTACATTGCTCTGGCGAGCCGTAACCGGTTCCGCGTAATCGACATTTCGGTCGTGATAGCGCTCAGCGACAGAATGACCAATGACGACACGATGACCATCATGTACATTGTGATGAGCAGTGCAGCGGCGCGTTTGACGTGCCGACTGTCGTGGCAGATGCGGCGAACGCTTCGGCTTGTGTGCGGCCGGTGCGAACAGCCTGCCGAGGCGTTCGTTGAAATGGTTTCAGGCGTCAACTGGTGGACCCTCAAAGCTCTTCCCATAGAACGACGGCCGCCTGGTTGGGCGGCACGTAGCGAACTTCGACCGCGACGGCATCGACGAATATTTCCGCATCGGGCGAACCAATCGAGTCCATATAGAGTCGCACAAACCGCGAACGAAGGTCTACCCAGGTCCACAGTTCGTTGTTCGTCAGATCGAGATAGAGTGTTCCAGGATTACCACTGCCGACGTGCTGATTCAGGACTGCGTTTCGGGCAGTCGTTGCGGTAGTGGGTGCGTCAGTGTTGGTGACTTCGCCTGGGTCCGACACGAGGGGCAAGCGCGCGTGAAACATGTCGTCAAACATTGGCCACGATAAATAATACCGGACATTAAGCCGGACGCGCGCGATGGTTCCCAAATCCTCTGGCGAACTCGTGAACGAGTAGCCCTGCCGGTCGATGTCCCACGCCCACGAATCGAAGATCTGGGAGTGAGCGTACGAACCGTTGGGCGCTCCCAGTGCGGCTGACGGCGCGAACCATTCCTGCTGACCGGGGCCGGCCGCTGACATCCAATACGTCTCAACGTTCGGTCCGGAAGTGAAAGTGCGAATCTTGATCGAGTCGACATAGGTCGTGGACGCCCACCATACTTCGCCTTGGTTTGTGAAGGTCACGACCGTTTGCGAGACGTCCGCGTATGTCCAGATCGAATGGTCGTCGGTGATGTCGACCCAAAACCAATCCGGATTGTTGACGAACCGTATGAGTGAAGACGAGTCGAACGAATGTGCTGGGCCGATGGTTCCATTGACGTTGGCTTGTACCGTTACTGCGTCGTAGAGTGTTGACGCGTTGGTCTTGAGCAAGAACCCGACCAGGACCGTTCCGACAGGATCGGTCTGTACCTGCGCCGATGTGTCGAAGTTGCTGGCCGCTACCGAGGAGTATTGGGAACCCCACCCGAAGATGTTGTCCGCCGGACCTGTGACCGATGCGGCAGCGCCCCATCCCCCAATGCCGGAGGCCGACGTGGCGTCAAAATCTATAAACGGAGCAGCTAGCCCGTCGCGCTGCTTTCGGATCCAAACGTCCGTCGAGAGTGAAAATGGCACGTTTTGAACGGGGACGGTGAACGAAGCGGTCGTCCGAATCATGCGGATATCAGCGGGCACGACGGTCGGTGTGATGCCGTCGATTTCAAACCCTTCGAACTTCAATGTGTCGATGTCGTTTGCGAGCAAGTCGCCTGGAGGCGTTGCTCCGTAGCGAACTCGATGCAACGCGGCGTCGTGATCCCAGGTCACGACCGTGGCGTCCGGCAAGGCAATGGTCAGAGAACCGGACGTGTCTGTCGCGGCACTGATCGCAACGATGTCACGGGCCGAGCGAAGGTGCTTGGTGATGTGGGCTAGCGTGCCTTCCAGGAACTGATACTTAGTGGATCGGTTGTCCTGCATGTCCCATGCTTGCCACGTAGTTCGCAACCCCTGTGCGCCCAAGAGCGCAATCATGGTCAACAACGACATCGCCAACATGGTCTCGAGCAATGTCATCGCGCGGGCTGCATGGGAGCGGCGGATCGTGGAGGTGGTCATTCTCAAAGGCTGGCGAGTCGCCGTTCGTCGCTGCGGATTGAGCCGAGCGTTTTCAACCGGGCGGTTGCGGCCGGGCGTGCACCTGATGTATTTGTGTGCGGTCATCTTGATCTAAGACCCTACGCTTCGAGCCATCTTCGTTTGAAGTTCGACGACGCGTTCATTTGCGTCGAGGGTTTGGTTGTTGTTTTCGTCCAACCAGACACGAACTTTGATGCTCATCAGGAGTCCGGGAATGCCACCCGTTGCCGAAGAGTCGGACCGGATGATGTCGTAGCTGAGATTCGCAAAACCGCGAGAGGCCAACGTGCCAGACTCTTTCGTCGTCGTGAAGGCCCCGTTGACGGCGGCCATCTGCTGTTCGATCGTCATGATCGCGTTGCTCAGCATCACATCGTTCCATTCCAGGCTACGTCGTAGCGTCATCGAGTCGGTCAAGTACTTCGATGCCGGAACGATGGCGATCGCGAGAATCGTCATGGACGCGACCAATTCGACGAACGTGAATCCGGAGTGTTTCCTCAAACGTTTCATAACTTCGTGACCGTCACCGTGCCGGTGGCAACCACCACCGCAATTCGGTAGGTAACGCCAGACGCATACAAGTCGCACCAATAACCGGCGAGCGCGGCGCCGGTCGGGTCGAATTCGAAATTCCACGCCGAGATGGTTCCGCCAATGCCGCGGGGCACGGATCGCGCGTCTTCTACGGCAATGTCTCGAGGTGTCGCCCGGCGAAAAATGCCGAATCCGTTCGGATTGAAACCAACGTAGTGGTTGACGCCCTCGGCGATCGCCAGCCCTCGGGCGTGACGCAGGTCGAGCGCTAGTTGTTGAGCAAGCGTGCGCACGCCAGGCCGCCCTAACGAGCCGTATCCGATTCGCACCAGAACGACCGAGGAGAGGATGCCGATCATCACGACGACCGCTGCGGTTTCGATCAGCGTGAAACCGGTGACTCGTCGGTGCTGACGCGCCGAGTGTGTCGACCACGTCGAAGACGTTCGTGCTGAAGGAGCGTCCTCGCGACACGGCAAGACGGATTGTTCACGAACGGTTCCGGTCATTGTCCGACCTGTTTGAACATGTCGAAGATCGGAAGGTAGATCGCCAGGGCGATCGTTCCGATGGCGAACGCCATGACGACCGTCACCAGTGGTTCGATCATTGAACTCATGCTCTGGGTTCGCCGTGTGAGGTCCTTGTCTACGTAGTGGCCTATCTGCAACATCATGGGGCCTAGCTCGCCGCTCTTCTCGCCAAGTGACACCATTTGGGCGAGCAGTGGCGGGACGAGCGAACGATACTCGGCCAGCTTGCTTCCGAGTCCTTCTCCCCGTGTGACGGCGAATCGCAATTCTCGGATCATGTCGACGAAATCGGAGTGGTTGACGACCTTCTCGGTCAGTTCGAGCGACTCTTTGATCGAGACTCCCGAAGCAAGCAATCCTCCGAATGCCTGAACGAATCGTCCGACCAGTACGCTACGAAGGACCGCCCCAAGTACGGGCAGTCGGATCAGAAATCGGTCGCGTACGCGACGCAATTTGGGGTGCGAGCGATAGCGTCGGTAAGCGATTACGGTGCCAATGATGATGCCGAGCACCAGCCACCACGTGGCTGCGACAACGCTACTGACTGCGATCAGCGATCGCGTGATGAGCGGCAGTGGCATGCCGGCCTTTCGGTAGGTCTCCTCGAATACCGGTACGACAAACGCCATGAGAAACGTCACCGCGAACGACCCGAGCACGACCACGATCGTCGGGTACGTGAGTGCTTGACGGATTTGAGCTTTGGTCGCTTGGCGTTTCTCGATGTCGTTGGAGATCTTTTCGAGTGTCGACACAAGCGTGCCGCCCGACTCGCCCGCGCGAACCATGCTGATGACGAGCGGCGAGAACGAATCGGGACGGTTGGCCAACGCGGCTGAAAACGCTGTCCCAGCTCGGATGTCCTGCACCAGCGATTGAAGGATGGCCGTGGACCGGTCGAACGTGTCATCGGCGGCGAGTGCCTCGATCGCCTTGACCAGCGGAACGCCGCTGTTGAGCAAGGTCGCCACGTTCGAGAAAAACGCCGCCGCGGCAGCTTCGGAGAAGCGTTTGTCGTGGTTAGCAGCGGCGGCTCGTTTTGTGACCGCCCGCCGCGAGGTGCGCTGGGACGCTCGGGATCGCTCCGTTTTTGGCAATACCGAAGTGGGGCGACTGGGTTGATGGGCGCTGATGACTCTCATATCGTCGATTCAATGTCACTATGTGTCAGGCCAGTATTTTCTGCCGAACCTCTTCCACCGTCGTGTCGCCAGCCAGGGCACGGCCAAACCCCGCCGCTATAAGCGTTTGCATGCCCTCTTCTTGGGCAACGTGTTGAATTTCGGAGGAGGTTGCCCCCCGTTCGATCGCTTGGGTGATCGTTGGCGTGATGACCAAGGACTCGAAGACCGGCATTCGGCCGAGGTATCCGCTGCCGCCGCACTTTTCACATCCCGCGCCGCGCACGAACGATGGATCATCGCCGGACGGCATGAATGACGTGAACGCTTCAAGGGCCACCGGTGACGGATCGTAGGGCTCGCGACAGTGGTCGCAATTGCGTCTGACAAGGCGCTGCGCGACAACGCCCACGAGGGCGTCGGCAATCAGGAACGAATCGATGCCGAGATCCGCAAGCCTGGTCACGACGCCCACTGCGTCGTTGGTGTGCATCGTGCTCAACAACAAGTGACCGGTGAGCGCCGCTTGAACGGAGATCGCCGCCGTCTCGCGGTCCCGGACTTCTCCGATCATGATGACATCAGGATCTTGGCGGAGAAGATACTTGAGGGCCGACGCAAATCCCATGCCGAACTCCGCGTCGACCTGAATCTGATTGATTCCCTCAAGCTGGTACTCGACGGGGTCCTCAACCGTCACGACATTTCGATTGGGACGGTTGAGCTCGGTGAGGACGGTATAGAGTGTCGTCGACTTACCGCTGCCGGTGGGACCGGTTACGAGGAGCATGCCGTGCGGATGGCTCATCATTGCTGAGATGCGCCGGTACTCGTCCTCGGGGAAGCCCAACTTGTCGAAATCGAAGTTGCACGCCGCACGGTCGACGATTCTTGCGACGACCTTTTCGCCGCAAACGGTTGGGATCGTCGATACGCGTAGGTCGAGCGATCGTCCGGACTCGGTGTGCGAGATATGTCCGTCTTGTGGTCTGCGGTGCTCGGTGATGTCCATGTCGGCGATGACTTTGACACGAGACACCACGGCCGGAAGGATTCGCGGCGGAATGGTCATCACCTCTTGCAGTTCGCCGTCGACACGGTACCGCACCCGCACGCTGCAGCCCAACGGTTCGACGTGAATGTCGGATGCGCGTGCCTTGACGGCGCCGGAGATGATGGAATTGACCAGCCGGACCACCGGCGCGTCGTTCGCGTCGTAGTTTTGATCAACGTCGACATCGGCGATCTCGGCGTTCCCCGAACGAATCTCGTCGATTCGCATTTCGACGAGTGTTTGTCGGGCGGCCACGTTTTCGTCGAAGCATCGCTCCAACGCGGCAAGCATCTGCACCGACGACGTGACCACCGCGTCGACCGAGTAGCCGGTGAGCAGTTCGATTTCGGTGATGGTGTCCAGGTCGTCGGGACGAACCATGGCCAGGATCAGCGTCGTTCCGTCGACCGCGATGGGAAGGGCCAGTCGGCTTCGTGCCAAGGACTCGGGGATGAGCTGGGCCAATTGCGCGTCGGCAGATTCAACGCCGAGCGACCGAAAGTCAACACCGTGCTGTTCCTGCAGGGCGGCGGACAGATCTTCCTCGCTGATGGCTCCTTGCCGGAGGAGGATCTCGCCCAGCAACGCGTCCTCGTCGCTCCGAACGGCGAGCGCTGCGTCGAGCGCTTGGCTGGAAAGCAAGCCTCGGTCGATCAGTACCTTGCCCAGTTTGGGAATCATCCATCGTTCCTGTCTGCGACACCGGCGAAGCGGGCGTCGAGGTAATGCAGAATCTTCGTCTGAAGGTGGGCGGGGTCGTACGGTTTGACGACGTAGTCGTCCGCACCCGCAGCAATGGCTCTGTTGAGATCGTCCGCGTCGGACTTCGCGGTCAGCATCAGCACGGGCGTGTTGCGAAGCTTTTGCGATTTTTTGAGACGCGAGCATACGGTCACACCATCAAGCCCGGGCATGGTGACATCCAGAATCACGAGGTCGGGCGGGCTTTCTTCGGCGATTGTAAGAGCTTCCTGGCCGTTACCAGCGGTGACCACACCGTGACCGAGTAACTTCAGGCGGAAGGCTATCAAGTCTCGAACCTTCTTATCGTCATCGACGACCAAGATGGTTTTGTTGGTGCTCATGTCCGATTCATCCTTCCTTCTGGCTTACCGCGTCGGAAACTCGTTCAACTCCTGTTCGGCCAGCGCGAGCAACGATGCCGCGTCGCTGCCGTCTTCGGGATACACCGCCACGCCGAACATCATGCAACAATCGACGGTGCTCCGGTCGCCGACGCGTAGCAACTCCGCAAGCGACCTCAAGACGCGGTCGATCATCGCGAAGGCTGCCGCGCGAGTGCTTCCGCGGATTAACAGCAGCAGCTTGTCTTCGATTGCCAGTACCGTATCGATCGATCGCAAATTCTTGATCGCGATTTGCTGCACAGCGGAAAGTAGATTGATGCTCTCCGTTCGAGACGTTTCCCCGGTGTTGTCTTCGAATCGCAGCAACACACCAGCCAGCGGAGCGCCGAGCGGCCGAATGTCCTCGATCGCACGCTGGATCGCGCGAGTCATCCACGACGTCGCGTCAGCCTTCGAGCGAGGAAAGCAAAACGCGAAGCAGGACCCCTTCCCCGGCGTGCTTGTCAGTTCGAGCGAGCCGCCGTGCGTCACCGCGATGTCGCGTGCGATCGTCAAGCCCAGTCCCATTCCGCCTCCGGCAGGATCGACTGTCGAATCGTTGTCGTGTCCCCGCTCCAGCGGCTGAAAGATGCGCGCTTGGTCCGCCGGGTCGATGCCCGCACCCGAATCGCGAACCTCGATCACGATCGTTTCATCGGATACGTCTGCGCTGCTGATCGAACATGTGTCTTCGCTCGAATGGCTTCGTCGATCGTCGATTGTGACAACATCGGTACGGACGCACACGACGCCTCCCGGCGGAGTGTGGCGAATCGCATTGGTGACCACGTTGCGAAGCGCTCGAACGAGCAATTCGTGGTCGCCGATCAGAGACAAGTCGCGTTCGCAGCGTTCGATCTCAAGTGCAACGTCTCGTTGTTCGGCGATCGGGCGGGCGCCAGTGGTCGTCTGGCGTACCACATGGTCGACGTCGACGGGCTTGGCCACCATGCGAAAAACACCCGCGCGCGTCATCCACAACGAGGTGAGTTCAACCAGCGCGCGAACCAAGCTTTCCAAGTCTTCGGTCGCCGAAGATAGGAACCGTCGCTGCTCAGTGTTCAGGTCGCCCAAAACACCTTCGTCGAGAAACGCGAGCGCTTCCTTGGCCGCAGTTAACGTGTTGCGAAACTCGTGTACGATCGCCTTGAGGCGTTTCACCTTGTCGCCGAACAGGGCACGGTCTGCCACCTCGTGTCGAACGGGATGCAACACGGCGACCCGCCAACGGTCAGCCGCGTTCGATTCGCTGCACGGCAGGATTTCCACCTCGTAGTGTTCACCGTCCGGCAGTTGGACGGACATCGATGGAGTCCCGTCAACCTGACACTCGTTCGAGGTTAGCAGTGACGCCAGCGAGTGCGGCGCGCCGTCGATCGTCACTGGAAGAACAATCGAGCGAGGAACGGACGGGGACCAAATGCTCCGCGCTCTGTGGTTGAGACGCACGTCGCCGTTCGAGCAGGCTGCGACAACCGGCAGTCCCATACGCTCGATCGCGTCGAGCGACAGACCAGGCGGGAGCGGTTGCGACAAGGTTGACGCATCGTTCGTTGATTTGGCGGTGGAGACTCCTGTGGTCACTTTTCAGCTCCGGTCCAGTGCCCGTGACGCCAACAGCAAACGCTGTTTATCGAACCCTCAGTGGGCGCACGTCAGGCTTTACAATATCGTCAATATGGGCACGCGCGTTTGTTGATTGTTCGGACGGAATCATTGGCAGAGGGAAGACTCGACTGCTACTGAGGTCCTCACGTCCGTGCTGTCGTGTTATCGGGCGGAACATCCCTACGACGACTGACCGACGATCGAAACCGAAGAGCGATAAGATGTGGTGCAGTCGCTCTGCTGGGGCGACTATTCCGGACGTGTGAGGGGCCGTACGCTAAACATACCTGATCGTGCGTGCCACGAATCACCGAGCGCGTGACGGCCCGCGTCCGCCGCGTGATCCTTCACAACAGTTGCACACGCTGTCTCCGAAAACTCAAAAAACGATGGGGCGGGAGAATGATCCGCCGGGGGCCGGCTACCCGTCGCCGATCCCAACGCTCTTCAGTGGTCCCGCGCTCCCGTTGGTTGTGGCGCTTGCCTTGGCGCACACAACAGGCCGCCGCACGATTGAGCGACGGCCTGATGCGCGTGCAGTGGGAGAGAACTCTCGCGTGTATCTTATCTAACCGCGATCTTTACGCTGTGGACCGGCTGAATGGCAAACTCTCGACCGGCGGTGTCGACGAGCATGGTCTCGCCGGAGCGGATGTTGAACGCGAACGTTCCGTGCGCGTTGCTGGGAATGCGGTATGTGAATGATCCCAGGTACGTTTCGCCCTTGGTGGTCGCACTGCCTGCTATGAGAGCGCCGACAATGCGGAGGCCGATCGGATCGCTTGCGTGGACGCTCTCCAATTGTGCGAACACGTAGTCGTCGCGGCTGTCGTCGATGGCGATTACATCCGAACTCAAAGCTCCTCGCGAGCCACCCACTGCGTCCAATGCGATCTGATAGCCTCGCAGGTCAGTGACGGAACTGGCGAAGACATCCACCGTGACGGTATCGCCCGCGCGGATGGATCGCTGAGAGGCGACGAGCTTGATGGCGACTTCAGGGGCGTTGACAGGGCGATCAACGGCAAGCCCGGGCCTGTCACGCAGCGTCTGCGTCGGCGATGGCGAGCAGCAGGGGTCGATGCCGCTGAACGAGTCCAGAATAGCGAACAGGTCGAAGAGGTTGAGCGAGCCGTTGCCGGCGCATGGCTCGATGTCCAGCCGCCCAAACGTGCAATTGCCATCTGTGTCGCCGCCAAAGACACCGCCAAATCCATCCAGTACGCAGAACAGGTCGAAGAGGTTCACGGTATTGTTGAAATCCACGTCTCCGTACGTGTTGGAAAGATTCGAGCACGCACCGCCTGTGCATTCATCGAACGTGCAGATGTTCGCGTCGCTGCAGTCTGAATTGTCGACGCACGTTCCACGGCCTCCAACATAGAACCCGGCATTCAATGTGAATTCCACTCCGGCAGTTGTCCCCGCCTCCGGCTGTCCGATCGTGCAGTGCAGCACAAATTCAGTCCCGACGCTCGTTCCGCCTCCACTTGCGATCCGGTTCCAGGTCAGATCGAAATCGGCGCTCGACTGTGCGTGGCAGAGCTTGGTCGACATTGGAAACATTAGAAGCGCCAAGATCGTAACATTGATGAGCGAAGCGATCTTCACTCGAACCCGATGTCTCCGTGCCATTTCGGCGATTGTCGTCGATGGATGCATTTTATTCACCACCTTTGGAAATGGCGGAGATCTCTTGCAATTGTTGCTCCAAGGATGCGATGCGGGCGTTCATCCGAGTACGCAGGTCTGCCAGCTCAAGTGCGATTTCGTTTGCACTGTCGAGTTTGGGGGTAGTGATGGGGGCCGACAGAGGCACGGGATTAGCCAACGCCGCCTGGTCGTCGGGGAGATTCATCTCGGGACTGCCGCCTGTATCCTCCCTATTCGAGGTCGCAAGGGCCACCGAAGCGTACGACGTCGGGAAGAACACGACTGACAGTTGGGTTTCGTCGACCCGAAAATCTCCGGCGTCCTGCTGAGCAACGAAGTAGATCGTCGTCACGCCGGCTGACACTGGGATAAGCCTGTGTATCGTAACGGGAATCTCTTTCCGCCCCGTGCCGAAGAGACGCAACTGAACTTCCCATAGCGGCCCTTGCTGGATGGCAGACGCCGTGCTGAGTTGAAAGTCGGCGTTGACGAGCGTGCCGAATTCCGTCGGTGACACTTCGGCGGGACGTGCCAGACAAGTTCCGATGGCAAGGACCCACCCAGCGGTTGGAGCGGTGATTTGACGGGAAGTCAGATTCACCACCGTGGAGGTCAAGTTGATTTCAGTCTGATTCGTGCTGGTGCTCGCGCCGGGTTCGTCCAGGATCTCACTCGCAGATATCGCGTTGTTCGGCAGAATCACGGTGGAGTCGCTACCGGCGCCGACGACGTGGAGCTTTCCGGCCGGACTCGCTGTCCCGATGCCAACATCCCCGAAGACGTAAAGACCTCGTGGCGGCGGAACGTCCTGGAACGTGCCCACACTTGTACCCCCGTTTGAGGCAACCGTCAGCCTTGAGCTTCCGCTGATCTGGACGCGCATTGGTGGCCGGGTGCTATCGCCGTTGACGTGCAAGCCGGAATTCGGCAGTGTCGTACCGATGCCGACTCCACCGATGGCCCGGATGAGGAACTGATCCGTCGCAGTCGAGCCGAACGGTGTTCCGGTGCTATCCGCCCAAACAAACGAGCCGTTATGCGAAGCGGATGCTTGTCGCCCGGCTGCGAAGCTGTAGTTGCCTGCGGCCGAGTTGGACTCGCCTCCGGGAACCGTTGAGCTTGTCCCGCCGGCTGTGTTGCCACTGCCTCCGCCAATGCTCGTGTTGAAACCGTTCGCTGTGTTGAATTGTCCTCCGGAAACGGTTGCACCAACTGCTGCGGCGGTGTTGGAGTTTCCTCCGCCAATGGAAGTGCTGGCGAATGTCGCAGTGTTGCTAACGCCTCCGGATACTGTCGAAACGGTCGAGCTTGCGGTGTTGTTCCACCCGCCTCCGACGACGGACTCGATCCCACTCGCGGTGTTCGCTTTTCCGCCGGAGACCGTCGCGAACGTACTTGTCAGGCTTGATCCATCTTGAAGCCCGGCGGTATTGCCTGCACCCCCGCCTACGGTTCCGAAATCATCGAATACGGCGTTAGGCAAGTCGACCGGGCCCGGGGTGGTCGCACCTCCGCCAGCGATCGTAGCCCCGATCAGAAGCGCACCGTCGTTGGCCACGTTCAGTTGATTTCCGCCGATGATGTTGTTGCCCCCGAGCGTCGAGGAGTTGAACTGAAACCCAACGTACCGCATGATTCTGGACAGACACGGAACTTCGATGTCCAATGCGGGTTGGTCCGTGCACATCGCCTCTGCAAGATTGAGTGTTCCGGAGATCGTGGCGTCACCGTTGAACATAGCGTTGCCCTCGAGCAGTTCCATCTGGGTTCTTGCTATTCCTCCTGCATCGAGAAATCGTATGGCGAATTTCGCAGAGCCGGTCATCGGGTCGTCCTGGACGTCCATCTCCATCTTGTTCGTCGAAGCGCCGGACGGCGTTAGCTCGACGGTGCCGGTGAACATCGAGTCACCGACCACGTGCAGCTTCTTGGTCGTGTCCGGGCTGAGCGTGCCGATGGCAAGCGTTCCGGCTTCTACCGTCGCAACGGCGACGGCGACCACGCCAGCCGACCGAATAGCTTGCGGTGCTGCCGTCACGCGTTGCCTCGGCACGAGCGTGTCGAACACGCAAAGGTCGCCGGGATTCGGCCGACAGCAGGTTTCAATCTGAAGCCATCGCGCCCCGCCACCAAAGACGTCCCCGAAGTCGAGCTCGACGGTGAATCGGCCGTTGACAGGAGTGATGTCCTTCGTGATCCGGGGGCCGACTTGGCAACAGTTCGGCCAATCGGGCGAGTCATACAGTTCGAAATTGACCCTGCAGAACCCCGCTGCTGGACTCCCAAAGTGCAGAAGCTCGCCCTGAAAAGTGAAGGCGGTCCCGACCTCTTCGCCGAGGGTTATTGTAGACAAGTGAATAGTGAATAGAGCGACAAGAAAGGCAACTGTTTTGCGGTGGCGCATCGTGTTGCTCCTAATTGGCTCCCTATCGTAGGGAGTCCGGCTTACGCTTTGAGGCCGAGGCGAGCATCGCGCTCGGCCTCAAAGGGGCAGTAGTGTTCGACCCACTCGAACACGAATTCGAATGGCTCAGCGATCGTCTGGCAGTGATGGGCGCGTGTGATCTCATCGTGCAGGCGCCAACAAGTCCGCTGCGACGCTTCGGCATAGCCCGGGCATTCGCACTAGAGTTACACCCCTCTCGCTAATTGTGATCGTTGACACGGTTCCATCTACTCGGGCCGACTCCGCCCGATTCGTTCAACATGCGACGTGAAGTGCAACCATGGTAACAATCTTGTCCGGGCAGAATCAAGCCCCCCTACACACTGGTGTAGGTAGGCCTGGTGCGACACTGCGAGGAAACTTCAGCAATGCCTCGGAATCTCGTCGGATTCTTGACCGCGAGCAATCATCTGGGCGTAGTGGTGGTGACTTCTCGTTGTTCGATCCAAGCCATGCCGAGCGAAGGCCGCGCGATGGGTCGGTCGGCTCAGAACCGCCGTCGTTGTGACGGTTTGCCGTGTGCGCTGGACGGGCTGGAGCGACCGTCGTCACGGCTTCCCCACGTTCGTACTCTGCTCGGCAGCATATTGGGCTGCCATTTCGGGCTTTCCCCAGCGTTGATAGAGTTCGACCAGGGTAGTGAGAGCCTCGGAAAGCCGATTCGTTGAGTCATTCGGGGCCTTCTTCAATAGGTTGTATCCCTCGATGATTGTGGATTCGGCATCTTCGAAGTGTTGCTGCTCGATGAGTGAACGCCCCAGACCGATCAGACTGGACGCGACGAGGACGTCGTCTTGGGGCGTTGAAGAACGAAGCCGTTTGAGGATCCCACGATAGACACGCTCCTGCTCGGTGAAGTCGCGCTGTTGTCCAAGAAGATCGAGGAGCCGTTGTTCGAACTGGATACGTAGTGTCGATCGCTCTGATACGAGCGAGATGGCTTTTCTCTCCACCTCGATCGCTTGGGCCAAGTTGGCATTCATCTCGTAGGCAAGCGACAGAGTGTCCAGGATCGGAGGACTTTGTCCGCCGCTGTGTTTCGAGGCAAGTTGTGCAAAGCGAAGGGCCTCTTGTGGATCGCGGAGGTCTTCGGGTTTGCAGGATAGAAGCACCCACGCGTAGTCATTCAGGGACGCGGGGTCGGCAGGTGTTCGCTCGGCAGCCCGTCGTTGTAGTTCGATCTGTTCCATGACGGTCGGGCGGGACTCTTCGTATTTCCCTTGAGCGTGTAGCACGACGATTAGATTGTCGAGAACCCTCAACGTCTGCGGATGGAGGTCTCCGAGCACTCGCCGGTTCTTTGCAAGTATTTCCTTGTAGATTTCCTCCGCCGCCGGATAGTCCCCCTTCGCCTTGAGTACGTTGGCGAAGTTGTTCAGTGTCATCAGTGTGCTGGAATGGTCGGCTCCGAGAGTTCGACGTTGAAGCGCGAGCGCTTCGCGGTAAAGAGATTCGGCCTCACGAAGCCTGCCGAGGTTTGTGTACGCAAGCGCCAGATTGTTCATCGAATCCGCGACGTCCGGATGATCCTCGTGAAGAGATTTTCGTTGTATCGCCAACACCTTGGCGAACAGGGGTGCGGATTCCTCGTATCGCCGTTGCTCCTGGTACAGACTTCCGAGTTCGTTCATGGACTCGAGCGTTAGAGGATGGTTGTCGCCGAGCAGAGGCTTGCGTATGTCGATCGCACGGCGAAGGAGGGCTTCTGCATCCGACCCCTTGCCTTGAGCGCTCAACGCGAAGGCCAACCCACTCATGGAATCCGCCGTATTCAAATCGTTTTCGCCCAGGACGCGTTTTCGCACTTCAAGAGTCGCGCGATAAAGTCGCTGCGCTTCGACGTACCTCGCCTGCCCCATAAACGTGTTCGCCAGGCTCGTCGCGGACATCAGCGTTGCGGGATCGTCGTCCCCGAGAATGCGGCGACGGGTTTCGAGAGCTTCACGCAACACGGTCTCCGCCTCAGCGAGTTGTCCGCGAGCACGAAGCACATTGCCGAGTTCGTCCTGTGAAGTAGGAATGTCGGGATGATCGGCACTCAGGACGCGTTGTTGAGCAGCAAGTGTCTCGCGGAGCAGGGACTCCGCCTTCGCGTACTGGCCCTGTCGTCTGTACACATAGGCCAACCATGTCTGCGTTCGG
>CAYQFV010000021.1:33784-37849 GCA_964416845.1 uncultured Phycisphaeraceae bacterium | reverse complement strand
TTCGAAGCCGACCGCGTTCTCCGGAAAGGGTAAACCGAATGCGACGATGGATGTTGTCGGGAATCATGGCTGCCATGCCGCTGTGCTGGACTGCGAACGCGCTCGGCGAGGTGCATGCGGTCGACCGTGTGGATTTGTCCTCGTCTGTGGAGGCGGACGTCGCGTCGCACATGGAAGACCTGCTGACCTTCTACAAGGACCTGCACGCCCATCCGGAACTGTCGCTCAACGAGCGGCGATCGTCGGCGAAGTTGGCGGATCGTCTAAGACGGGCTGGCTATCGGGTGACGACGGGGGTTGGTGGTTTTGGCGTGGTGGGCGTGCTCGCCAACGGTGAGGGGCCTACGGTTTTGGTTCGCGGCGACATGGACGCATTGCCCGTGACCGAAGAGACGTCGCTGCCGTATCGTAGCGAGGTGTCGGTCGATCGCGATGCGGGCGGCAGGGTGGGCGTGATGCACGCGTGCGGACACGACATTCATCAGACGTGCCTGATCGGCACGGCGGAGGCGCTCGCGCGGTTGCGCGATCAGTGGCGGGGGACGTTGGTCATCGTAGCGCAGCCGGCGGAGGAAATCGGTCGGGGGGCGTTGATGATGATCGAGGACGGGCTGTTCGAGCGATTTCCCCGTCCGGACTACTGTTTGGCGCTGCACGTGTCGGCGGTTCTGCCTGCCGGTGACGTTGGGTATACGTCGGGATGGGCCTTGGCGAACGTGGATTCGGTGGACGTCACGGTGTTCGGGCGCGGTGGTCACGGTTCGCGTCCACACGAGACGGTGGACCCGATTGTGGCAGCTGCGCAGGTCATCGTCGCGCTGCAAACGATCGTGTCGCGCCGTGTTGATCCACTCGAATCAGCCGTGATCAGCGTGGGATCGATACACGCGGGGTCAAAGCACAACATCATCCCCAACGAAGCAACGATGCAAATCACGGTGCGATCGTATGCCGACGAGACGCGGCGCATCCTGTTGGACGGCATCCGCGAGGTCGTGACAAACACCTGCCGCGCGATGGGCTGCCCCAAAGATCCGCTTATCAAGGTGCGCGACGACGAGTTTACGCCCGCGTCGTACAACGACCCATCTTTGACGGCTGCTGCCGCCAAGGTTCTCGCGCGGATCGTCGGTCGCGAGCACGCCGTCGCGATCAAGCCCGTCATGGGTGGCGAGGACTTCGGGCGCTTTGCTCGCCACCTCAAGGTTCCGGGCTTCATGTTTTGGCTTGGCAGCGTCCGTCGCGAGACATACGAAGCAAGCCTCGCGCCGGACGGGCCACGATTGCCGCCGTTGCATTCGAGCACGTTCGCGCCCGATCCTCGCCCGACAATCACCACCGGAGTACGAAGCAGCGCAGCGCTCGCGCTGTCGCTGCTCGCTAACCGCCCATGAGCGCCGGACCGCAAACGTTCTGAAACGGTTGCACTCAAGCCACGCGTGGGTGATCACCCGCCGGTGTTGAGCAGCGAATCGAGTGGAACGAGTCCGTTGAGCACGGTGGTGACCGTGGTTCCGACGAACGATGCGAATCCATTCACGGCCGCATCTCGAACTTGCATATTGCACGAAGCAGCCGGCAGGACGCCAGCGCCAAGAATACAAAAGGACATCACCAGTTTCATCATGCGTTGGTGCGTTCGTGTCACGAAAAAGTCCTCCGTTGGTCCGCCGGCAAGTGTCGGTGGCTACAAACCACCACGCGACAAACTGCCAAGCGTGAACAGGCGGGACGCACCGCGCCGCGCGTCCCTGTTATCGGCAAGAATGTTGCAGCACTTCGCGTTCCTCGTCAACGCCTTTCTTGGTACATCGGCATGGAATTATCCACCTTCTTATCGTTTGGTTCGACCGATCAGCCGATCCCGTGGAAAAACGACGCTCATGGTTCCCCATCGAATCCGCCGAACACAACCCGATCATTCATGAATGTGCTGGAGCTGACGCAAAATCGACCGGTGGTCATCGCGCGGTGGGTTCAAACCCGCGGTATCGGACATGCCGACGAGGTCGATCGACCTGGACGGTCGGCCGTCCGTGACGCCCAGAATCGCACGTCTGACGTGGAACCGAGGTCAGTGTTTCTGTTGGCCGACGTCGCGAAATTTGGCGCCAGCCAAGGCAGCTTTTGCGCGTTCGATGACGTGGTTGCTCAACAACTTCTCCCGCCCGCCGAACGCAGTCAAGAACGCGTCGACCTGCCACGCGGATGACGGCGGCGTGTCTTGTTCGGCGAGACGGTGCAGGTAGGTCTTGAACTGGTCGGGACGTTCGTTCTGCAGAAAGAACAGGATGGCCCACGCGCCGGCGTACCGCTCGGACAGAGTCAGTTGACAGTCGTCGTCTCGGTGACGTTCACCAACGATGCGCGAAACGATGCTGCTGCGATTCGGCAATCCGCTCGTCGGGGCGGGTTTCGTGTTGGTCAGCGGCGGCTGGTCGGTCGGCGTGTTCCCCGTCGGGGCGAAGGCCGCGATCGCATCTTGCGCACGCCAACGGTTGAGCGAACGATACCCATCGTCACCCTGTTTCGTCGCAACCTCGAACGCGCAGGCCAATCCTTCCGAAAGCCAGTCGGGCAGGTTCCGGACAAACGTCGGCGATAGGGCGTGCATGGCCTGATGGGCGGTCTCGTGCTGAATGGTCACCCGCTCCAACTCGGCGATGATCGTCAACGCTGCGCCCGGTCTTCGACCCCGCGGAACCGTGCCGAAATACGAGCGACCTGACGTCGGATCGAAGAATCCACTGTAGATGTCGCCTGGGGACGACGGTCTGGCAAGTCGACGCGCGAGCTTGGTCCAGTCGCCTACTTGCACAACTTCCAGGCGTGATCGTAGCGGCCGGACGGGCAGGTCGTGGAAGGACAAGAAACGCTCGACCCGACGGAATGTCTGCTCCATCCACTGTAGATGCGTGCGGATGTTGGGGAGGTCATCGCCGCTGGCAACCACGAAATGTGCAGATCGCGTCAACAAGCACCCGGTACCACACTCCGCCAACAGGGCGGTTTCGGCGACGTGATCGACGGGGATGGCGGCGGGCGGCGCCTCCGCACGGGTTGGATCTGCCCAACCCATCAGCAATAGCCACGGGATCGTTGCGATTCGCAAAGATTGGGATGACGAGTTTGGAGAAACGTTCGTGCGCATCAAACCTGCCGACCGGTCGGCCGGCTCTCGTTCGGATTCCCGTCGGCGACTGATTCTGCCAGAACCCGTTGGACGATCGCGGCGGGCGCGCCGATGTCAGCCACGTGTACCCGCCCGGTGTGGGCGACCGCGCCGGTGGCCTGGAACCCGGATTTGACAGCGACAAACGTGATGGTCTGCCCCGCAACGACGCATGCGTTCGACGGCATGCCCGCGTCGCAATCCAACCCCGACGGCAGGTCGATCGCGACGACGCCCGCGTTCGGCGTATTGTTAATGGTCTTGATGATGCCGGCAAGCGGCGGCCGCACGTCGCCTGTGAAACCGGTACCGAGCATTGCGTCGACGATCAAATCGCTGGGACGAATCTGCATCGAGTCGGCCGGTGCGCACGCGATGCCCATGGCGACGCAAATCCTATGATTTGCGGATGCGTCGGGGGTGAGTCGGTCCACCGGGCCGGTGAGCGCGATGACGACGTCGATGTCCGCGTTCGCGAGATGACGCGCAATCACAAACCCGTCTCCGCCGTTGTTGCCCGTGCCACAGAAAAGAACCACTCGGCCGACGACCGAGGCGTCCGGTGCGTCGGTACGACCGGCGCAATCGCGCAGAATGATGTCCGCAGCGTTTCGACCTGCGTTTTCCATCAGCACCAGCCCGATCATGCCGTATTCGTCAACGGCGATTCGGTCGACCCGCCGCACTTGTTCGCGTGTCAAAACAGTCGGCATGAATTCATGTTAGCATCAATCGCACATCAGCCAAGCGCGTACCCGTCGCGATCGTTCCGACGATGGTGACGTGCGACGTTCTGTTTGACTTCTCGCCAGCAAACGCCACGATAACCACGTGCTGCGGCGTTTGGAGGCGATGCGGATCACGTGCACATTCTGTTGAGCAACGACGACGGC
>CAYQFV010000021.1:31866-33684 GCA_964416845.1 uncultured Phycisphaeraceae bacterium | reverse complement strand
GGCGTTTGGAGGCGATGCGGATCACGTGCACATTCTGTTGAGCAACGACGACGGCATACTCGCTCCCGGGCTCGCCGCGATGCATGGTGCATTGGCGAGCCTTGGCAATGTGACGGTGGCTGCGCCCGATTCGGTGCAGTCCGCCATGGCCCATGCGATCACGGTTCGTCAGGCGATTCATGTCCGGCGCGTGTCGGTGCAGCACCAATTCTCCGGATGGAGCGTCGGCGGCAGACCTGCTGACTGTGTCAAGCTCGCGGTGTGCGAGTTGACTGAGACCAGACCGGACCTCGTGGTGTCGGGCATCAACGACGGCGCGAACGTCAGCATCAACGTGTTGTATTCCGGAACGGTGGCAGCGGCGGCGGAAGGGGCGTTGCTGGGAATCCCCGCGATCGCCGTGTCGCTGGAGCGTGGCGGCGATGCTGATTTCGATCGGGCTGCCACGATCGCCCGACAGGTCATTGACGTGCTCCTGGACGCGGGCATTGCCGGGGGCGATCTGATCAACATCAACATCCCCGCGCTGGACCGCGACCGCCCCAAGGGGATTCGCGTGGCGCGCCAGGCGATTCAAATGATGGTAGATCGCTACGAACAACGCGAGTCGCCGGACGGCGTGCGACAGTATTGGCTTGATGGCGAATTCGCCGAACCTGTCGGCGACGTGGAGACGGACCTTCACGCGCTGTCTGAAGGTTACGTTGTCGTCACACCGTTGAAGATCGATCTCACCGACGCCCGCCGCCTGACGCTGTTTGGCGATTTGAGTTGGCCGGCGATTGCGGGCGACGTCCGTTAGAACAGATTCTATGGCGTCCAATTGCTGTTGCGACGTTCCGCGCTTACTGAAGAATGGCTCGCGATCGCCAGCGACGCCCGTATAATGACGCATCGGAAAGGGTGCTCGATGACGGGCGTGGTGCGAGTCAGTATGGTGATGCTCGCGACCGCATCGGGCGTGCAACGTGGTTTCGGGCCCTGCGTCGGGCGCGCGTCGAAAGGAGTTTAACTTGTCAGAAGCCAAACACGGTACCGCTCCCATTGTCTTGGAGGAAACGGCCGGCAAGAAGGCATATTGTCAGTGCGGATTGTCGGAGAAGCTGCCATATTGCGACGGCGCACATTCCCGCGAGCACACGGACATCGTGCCGATGGTGGTTGAAGTGTCGGAAGCGGGCAAGAAAGCCGTCTGCCAGTGTCATCGCAGCGGTAAGCTTCCCTGGTGCGACGGCAGTCACTCGAAGCTTTGAGTTGAGATGGTTTCGCTTGCATGGCCTCCCCGGAGGCGGTGCTTCATTGGGTCACGAACGCTTTGTCGTCAGTCGTCACGCTTTGGTGGTTGCTGTTTTTCACCGCCGTCGGTCTATCTCTCGGCAGCTTCCTGAACGTCGTGATCTACCGGCTACCGCTGGGATTGGCCCTGGGCAATCCGCGTTGGTCGTTTTGTCCCCATTGCCGGAATCGCATCGCCTGGTACGACAACCTTCCCGTGTTGGGGTATCTGCGACTGCGCGGTCGCTGCCGAAACTGCTGGGCGCCGATCTCACCGCAATACCCACTGGTCGAGTTGATGACGGCCATGGTCGTCTTGATTCTGTTCGACGCCTTTTTCATTCATCGCGGGCGGGCCGGTCTTAGCGACGTACCCGACTTGAACTGGCGAATCGCAGAAGATTGGCCTATCTACCTCGCGCACGTCATCTTGATGGTCAGCCTGTTCGCCATGTCGGCGATCGATCTGCAGTACTACTGGATCGACATTCGATTCACGCACTTTGCGGCGATGGCGGGCGTGGCGCTGCACGCAGTGTGGAC
>CAYQFV010000021.1:5000-31766 GCA_964416845.1 uncultured Phycisphaeraceae bacterium | reverse complement strand
GATGGCGTTGTCGGGCTTGGGCAGTTCATGGTCGGTTCCCTACGCAGTCCGCGTTTGGGTTCCACTCGCGTTCATGATTCTGGTCGTCTTGCGTGAAGCGTCGCAGCATCGAGAGAGCGATACGGAAGTCGCCGACGCCATCGAAACGGAAGCGCCCGACGTTCGGATCCGCACGTTGCGGGAGTTGGCATCGTTGCTGCCGGGAATCGTGTTGGGTTCGGTCGCGTTGTGGTTGGTGGTGGCTGATACGTCGCTGGGCGACACGCTGGTGGGCATCGTACATTGGAAGCCGCTGGAGAGTTCGTGGCAGCCGGTGTTCGGCGTGGCGACGGCGGTCAGCGGATACGTGATTGCCGCGGGAATCGGATGGTCCATTCGCATCGTCGCGAATCTGGTGTACGCCAAGGAAGCGTTCGCGACCGGCGACATCCACATGATGGCTGCCGCCGGCGCGGTGGCGGGGTGGCAGGTGGTGGCGATCGGGTTCATGGTGACGTGCTCGCTCGCGATGGTGGCGTGGTTGGCGTTGCTGCCTTTTAAGAAATCACACGTCATCCCGCTGGGACCTTGGCTTACGTTTGGATATGTTGTTGCGATCGCTTTTTACAAACCGATCGTGGAGCTCACTGTGATACAACGGTTTATCGCAGCAGCGCATATGTTATTCCTCCAAAACTCACAGGCTATTCCATTCGGGTGATCGCGATGGGACTTGTTGTGAAGCAGATCAAGGTTTATTTTAGGGTGTTGTTGCTGGTCGCGATGGTCCTGGTCGTCGCTTCGGTCGTGTACATGAATCGGAGCAACACCGTCGATGTCTGGTTTTTCAAGTCGTACGAATCGATCAACGTGGTATGGTTGTTCGTGTGCACGGCGCTCGGATCGATCGCGTCGTGGTGGGTCGTGCTGGCGACGCGCGGCGTGTGGCGGGACATGGTCGAGCTGAAGCGATCAGCCGCGGCGGAGAAGGCTGATCGCGAGCGCCGCGAACATCTGGCGGAACTTGCCGAGGTGGAAAAACGGATCGACCGGAAAATCAAAGGCGCCATCGAAGACACCGACGAGACGCAGTGAGCACGGACGCGCCGGCGATTCGGCGGCTGCCGTCGGAGTGTCGAAGACCAACGTTGTAGTTGTAAATGAACCGGCGAGTTGCCCGGTGAACGGAACACGATTGTCGGTTGAGCGCGAAAAAGGGGAGAATGTCACATGACGCGGTTGAATGCAGGACTGGCAGTGGCGATGGCGGCTGTCGCGACGTTGTTGACGGGCGGATGCGCCGATGAACTCAAGGCGAAAGACGCGCACATCGCGTTGTTGGAGGACACCAATCAGCGATTGACGGAAAACCTGGCAAACGCCCAACGTGCGGCGGATGCGCAGCGGGATGACCGCGAACAATGCAGCGAACAGTTGCGCATTGCACAGGCAGACCTTGACCGACTCCGGTCGCAGCTTTCCGACGTGCCAGCACCAGCCGCACCGGCCGGCTGGCAGAGCGTTCCCGGCGGCGCGATGATTGCCCTGGAGGGCAGCGTGTTGTTCAAGCCGGGCAAGGTTGACCTGCGAAACGACGGTCGGACCGGGCTGGATGCCGTGACGAGCACCATTCGCTCGCGCTACGCCGACAAGGACATCTACGTGTTCGGGCACACCGACGACACGCCCATACGCAAGAGCGGGTGGAAGGACAACTACGAGTTGAGCGCACAGCGAGCGTTGACGGTAGTGCGATATCTCGGCGAACATGGCATCGATCGGGCCCGATTGGTCGCCTGCGGAGCGGGCGAGAACCGTCCGAGCGTTCCCAATACCGACGCTGCCAGCCGCGCAACCAACCGTCGCGTTGAGGTTTTCGCCGTCGATCCCATCCGCTGACCAACCGCCGACGTACAGCCGGACGGCGGGGTCGGACGGGGCATCGCAGCAGACCATGAAGACCGCTTCAACCCAATTGCTATTGGGCAGCGGGCGGTTTGACGCCGCCGTCGATGCTGCGCAAAAACTGAAAATCGAAAATGCCCGTATCGTGCCCGTCGGACCAGAACAGTTGGATCGCGTAGTTTCCGACGAGCTTGGCAGAGACGATGCGAACATCCGACGGCGGAGGGTGTTTGAGGATCGGTAGCAACTGGCCGGCCTGCGCATCTCGCTCCGAACGACAGGTCGCACAGGGGCAACGCTTTCGCAGCATCGCCCCGTCGAAGACACTTTCGCGACCGTCTCGCCAGCAGATTCGCAACGTTTGCTCGTCGCGGTTCAGCTTGAGATCGGTCGGCGTGCAGTCATCACGTGACACGGCGGGTCGGCCTGGTGACGATGTAGCGTCGCTTGCGTGATCAGGTTTCATCGGGCGTACAATCTTTGTTCGATGCGCTCGACCGTGTTGTCGTTGAAGAACCGGAACGCGGTGATGTCGATCGGATCGTCGCGCACCACGGTTTGGAGCAAAATGCCGATGTTCTCCGCCGGCCAAGCACGATAGCGCCCCACCTTCACAAGCAAGTCCCCGGCGTGCACCACGCCTCGTCGGGCCGGTCCTCGCGGATCGATCTCGACGATCACCAGCCCGGCGTTTCGTTTGAGTCTGAAGCTGCGGGCGACCTTCGGGGAAAGCTCCTCGAGACGTAACCCCAGCTTTTCCCAGGCGAGCTTCTTGCCGTCGATCGTCGCAACGGCTGACAGATGCACTTTGTGGGTTTCCGTCTTGCCGTCGCGCACGACGACCATCGGCACGTCCTCGCCGGCGTTGTGGTCGAGCATGGCGATGTAGAAGTCCACGTCGCGGCCGATCGGTTTGCCGCCGACGGACGAAATGACATCGCCCAGGCGGAACCCGGCTTTGTCGGCCGGGCTGCCGCTTTCGATGGACGTCACTTCCGCCCGATCGCCGGACACATACATGCCCAATTCGACGCGTTTGAGATGCGTGATGTCGAGCATGACGGGCAGCAGTCGTCGCAAGTGGTCGACGGGGATCGCGAAGCCGACGTTTTCCGCGTCCGGCCGGATGGCCGTGTTGATGCCGATCAATTCGCCCAGAATATTCAGCAGCGGACCGCCGGAGTTGCCGGGGTTGATGCTCGCGTCGGTCTGGATCAAATCGTCGTACACCACGTCCTGCGAGAACTCCAAACGACGATGCAGCGCGCTGATCACGCCTCGCGTAACGGTGTTTTCCAGACCGAAGGGGTTGCCGATGACGATGGCGTCCTCGCCCACCATCAGGTCATCGCTTCGACCTAACCGCAGCGGACGCAGCGGTTCTTGCGGATCGATCTTCAGGACAGCCAGATCGTGTGTCGGGTCGCTGGAAATCAGCATGGCTTCGTATTCGCGTCCGTCGGCAAAGCGTACGCGATGATCGGCTGACCTGGCCACCACGTGGTCGTTGGTGACGATGTATCCGTCTTCGTGAATCACGAAACCACTGCCGTTCATCGTCTTGGGGTAGGCGAAAATATCGTCGAAAAAGAAGCCGAAACGCGACGGTCGACGCGTTTTGATCAACTGCGTGGTCGAAATATTGACGACCGATTCCCGGGTTTGTTCGACCACTTTGACGACCGGGGTTCGTCGGAGTTCGCGCGCAGCCTCGCGAGGGTCGTCGCTGCGCGCGGGCTGTCCGCACGCTATGATCGACACCACCACCCATCCAAGAACCCATCGCTTCATATTCGTCATGTCGTTCTCAACGCCACTACCCGCAACCATAGACGGTTCGCAACGGGCGACACGCTCAAAGCCAACAGTTTTCGACAGTTGCTGGTCAACGAGCACGCGTTTGCACGCTTCGAGTCGGTTCGGTGATGCGCGCGGCAAGCGGAGACGTTGGTTCTTCTGCAATGGGTTGAGCAAGACCACTGAGCGATTCGCGGTCGCCGGACACCGGTGCTGTGCAACGGGCGAGGTACGTGTCGTAGAACCGGATCAACCGGCGGGCGTACTCTTGGGGTTGTTTGATGATACTTTGATTGTGACGTGCCCCTG
This sequence comes from uncultured Phycisphaeraceae bacterium, assembly GCA_964416845.1. Lineage (GTDB taxonomy): Bacteria > Planctomycetota > Phycisphaerae > UBA1845 > UBA1845 > CAYQFV01. The sequence continues at coordinate 27,776 of CAYQFV010000021.1, read as the reverse complement.
GAACGGACCAGAAGTACTTCGGATCCGCCGCCAAATCGTAAAGCATCTGCGTTTGCTCCAGCGGGATATAGGTGTCGCGTTCCCCATGAATGAACAGCAGGGGCGTTGAGCCGATCCGCTTGAGTGCTTTGCGCACCGATGGAAATTCGCACCCGAACCGGCGTTCAGCATTGATCAGGATCAACCAGCGCATGAACCGCCAATACGACGGCGGCGGGCTTTCATAGGAAAAACGCATCTTCGCAAAAATGCTCGCCCATCGTTTGGCAAGATGCTGAACCACCGAGTCGCTGCTGAACCCCCCGTCGACTGCCACGGCTTTGACGCTCGCAATGCCGACGGAGGCAAGAATCGCCGCCCCGCCGCCTCGCGACAGGCCAAACAGGCCAACTTCCCTCGGACGACCCGCCTCTTCAAGCTGATCCCCGACGAACGCGATAGCGCCCAGCATGTCCGACCGTTCACGATCGCTCGGGAATTGGCGAGGCTTGTAATTCTCTTCCGACGGCGACTCTCCGTGACCGCGAAAGTCAAACGCGAACACGTCGTACCCGGCGTTTCGTAACGGTTCACTGTAGCGCGAATGACTGAACCGGTCGGTGCCGAACTCATGCGCGAAAATGATGACGCCCTTTTCGACCGTGCCGGCATGCTTTTTGTACCACGCGCCGCGAAGACGATGCCCGTCGAATGCGCTGAAATCGACCGGGTCGCCCGTGACGTGCGACACGGGAACGTCGGGGAAATGCGGCGGAGCGAAATCGTCGATCAGGTTGATGGCGATTCGAACGTATTTGCGGCAAAAAGCGGTGGGCACGATGATCAGCAACGCCACCGTCGTCGCGATGCTCATCAACGCCCAATTGCGAGCGATGAACTCGAAGACCGCCGCCGCACCCACCATCGGCTCATATGGAGATACTGAGAGCAACACACACACCATCCATCATGACACGAGGCTTCGATGGGGCCATCTGAACCTTGCCATCAGACTGCCCCCGCTACCACCGAGCAGCCTCGCCTCCCATGTCGAAACATCTTCTCTACCCATCAACGGCGTCGCGATCAAGCGCGTTTTGTCGATGACGCGCGAAATTTTACGAAGCAGGGTGTTTTGGTCGACGACCTTCCAAAACCGCGATCACGTCTTCAACCACGTCGTTCATGCGACCCAAGCTGGTGCCAGTGCGGGCGCCCAGATGCGGCGAGAACACGGTATTGGGTGCCGACAGAAGCGGATCGCCACGCGCCGGCGGCTCGGGATCGAAAACGTCCAGACCAGCGCCAGCCAGTCGCCCGCTCGCCAAGGCGCTCACCAGGGCTGATCCATCCACGACTTGCCCGCGCGAGGTGTTGATGAGCGTGGCGGACGGCTTGAACATTGCCATCGCGGTTGCGTCGATCATGCGGCGCGTCGAATCGGTCAGAGGCACGTGCAGAGTCACAACATCGGATTCCGCGAAGAGAGCCTCTTTTTCTCGCGGCTGCGCGGGGATGGAAAGCGCCGGAATCTCCCGAATGTCGTTGTAAATGACGGTCATCGCCAGGCCGGCGCTGCACATCTGGGCGACGCGCTGACCGATCCGCCCCATGCCCACGATTCCCAGCGTCAGGCCGGCGAGTTCTCTGGCGACCAGCGATTCGCGGGCCTGCGCGAACCGACCATCCCGGACCATCGCGTCGGCGGCGACAAGTCGACGTTCCAAGGCGAGCATCAAGCCGACGGTCAGCTCAGCCACGGCGTTCGTGGACGCCTCGGGCGTGTAAACCACCTGAATGCCGCGGGATTCAGCGGCCCCGATGTCGATGTGCTCCAACCCCACGCCTGCGCGGCCGATAACACGCAGCCGAGGCGCTGCCTGAATGATGCGTTCGGTGACCGAACATCTGCTGCGAACGATCAGCGCGTCGCAGTCCAACACGGCCGCAATCAACGTGGATTCGCTCGGCAAGTCCAGTTCGCAAAGGCGACCGACTTCGCTCAGTCGACGCATGGCGTCCGCGTCGAGTCGTTCCGCGACGACGATTTTCGGAGATGTCGAGCCCATCCGCTCCGCCATGCCGGTGTCATGCCACGCCCGTGCTTGCGGGTCATCCGAACCGCGCCCGGTCAGGGAGCGGTCCGCCGCGAACGGGGCACACGACCTGTTTCCGCTTCCTTACGGTCGCGGCTCGGTTTGCGTAAACGTCGCCAACAACGACACACTACACTAGGATGTCTTGTTATGTCACACCCAAACCTGCAATTGGCTCGCTCGTTCGCGGAACTCCTTGCACGGCAGGCGGCTGGCATCACCAAGTCGCTGGGCGGGCAGACGACCACCAGCCGCAAGTCCGACGACAGCCCGGTCACCGAGGCTGACCATCGCATCCAGCAACTCATCCTCGATGCCATTCGCGAAAACTACCCGGACCACGCCTTCATCGGTGAAGAGCAAGTCGTTAATCCGACCGCAATGCCACACCCCGGCGAGGCTGAATACTGCTGGATCGTTGACCCGTTGGACGGTACGCGAAACTTCACGCGCCAATTTCCAATCACCGCAACGTCGATCGCGCTGCTGCGAGCGAGACAGCCGGTCGTCGCGGTTGTGTACGAGCATCAGAGCGGCTGGTGTTGTTCAGCCGTCGAGGGCGAAGGCACACTGTGCAACGGATCGCCCGTCTGCGTCGCCGGGTTGCAACGGGACCGCGACATTCTCATCGCCGTGCCGTCCGGCCGACACCAGCCGGTCCTGCCCCTTATCCGGTTTTGGACGGATCGGTACGTGTTGCGAAACGTCGGCTCGACTGCGTTGCATCTTGCCTACGTCGCGGCTGGCGCGGTCGATGCGGCGGTCTGCTACGAGTGCAAGCTTTGGGACGTAGCGGCCGGAGTGTTGCTCGTCGAACAGGCAGGCGGCCGCTGCACCGATCTTTCGGGCACGCACCCGCTCGGTCTCGACCCCGCCGGTGATGTCGGACGAGACCTGCCGTTCTTCGCGTCGTCTCCGTCGGTGTTCGATCGGTTGATCGCGGAGATGGGCGATCGGCTGGCAACCTGATCAACCTCGCCGACGAACGAACCTTCGCCGGTTCAGCGGTTTTCCAACTGAAGCTCCTCGTCACCGGTCACCAATTGCTGGATGGACCGTTTGAGAAACGTCATTCGGGTGTTGGTGGCTTCATCGACCTTTAGAATAACCTCGTTGTCGCGAACATTGACAACGGTTCCCAAGATGCCGCCGATCGTCATGACGCGGTCATTCTTCTTGAGATTGTTGATCATGTCGGCCTTCTTGTTTCGGTCGCGTTTCGACGATCGCGAAGTCATGATGAAAAACACGCCCATGAACAAGACGATGCCGATCACAAACACCATCCCGCCGGGCGGCTGTTCCGCGGCGGTCGGCGACTTCTGTCCCAAGATGCTCATCAAGTGAATCATAAACCGTTCCTCAAACTGGGTTGTCATCGCTCCCCATGTTGACCACGGGAAACTCGCGGCAGATTGTCTCCAGTTCCCCCGTCAGAAGCAATTCCCGCATTTTGCCCATCAGACGCTGAAAAAAACGGAGGTTGTGAATTGATGTCAGCGTCGGCCCCAACATCTCTCCCGACAGGAACAAATGGCGAATGTATCCGCGAGAAAAACGAGCACAAGTCAGGCAATCACAGCCATCCTCCAACGGCTCGGTCGACAGCCGGTGGGTCAAATTGCGCATTTTCAGCGGTCCACGAGCGGTAAACGCGTAGGCATTTCGGCCGTTGCGGGTCGGCAGGACGCAATCGAACATGTCGATCCCCGCCCGAACCGCGGCGTACAAATCGCACGGCATTCCCACGCCCATCAGATACCGCGGGCAATCCGCCGGCAAGGAGGGTTCGAGGGCTTCGAGAACGCGGACCATCTCGTCGTGGGTCTCTCCGACCGAAAGACCGCCCACCGCGTAGCCGTCAAACCCGATCGATTTCAGTTCCTCGGTGCACGCGCGACGCAACTGCAAGTCCAAACCGCCCTGAACGATGCCAAAAAGCCACTGGTCGGCCCGTCCGTGAGCACGTTTGCTCGCGTCTGCCCAGCGAACCGTACGATCAACCGCCTGCTCGAGCGTGGCCCGATCGGCGGGCAGGGCGGGACATTGATCGAACGCCATGACGATGTCCGCCCCGAGTTGATTCTGGATGGCCATGGCGATCTCGGGCGTCAGACGCATCGTCGCTCCGTCGATGTGCGATTGAAACGACACGCCGTCATCGTCGATCGAGTTGATTCGAGCGAGCGAGAACACCTGATACCCGCCGCTGTCGGTCAGGATAGGCCTGTCCCATCCCATGAAGCGGTGCAGACCGCCAAGCCGTTCGACGACCTCGGCCCCGGGGCGAAGCTGCAAATGATACGTGTTGGCCAGGATGATCTGAGCGCCCGTCGCCACGACGTGGTCCGGCGTGACGCCCTTGATCGACCCCGCCGTGCCGACCGGCATAAACGCCGGCGTATCGATCACGCCATGCGGCGTCTCAAGCCGCCCCAACCGAGCAGCCGTGTCAGCGTCCCTATGCACTACTTCAAACGAAAACATCGTTCAACCGTACCTCAGATGCAGAGCGCGCGGCGCTTGCCCAGATGTTGCTCGCAGAAAATCGTTCGGTTTTCGCCGCCTCTGTGCCCGTGGAGGAGAAGGGTCAAGACCTCCGACCACACCAATAACGGCACCGTTTGCTTGGGTTTAGCTCGTCAACATTCATCACGAGTCACAAGAATCGTTCCAATTCTCGGCAGAGTTTTTGGAATGACGGCGATCGGCTCCGACAGAGTTCCAAGTCCATCGCCGCAGTAAGCTTTGGCTGATCCACGGTGGGGCTGTATTTCGTGCCAATCCAATGCTCCTGGACCCATTTCTTCCCGGCGCGTGCATCCTCCGGCTTTGTTGGGATCTCGCTCTCGGACTTGAATCGCAGGTATTTCGTGAGAGATTGAGCAGACGCGACGAACCACGTTTCATAATCGATGTTAGCGACCACGCACGCAATGTTTGCGTCGGGGCGAGCCTCCCGAGCCTTATGCGTGAGCCGGGGGCCAAGCTGGCATGGCAAATCGTTGTCGGCATCAACGAGCACGAGAACAAGCTTGGTGCTTAGCTCATCGTCGCTGGAGGATAACTTGAGAAGTCCATATTCTACCGCGCGGGCGAATTCACTTTCTCGCTTCGGATGGACCAACATGGTTTTCGGTCGACGGACCGGACTCGATATGTCTATCGAGCTGCCCTTGAGAAGCTCGTACCAGATCCTCTCAAGAAGAATCCGAACGCAGTTCATTTCACCATGACCTTCGACGATCGGGGCGACACGGATTCGACTCACGGTGACCCGCCGTTCGATGGAAATAGACGAAACTGCGAGTTTTTCTGTCTGATTAAATCGTCGCGATCGGGTTCGAGTTGATCCATCCGCAACAACTCACCCGCGCTGTACAAATGTTGCTCGATTGTCTTGCGGTTTGTCGGACTCACTCGAGCGATCGACGATTTTCCTTCGCTCGCAACGACCACGAGCAGCGTGTCGTTCGCCACTTGAAACTGCTCGATCAGGTCGGGGCTGTGCGTGGTGATCAAGATTTGCGTTTTCATGCTCGCTTCGCGAAGAGCGTCCATGAGAACCGCGGTTGCACCGGGATGAAGCGCCGTTTCCGGTTCCTCGATTCCGACGAAAGACACGGGTTTCTTTGTGCCCGTTAGTTGCATTATTGCGACCAAACTTCCGAGTGCTCGAAGAGTTCCGTCCGACATGCTCGACGCGAAGAACCGCCAGGGGGCGGAGGCTCCTTGAACGTTCTGATAGAATTCAAGCGTCTCGTGCTGCATGATCGGCACTCGCTTCGCCCCGGTGATTCCCGGAACGATTTTTTCGAGGTATTCGTTGATGCGATCTTTCACGAGTTTCTCGTCGGTCTCGAGCCTGCTGACGACGCTCGCGATATTCGCCCCATCACGGTGCAGGAGTTCTCCGGAATCAGGTTTCTGCGGAAGTTTCATCACTTCGGGATTCATGTTGTAGAACCCCATCGAAAGCAGGCTGTCATAGACTAATCGGAGCGGTTCAACATCGGACGCTCTCACCAGAAGAAGACGGTCTTCCACTGCGGGCGGCATGACGTCGTGCGAAGTGGATACGATCTTGCCTTCCTTGACGTGATAGTGGGCCGTTTTTTGGTTCGTGGAATCACGAACTTCAAGCACTTCGGACTTCACGATGAATCCGCCCTTGGGACGAGCAGCAACTTGAAACCCATAAGTCGCGACGCTCCAGTGCGGCAAATCCAGAGATAGCTTGATCGCAAAGTTTCGTGGATGCCCGGTGCTTCTTCGACGAACTTGGTCGATTCCACCTCTAGACCTGATCGCGTGGCCCAACGATTGATCCAAGCTATCGGTGACGAATCGGAGAGCGTCAAGGAAATTGCTCTTACCGGCACCGTTTCGGCCCACCAAAGTGGTTAGTTGCCCCAACTCAACGTCGCACTTGTCGATACTCTTGTAGTTTTCAATTTGCACGCGGCGCAGGAATGGGTCGCACCCGCTCGCGTGGCCCAAGTCGGCCTTGATTTGGTCATCCTGCCCCATCATGCCAATGTCATATCATCATGCTGGCGTTGCGACAACTCAGAAAAGCCCCGTTCAGCGCTGTGTCGATGAACGAGGTGATCGATTCCCGAACGGGCCTACGCGTCTTGGACATAGGGAAGACAGATGATCCTCGTTTGAGCCCACGAACGCACCCACGATGTACAGACTGCGTACGGCGATGCGAGACCGAACGATTCTGATACACGGCATGTCCGGGCGTCACGAGCATCAGGTTGGGAATTCGACCAGAGCACTCTTGGCTTCTTGGCCTGCGCCGGTGAAGTCTTCCGGTATGATCGGGGAGCGGCGGAATCGGTGCTGACGCCGGCCGGCAGCCTCGGTGATTCTCTCGCGGATCCAAGCGGGCGGAAGCTGCCCATGGTTGACGGTCACGAGCATGAGCCCGCCCGGGTTCAACAGCTTCAGCGCCCCGGCGACGAGGGCGGTCAGGTCGCGCTCGACTTGCATCACTCGGGCGGGGCGTTTGGTTCGCGAAAAGGTCGGCGGGTCCAGCACGATCAGGTCGAAGCGATGCCCTTGACGTTCACCTCGCTTGTAATAGTCCCACACGTCGCTGCACAAGAAACGGTGATCGTCCAGATCAATGTCGTTCGCAGCGAAATTGCGTTTGCCCCACTCCAACGATTTCTTCGAGATGTCTACGTTCACGGTCGACTCCGCGCCGCCCGCCGACGCGGCGATCGAAAAACCGCACGTGTACGAAAACAGGTTGAGCACGCGTCTGCCCTTGGCCACCGACCGAACCAGCCGGCGGTTCTCCCGGTGCTCCAGAAACAGTCCCACGCCGAACCCGTCGTCGGGACGAACCAGAAAGGTTTGACCGCCTTCGTGCACGGTGATTTCATCTTCACCAGCCGCTCCCGAAACGAGTGTCGTCACCACGGGCGCGCCGCCGGTTCGTGCGACGTGGCTTCTGTCGCGAGGGATTCGTTTGGCAAAGACTCGCCGCACGCCCAGAGTTTGCGTACACCACCCCGCCGCCGCCCGGACCGCAGCGTCGTCCAACTGAAATTTTCCCACGCTGATTTCCACGACGGCCACCTCGCCGAACTTGTCCACCGCGAATCCCGATAAGCCTTCCGCCTTGCCGTCGAATGCCCGAAAACTATCCGTGCCCTCGTCAAAAACCAAGGCCATTCGCCCCGCCAAAGCCTCGTTGAGTTGATCGTCGAGACGAACTTGCTCGCGGGCCACTGTTTCGAACGATTCCGGATCGGTCGCGGTCACTCGGAGATGCTTGCCGGTAAAAGGATGCGTGAACTCGACGCGCGAAACGTGGAGGTACATCCTTCCCGACCATTTGCCGTCGCGCCGCGGATCGAACTGCGGATCGCCCACAATCGGAAGACGCTGCTCGTGCAAGGCTGCACGTACCCGCCGCATGCTCCCGGTGGTCGACTGACACGTCACAATCGCCCGACGCTGCTGCTGGTTGACCAGTTTGACGGATACGTGGTGCCGACCCGGCGCCCGTGTCGGTCGAGATCTGGCGCCCTTGGCAGCCGACCGACCGCCACCAGCGGCCGCTGGAGCTTTAAGTTTTCCCTTGACGCAGGCCAGAAACTGGCGATTCACTCGGTCGTCAGCGACCATCGCCGCAAAGCGCTCGGCTGCGTTCTCTGATTTTGCGAACACCACCACCCCGGAGGTATACTTCCCCACCATCGTGCAGCAGCGCAGCTTCGGACTTTCAGAACGGCCCCGAAGGGCCGCAAGCGCTTCGGGAACCCCCCACGCGGTTTCAGGCCTCGGCGAATGCGCAAGCATGCCCGCAGGTTTGTGTACGATGACGAAGTGCTCGTCTTCGTGCAGGAGGAACAACCACCGCGATAGAATGGCTCGACCGTTCACAGCGTCATGGTGACCGCGGCGGTCGGCGCCGTCAACGTAGCAATACGAACGTGCGACCGATAACATCCGTAACGGGCAGGGGCGATTTCGGATCGAACACGTTTTCGGTCGATGTGAAGAATGACATGCTATAATGAAAGTTAGACGAGCGGATTGACCGCAGGGGTTTTTATGAAACGTTGGAACGTTGAAACGGTGGGTGTGACCGATGGATTGTGAAGCACTTCGCGAAGAGTTTCCGATCACGAAGAATTACAACTTCCAGAATCACGCGGGCATCGCCCCGTTGTGTCGCCGGGCGGCGGACGCGGCAGGCGAGTATCTCGCGCGCGCTCAACAGAGCGGCTACGTCGAAAGCGGGTTCTACCGTCACGCCGATCATGTGCGGCAACTCGCGGCGGAACTCATCAATGCCAAAAGTGACGAAGTCACCTTCATCAAGAACACCAGCGAGGGCATCAACCTGGTCGCAAACGGATTGACGTGGAACAAAGGCGACAACGTCGTCATCACCAACGTCGAGTTTCCAGCCAACGTTTTCGCCTGGCAGAATCTCAAGTCGCGAGGCGTGAAGGTTCGCATGGTGCTGGAGGAGGCCGGCCGAATTCCCATCGAGCGCGTGTTCGACGCGATCGACAGCCGGACCCGCGTCGTGGCGATTTCATCGGTCCAATACGCCAGCGGCTACCGCACCGACCTCGCCGTGCTCGGCGCCCATTGTCAGCAAAAGGGCGTCTTCCTGTGCGTCGACGCGATCCAATCACTCGGCGTCATGCCGATCGATGTCAAGGCGATGCACATCGATTTCCTCGCCGCCGACGCCCACAAATGGCTGTGTGGTCCGGAGGGCATTGGCATCTTCTACGTCAGCAAGCAAATCCAAGGCCATCTCCGCCCGAGCTGCGTCGGCTGGATGTCGGTGAAAAATCCGGCGGGCTACGACCACGCCAAATTCGAATTCGCCGATTCCATCAAGCGGTTCGACAGCGGTTCGTACAACTTGGTCGGCATCTATGCCCTTGGCGGCGTGCTCGAACTGTTCCTCGAGATCGGCGTCGAGCAAATCTGCCAACGCGTGTTGTTTCTGACCGATCGGCTGGTCGAGGGGTTGCGCGACAAAGGCTACCGCATCTTCAGCTCCAGAAAACGTCCCGAAGCCAGCAGCATCGTCTCGTTCAGTTCCGACGCCCACGACCACGACGAACTGCAACGTCACCTGCAAGCCGAGCATCGACTCGTCATCGCCGTGCGCCGCGGACGACTTCGCGCCAGCCCCCACTTCTACACCACCGACAACGAAATCGATCAACTCATCGACTGCCTGCCCAAGCACTGATGCGAAGCACCGCCGTATCGCCCTCGCGACTCATGCCGACTCCATCGGCTACGACACCATGCAACGTTTGACACGCAGCGGGTTGGCAGGCGCATCGGTCGTGGCGATAATGACGCGATGCCGGAGACGAATTCCCCATCCGCAGTGACATCCCCAACCGCCCAGCGACACCTGATCCTCGGGACGGCGGGGCATATCGATCACGGCAAAACATCGCTGATTAGAGCATTAACCGGCACGGACACCGATCGTCTGCCAGAAGAGAAGAAACGGGGCATGACCATCGAGTTGGGGTTCGCTGAGCTTTCCGTCGGCTCGATCCACTTCGGCGTTGTCGACGTCCCCGGGCACGAGCGGTTCGTCCGCACCATGGTGGCGGGAGCGACCGGAATCGACATCGCACTCATCGTGGTGGCTGCCGACGATTCGGTCATGCCCCAAACCATCGAACACGTCGAGATCCTTCGCCTCGTCGGCATCGAGCACGCGGTGGTCGCCATCACCAAGGCTGACCTCGTCGACGAGACCATGTTGGAACTGGTGGAAGAAGAAGTGCACGATCTGCTCGAAGGCACGTCGCTGGCCAACTCGCCCGCGGTCCGCGTCTCGTCCACAACCGGACTCGGTCTCGACGCGCTGCGCACACAACTGGCGGACGCAGCCGGTCGCGTAGCGCAGCGAAGCAGCGCCGGACCGTTTCGCATGGCCATTGATCGGGTGTTCACGGTGCAGGGACGCGGGACGGTGGTGACCGGCTCGGTCATTCGCGGGCTGGTGCACGCGGGCGATACACTGGACGTTCATCCCGGCGGCGGGTCGTGTCGCGTCCGCGATGTGCAGTCGCATGGCGTGGCGGGCGATCACGTGGAACTTGGTCAGCGAGCCGCTTTGAATCTGATCGGCGTGGATCGAACGCGCATCGATCGAGGCCACGAGTTGTCATCGCCGGGGCTTGTCGCGCCGTCGCGCCGGGTGGACGCGTGGTTTGAAGTGCTCTCGTCCACGAAGAAGCCCATCAAACCGTTCGCCCGCGTTCGCATTTGCATGGGCACGCGCGAAGTGCTCGCCCGCGTCGGGCCTCTCGATCAGAAGCCCATCGACGCGTCGTCGGCTGCGATGGTGCAGTTGAGATCCACCGAGCCGATGTTCGCAACCTATGGCCAGCGTTTCATCGCGCGAACGGAAAACGGTGCGCGCACCGTCGGTGGGGGCGTTGTGCTTCGGCCTCGGGCTGACCGCTGGTCGCGAGACAGAGACGCTGAACGTGAAGCGCTTGAAACCCTACGCAGCGGCTCGCCGGCTGATCGCCTGACGCAGGTGCTCGCCGAGTGCGCGTTCGACCCGCCTGCGATGATGGACCTTTGCGCTCGAACCGGGATACTGCCGGACGAATTGCCCGACATGCTCGACGCGATGGACGTCGCCGGCGACCGCGTGGCGCTCGACGGAGTGGATCGTCGCGTTGTGCCAACCGTGTTAGACCGCCTGTTCGCCCGGGCAGATCGCTGGCTGGAAAAGTTCCACGAGTCCCATCCGGACGAACCCGGCTGCCCCGCAGATGCCTTGATCGGCTGGTTGGATCGCAAGAGCGACGCGGGGCTCGGCCGAACGCTTTTCGAGCGTCTTCGATCGGACGGCAGGGTCGTCATACGCGGTCAATTCGCCTGCCTGCCAAGGTTCGCGCCGGCCATGTCCGCCCAAGACGAACGGCTTTACTCAGCCATGCTTGCAGCGTTTCGCGATGGCCTCTACACGCCGCCGAGTCTCGATCGGCTCGCCGGTTCGTTGGACACCGACCTCAAGCGGCTTCGACGACTGGCGAAAATCGCCGTGTCGTATGGCGAGTTGATCGAGATCGACCGCACGATACAGTTGGCCGCCGACCACGAGAAAGACATGCGTCGGATCGTCGCGGAGATGATTGCGTCGGACGGCGCGGTCACGGTGTCACAGGTGCGAGAACGACTGAACTCCAGCCGCAAATACGTGGTGCCGCTGCTCGAATACCTGGACCGGATCAAGTTCACGCGCCGCGACGGCGACCGACGCGTACTGTGTGAGGGCAATGCGACATGACCCCCGAACAAACCGCCAAGCTGCGCGAGCTTCCCGCGGTCGGTGAACTGCTCGAAACCGACATCGTCGCCGCATGGACCGCGTCCAACTCCCGCAGTGCTGTCGTTCATGCTTTGCGGTCAGCCGTTGATCGCGTTCGCGCCGCAGTCGTGCAAGGAGACGATGACCCCTGCTGCGATGAAGCGTCGATCTTGCGCGTGGCTGAAGAGATTCTCTCCCGCTCGTCCGCGATGCATCTCAAGCCGGTCATCAACGCGACGGGCATCGTTCTGCACACCGGGCTGGGTCGTGCGCCGCTATCGCAGGACGCGGTCCGGGCAATCGCCGACAGCGCCGGCGGATACGTCAATCTGGAATTCGATCTCGAAACCGGCGCTCGCGGACGACGCACAGGCTATGTCGCGGAACGTCTGGCGGAACTGACCGGCGCGGAAGCAGCCACCATCGTCAACAACAACGCAGCGGCTGTTCTGTTGTCCCTTCGGGTGCTGTGCGAGGGACGCGAGGTGGTCGTCTCGCGCGGCCAACTCGTCGAAATCGGCGGATCGTTTCGCATGCCCGACGTCATGACTGCCAGCGGTGCGATCATGCGGGAGGTGGGCACGACCAATCGAACCCGAGTGGCCGACTACGCAGCGGCTGTCACCGAACAGACGGCCGCCCTTCTTCGAGTCCACCACAGCAATTTCCGGATCGTCGGATTCACGCGAGAGGCGACCATCGAAGAAATCGTCCAATGTGCTCACCAGCACAACCTACTCGCCATCGACGATGTCGGCAGCGGGGCGATGTTCGACCTGGCCCGCGTCGGCATGCCCGGCGAGCCGCACATTCGCGAGTCGGTCGAGGCCGGTTCGGACATCATCTGTTTCTCAGGCGACAAACTCCTCGGCGGTCCGCAGGCGGGCATCATTCTCGGCCGCCGAGAATTGATCCGGCGGATCGACGCCCATCCGCTGATGCGAACCTACCGCGTCGACAAGCTGGTTCTCCTCGCGTTGGAAGCAACGCTGCGTCACTTTGACGATCCCGCCGACGCATTGGAACACATTCCGACGTTGAGCATGATGCACGCGACAACCGACGCGCTTGCACAGAACGCTCGAACGCTCGAGAAATTGCTTGCCGAATCGCTCGCGGACGAGCACTTCTTCATCAGCTCCGATGTGTCGTACGTGGGGGGCGGCGCGTTGCCAGGCGAGGGAATACCGACCGTGGTGATTCGTTGGCAGCCGTCGTTCGAATCGGTGGACACCGTCGCAAGCGCTCTGCGGCACGCGAACCCACCGGTGATCGCACGGATCAAAGACCAATCGATCTGTTTCGATCTTCGCACGATTCAAACCACCGAGTTCGCATCCCTGGTGCAGTCGGTCGCAAGCGTTGCCGCCGGCGATATCGAGAGCGTCGACGCCAACCCGGCGGACGAGCCTTAGCAAAGAAACAGCCTCGACAGGCCTCGAACGCTGTTCGGATCAGGCCATGATGGCGAGTGCTTTTCGGAGTTGTTGCTCCGTCGTGTCGTTGATTCGGACAAGCTTGAGGGGGCTGGAGTGGCCTCTTTCGACGGTGATGTCTTTTTTTCGGAGCGAAAGCTTCTTGGCGAGGAAGGCGATGAGCTGAGCGTTTGCCTTACCTTTTTCCGGAGGGGCTGCGACGGCAATTTTCAGCCGATCATCGAGAACGCCCATGCATCGCGTCTTGGATGCACCGGGGACGACCTTGACCGGCAGAAGAACATGATCGTCGCGAATGACGAGTTTGAGCATGCCAACGATTGTAGCACGAAGAGCGCAGGCGACTCAATTCGACACCCCTGGTGCACACAGGCCGGTCCATGACACCGGCTTGCTCGTTTGGCGAATGTCGGTCAAGATTTCGCGATCAGACGGAGCGGTCGATAGCCAAGCAACGGCCTCCGCTGCGCCGTCGGTGAAAGCACTGCGAACGGTCGCTTTTGTCGACGGACGATCGCCTGAGTTTGGTTGGAATGGGAAGAAAGCAGCATGTCGGTAGTCAGCCGGGAGACAGTGGACGCAGCACCTCGGTCGGCGACAAACGTTGCCTCGGTCACCCGATGGGAACGTTTCAGTTTCGAAACGGCAAGGGCTGCGTTTTTTGCCATGGAGCGTGTCGTCTCGCTCACCGGCCTGTACCACCTCGGACGAGCATTCGCAACGCTCGAATGGTTGGTGGACTACCATCGCCGGGGACGGGTGAACAAACAGGTGGCCAGAATCCTCGGGCAAGGGGCTTCTCGCGGGGCGATACGGCGAGCGTGTTGGCGTCATTTCGTCCGGGTTCGCAACGACAAAATGCTGTTCCTCATCGTCGACCGGATGGATCACCGCCGAATGTCGCGCCGATTCAAGATCACCAACGAACACCTTCTGACCGAAGCACTGCAGCGCGGTCGAGGCGTCTACCTCGCCATGTGCCACCTCGGCTCGCAACATCTCATCATGCACATGTTCGTCAACAGCGGATATGCGATGTCGGGCGTGCGGGCGGCCAAGGTCGGAGCAGTGTGGCGATTCATTCAGGAGAAGTACCGCAAATCGAATCGTCCCTGCATTGAGTACTTCTACTCCGACGCCTTTCCTCGAAACATCTTCCGGCGTTTTCGAGACAATGCCGTCGTCGCAAGCCTCATCGACGTGCACGCAGCCAAGGACACCCACCTCAAGACGATTGATGCCGAACTGTTCGGCGAACCCTGGCCAATGCTCGCCGGACCGCTGCAAATCGCAATGCGATGCGGCGCTCCGGTGCTGCAGGCGTTCGTGGTATCGCTGGGTAACTATCATTACCGTTTGGAATTGCACGGCCCTCTGATCGACCCGCGCGAGCAACAAAAGGAGACCCCGGAAGTGTTGTCAGCCGCCGTCAAACAATACGCAGCCGGTGTCGAACGATTTGCGAGGGCTCACCCCTGCCACATCAGCCGGTACTAGGCCGATTTCGATCGTGCTGCAGCGTCTGGGAGTCAAGTCCGGCTCGTGACTCTTCCAACGGAACGCTACGCCAACGACCGAACGCGTATCAATATACCATTACAGTCGTCGCGACGGGCCGCCAAACGAGCCGTCACCGTAAAGGATGGAACAAACAGATGAAGCGCCTAACACTCGGGATCACCATGCGTTTGTCCATAGCGCTGGTGCTGATCGCCACGTCGCTGGCAACGGCGGACGTTGGCCCCTTGAGCATGCCGGCCGACGACGCCCTTTCGCGCATTGACGACCTTCGGGCGAAACTTGCTCGCGACGACGCACGCGCCGATCAGTGGACAGAACTGGGGTGGCTTCTCTATCGCTACGGTCAGGACACCGCCGGGGCGCTCAAGGCCGTCGAGCGGGCGTGCGCCTTGGACGACACGCTGTTCAAAGCCCAAGAGTTGGCCGGCCGACTGGAATTCCTCCGCGGTTACCCGGACCGTTCGTTGCACTATTGGGTGGGCTTGCTCAACGACACTCGCCCGGAGACGCAGATGTACCTGGGTGCTGTGGCAACACTCGCCCGAACCGACACCCAGCGAGCCGAAGTGCTCAAAGCAATGCGCCGCGTTGCAGACGAACACACCAACCAGCTATTTCGCACCATCGCCAAGCGATACTTGGCGCAGGTCGCCATCCAAGCGGGCCGGTTTGACGAAGCAAAGCAACTCTATGCCGCGATGGGCATGATCGACACGTGGATGGTGATAGGCCCGTTTTCCAACGAGCGTAACGCCGGGTACGACACGGCGTATGGGCCGGAAACAGAGATTGACTATTCGACAGAGTATCAAGGTCGCGACCGTCCGGTGCGATGGCAGCCGCTGCGACATTACACGTTTGACCGGCAGATCGATCTTTCCGCGATACACTACCCGCGGAACCAGGTATTGGCGTACCTTGTCACGTACATTCAATCTCCCGACACGCGCAACGTCACGCTGCGCATCGGCGTGAGCAAATCGGTCAAGGTATGGTTCAACGATCGTCTTTGCTATCAAAGTGAACTCGACCGGCGGTTCACCGTCGATCAGCAGACGATCCCGCTGACACTGGCGGCGGGATACAACAAGCTGCTCATCAAAGTCGGGGTCGAATCCGGCGGGTGGCGGCTTGCTGCAAGGTTGACCGAACCGAACGGTCGACCGCTGACCGGCGTGACATTCACCGAAGAAAAGCAGGTAACCCCGGACCAGCGCGACGCAGCGCCGGCAAGTTTCGGCTACGCGATGTCGGTGATGGATCATTATAAGCAAGTCTCGCAGCGCGACCCATCGAACGAAGACGCGCTGTACTATCTCGGACTCGCGCAGCAGACCAATCGTCTGCCAACGCTCGCCGGCGAAACCTTCGAACGCCTGATGAGAATCAACGACCGCTGCGGCGACCATCATCGCCTGCTCGCGCGGGCCTACCTTCGCGACGACAAGGCTGAAAAAGCCCTCCGCCAGATCAAACGCGGACTGGATGTTTCTCCGGACAACCTTCAACTTCGCCTGATGCTCGCACGCTTCTACCACGGCTCGCAACTGCTCGAAAAGGAGCGATCGGTCCTGACGGACATCGGCAAACGAAACCCTGACTGGCGAGCGTTGCAGTTGGAATGGGTGCAAAACTTCAACGCCGAAGGCTGGGAGGAGCTTGCGTTTCGCAAGCTCGAAAAACTCCACACCCAAGAACCCACCGACTTATCAACCATGATCGCGTACGCCCGAATGTGCGCGGGGCGAGGATATGTCGACCAGTTCAACCAGTTGGTCGCGCGCGTTCTCGAAATCGACCACACAGACGGAATGGCCCTTCGCAGCGAACTGGAGCGAGCGATTGGGGACCAGCGGTACGACGACGCATTCAAAATCTACGATCGCATGCACCTCCTAACGCCATTGGTGTACGCCATCGGTCTCGATCGAGCGAAACTGCTCACCAGCTTGAAGCGCTACGACGAAGCCATCGAACAATGTAACATCGCCCTGGACATCTGCCCGACCGATTTCGCAATCCATCGCCAACTGGGCGTGATCTACCAGCGGATGCACAACGACGAGGCGGCGTTGAAGTCGTTCAAGACGGCGCTCACCTATCGCCCCGATCACCGCCAACTTCGGCAATACGTCGAATACCTCGAACCTGAAGAGAACGCCGCGTTCGAACATTACGCCCTCTCGCGCGAAGCCGTTGACGGTCTGCTCCACCGCCCCCTGACCGCAGCCGAATACCCCAAGAGCGATTCGATCGTCGTTCTGGATGAAATGGTGACCCAGATGTTCGACGACGGCAGCAACACCTACCGAATCCATCAGGTCATCAAAGTGATCGACGAGGCAGGGCGCGACCAGTGGAGCCAGGTCGGACTGCCCAACGGAACCAATCGCGTAACGCGCGCGGTGGTCGTGCAACCGGATGGCTCGGAGGTTGAAGCAGCCAACATCACCAACCAGGCCGTCTACTTCGCCCAGTTACAACCCGGATCAATCATCGACTACGTCGTCATCGGATACGCCCCTGCCAACAATTGGATCAGTCACGAGTACAACGAAACGTTTGTGTTTCAAACCGGCGACCCGATGGTGCGCTCGCGGTTCGTGCTGCTGTGTCCCGCGGGCAAAGAAGTCAACACGTGGCATCGCGGCGAAGGCGTCACCCATACCACGGAAGTCTTTCAAGCCCAAGACGTCCGCATCTGGGAGGCCCGCAACATCCCCCGAATCGAGAGTGAACCGAACAGCCCGCCGGTGATCGACCTGTGCGCCCAGGTTCGTGTGAGCACCATTCACGACTGGAACACCATCGCCCACTGGGAGCACTCGCTCATCAAGGAGCAGTTTCAGCCTGACCACGATCTGACAGCCACCACACACGAACTGACCGACGGGCTTGCAACCATCCGGGAGAAGATCAAAGCGTTGGCGGATTTCGTCTCGCAGAACATTCAATACAAAATCGTCCGCGGCGGAATCTTCGGCTACAAGCCCAACAAAGCGGCCAACGTCTTGCACAACGAATGGGGAGACTGCAAAGACAAAGCGACGTTGCTCATTACGATGCTGAAACAAATCGGCATCGACGCCCAATACGCAACACTGCGCACACGCGACGCAGGCCGACTGATCGGCGAGATTCCATCAAACCAGTGCAACCACGCCATCGTGCTGGTTCCCAAGACGCGTGGACTGACGCAAGACCTGTGGATCGACGGAACCGCCCTCGATCAGGGGATCAGCGCCCTGCCGTGGACCGACCAGGGCGTGACCGCGATGGTGTGGGACGATGAGGGCCGGCTGAAGTTGACGCAAACGCCGCTCGAACCGGCTGAAGCAACCGTCAGCCGCTTCCAATTCGACGTCGACATCTCGCCCGACGGCACGGGCAAGGTTCACGGCAGGTGGACCACGACGGGGCAAATCGCAGCCGGACTGCGCGGTGGCCTTCGCCAGAGCGGACAACGATCGCAGCGGCTGACTCAGATGCTCAACAGTTTCGCGCCGGGCAGCACGTTGACCGATTACACCGTGTCCGATCTGGAAGATCGCGACCTTCCCATCGTGGTGGACATGACGTTCGAAGCGTCGAACTACGCGGTCACGCGCGACTCGGAATTGTTGCTGCGCGCCCGGCGACCGTTCCAGGCGACCGCCCGATTCGCCCCACGCAGCATCCGTCGTTACGACGTCTGGCTGCCCTTCCGCCGCGTGCAAAATTTCTCGGAAACATACCACCTGCCGAAAGGATACGTCGTTGTGTCCACCCCCGAAGCAGTCGACTTCAAAACTCCGTGGATGGAGTATCACACCACCGTGTCGCAAACCGGCGATGTTGTGACGGTCGCACGGACATTGATCGTCAACGCGATCGAAGTCCCACAGGATCGCTATGACGAACTGCGGGCGTTCTGCATCCGCGTCGATGAATACGAGAACGGAGCGGTGGTTCGGGCGAAAGCGAAAGAATGATCGCTGGCTGGCGAACGGGACGATAACGCTCAACGATCATACAAGATCGTCAGGGGAGCGGCGCAGCCACGGGCACGTTCCACGGCGACGCGTTGAGCACCCCGGGCGACTGGGGCGAGCCGATCCAGTTGATCAGTTCGAGTTTCAACACCGGGCCGACCGTCGCGCCGCCCACCGCGATTTCCCGCTGCAGATTGCCGCCTTCTCCTGCGGCGGGGCGAACCCACTGTTTGAGCAACTCCTCGCAAATGATGATCCGCCGTTCGAGCGCATCGCGCTCGGCAGGAACGAGATGGTCGTTGGCCATCCGCTCAACGTCCAGACGAAGCAAGACCGCCAGACGACGTACGATCTTGGCGGTTTGAACCTGCGTGAACGTGGCATGTGCACAATATTCGATCAGCGTCGGCTCGGCGTCGTCGATCAACGGCGCTCCGTCCTGATAACGTTTCAGGCGAGCATCGAGAATCGCCACAATCGCATCGAACGAGGCATCCGTCACCGTTGGAAACGCCAGCGCGTCGTACAGCCGTTCAACAATCACGCCGTTCGTCTCAGCCACACCCGCTTCGCGAATCACTGATATGTACGCAGCCTTCTTACTGGGGTCAGCCGCCGACGCAATTCTGTCACGCAATCGGCGCAACCCAACCGCCGCGAGATAGCGAACCTCCATACGAGGATGCTTGAGCGCCGCAGCAAGCCCAGCCTCGGTGCTGGGATCGTCCACGTCGATCATCGCCCAAACAAGTTCGGTGGCGGCGACAGGCCCCAGTTTCGCGCCGTCCGCCAACTCCTCCGCCGCGACGACTCCCAGACGCGTGGACAACGCAGCGCTGCACGCTGCGTGCGTTGAAGGATCGGTGCGAATGCGACGAAGCTCGCTACGCAGTCCGCTGGTCGACGACGCGGGCATGCCAGGCCCGAGCTTGCCCAACTCGCGCTTGATCCAATCGTCAATCGTCCGATTGTCATTGTCACCGCTGGGGGCGCGCACGCGGAGTTCTTCGAGCTTGGGGTCGTCCACGACGGGTTGAGCGATCGCCGGTGCGGAAGCAGTCAGCAACATGCCAAACGCGTACAGCCAATTCTGGTAGGCCAATCGCCGCGGCCAAGCGGTGCGATTGATCGGTGGGGTGTGTCGACGGTCGTACAAGAGCAATCTTCCCTGTGGGTGTTCGCGGGGTTGTCAGACGGTGGTGTTCAAAAACCGTCGCCCAGGCGGCGGCGCGGGCATACCAGCGGCCGCATCCGGACCGAACCCTACCCAATCTGCGCGATTCCTGTCAAGAGACCGTCCCGACGCGATGGAACCCATCTTGACGCAGAATTCGCCACGCCGCTATAGTCGCACAGCGGCCGATTCCGCGGGCGGAGCTTCATTGGGGCGTTCTCGATGCGAAAACAAGACCAAATCCCAGCGCCGGCCGTCAAGCGACTCAGCCTCTACCTCCGGCAATTGGAGCTTCTGGTCATGTCCGATCGGCGGACGGTGTCCAGTCGGCAACTGGGCGAAGCCTTGAGCTTATCGGACGCACAGGTCCGTAAAGACCTTGCCTACTTTGGCCAGTTCGGCCATCCGGGCATCGGTTACCGCGTCGAAGAGTTGGCGGTCCGAATCCGGCGCATTCTGGGCACGGACAAGAACTGGAACGTCGCGCTGGTCGGCAGCGGCAACCTCGGGCGGGCGCTGCTGTCCTATCGCGGTTTCGCCAAGCGAGGATTCCACGTCGTCGCGGTGTTCGATGGGAACGAGAAACTGGTCGGCATGGAGGCGGACGGCGAGCAACGGCTGGTGATCGAGCCGATGGACAAACTGCCCCAGTTGGTGAAGAAACGCAACATCCAACTGGGCATTCTCGCCGTGCCCGCTGAAGACGCCCAATCGGTGGCCGACCAGATGGTGGCCGCCGGAGTGAAGGGCATTCTCAATTTCGCACCGGTGTCGCTACGCACCGGCAATGTCGTGTTGGCTGCCGTCGATCTCTCCGTACACCTCGAGCAGCTCTCGTTTCGCCTGGGTGGAGGATCGCCGTAACGGACACGGCCCCTTCGATTACGATACAGCGTCAGGCTGACGGGCGACTCTGTTCTTGAACGGTGAGAACACGGTGAAACAGTCGCCGGTGGGCGCCGACCATGTCCCGGCAGATGAGCTCGATCCGCTGGTTGAGATTCCGACGATCCTGCAGCACGCGGCGGATCAGTGATCGTTGGCGATACTCCCGGCGAGACCGACGTCGTTCGTCAGCGTCGCGATCAAGCAGCGACGAAAGTCGTCCAAGCAAATACTCCGGGTCCACCGGATCAGACAACACATCGGACACGCCGATGCGCAGCGCGCTCAGCAACGTCCGCGCGGAAGGCTCGGCCCCGACCAGCATCACCGGCCGGTTGCGCTGTTTCAGCAGTTGCTCTGCGAAATGCAACCCGCTCATGTCCGGCAGGTCCAAACCGGCGAGAACCACGTGGTGGGGCTCAATACAATCGATCTCAAGGGCGTCGTTGCCGGAAACAGCGCAAGACACGTGGGCTCGCAATCGCTGGGAGGCAGCGTCGACAAGAATCTCCAGCATGACCGCGTCCTTGACGACGACGAGGATTTTTCCGGTTTCGGTCGTACTCATGGAGTGTCGTTCACGAGAGCGCTTTCAACCATCGTGCAGCGCCAATCTAGTCTAAGTGCCAACGCAGAACCATCCGAAACGCTACAACACCCGTAGAACCCGTGCCTGCCGCCACGTCCGCGGCTGATTCACGAATTCACGCGCGAACGATGCGACCGACGCGATACCATCAGCCCGGCGCTCGCGCCGGCAACTCGACATACACCGTCGTGCCGACCTCCTCTTGCGACTCGATACGGAGCAGGCCGCCGTTGTTTTCCGCCAATCGCCGAGCGGTCGAAAGCCCCAACCCCCGGCCGCGACCGGCGGGGCGATGCGAATAAAACGGATCGCAAGCATGCGTCAACACCTCGCCCGACATGCCGCAACCGTCGTCCGCAATCGACATCACAACCATGTCATCGGAAGCGCCGCACGCCGAGTTGATTTGCACCACACCGTTTTGCGATGACACCGCAGCCGCCGCGTTGGCAACGATCGCATCCAGAATCCCGGCAAGTTGGTCACCGTCGCACCAGACCGTCGGCGTCGCATCCGCAACATCGATCATAAGACGGTCGACAAGCAACGGATGATCCGCCACCCAACGGTCCCGGGCGTCCGCGAACCAGGTTTTCAATGTCACCAGCCGCGGTTTGGGAGCAGCGGGTTTCGCAAATTCGACCAGGTCGCTGATGATCCGACTGCATCGTTTCGCATGGTCGTCAATCGTCTCCAGTTCAGACCGCTGCTGCGAATCCCCAACCTGACCGGCCAACAACTGCGCCCGGCCCGAAATCACCGCCAACGGCGTGTTCATCTCATGAGCAGCACCCGCCGCCAACTCGGCAATGGTAGCCAGCGTGCGCGACTCGCTCCGCTCGAACGCCCGGTCCTGCAACCGCAGGTTGGCCGACGCCAGCACCTGTCGAGACCGTTCCGCCCGCTCCAACTCGATCATCCTGGAAACCGAGCTATTGAGCACTGCAGCGAGAAAACCCGCCGCTTCCGGCACGTCGAGCATCTCTCGGCCCGCCGCGCTCGACGCGTCCATCAAAACGCCGCCCACGGTCTGCTCACCAAAGCAAAACGGCAACATGACCTGCGATACGCCGTCAAAGACCATTCGGAAACGATCACGCACCGGATCGGCAAGGCAAGTCGGCGCGACGAACGGAGGTTTTGCAGACACCGGCGACGGACACAACGGCATCGTCTCATGTCGTAGCGCCGACACGTCGCCACGCGACCCGATCGGCCTATCCGTCAACACGGTGGTCGAGAAAACACGACTTCGATCGCACACGCCGCACCGAAGCGCAACGCCGT
>CAYQFV010000021.1:0-4900 GCA_964416845.1 uncultured Phycisphaeraceae bacterium | reverse complement strand
AACTCGGCGAAAGCGGCTTCTGTATCCGCCACGCGGTCGCCAATCTCTCGACGAAGTTCTCCGATGGTCGCGTGGGCAACGCCCAAACGATCGCAGAGGGATTCCGCCACCGCACGCATCGCGTCGGTCGAACCCGTCGGCGGAGACTCGTCGGCGATCAGTTCTGCCAACTGAAGCGCGCTGGCAATCCGCATCCCGGTCGATGGGCATCGCGATTCGACAACCAGGAGATGGTGCCCGGCGACAGCATCTCGCATCGCAGGCGGCATCCGCCAATGATCCAGCAGGCAGCCGCCAATCGACGCATGGTCCAGCCCCAAGTGCATAACCTCAACCCGGTGGATGGGCACACGTCGGACGACGCTGTCTCGAACGATCCGCGCGCAAGTCTTGGGCATGCACGCGTGCAAAACGAGTTTGCCCACATCGTGGAGAAGCCCCGTAGTGTGATAGACGGACGGATCGGCCTCAGCGTCTCCCCGGTCGCCAAGCCGATCCATCGCAGCAGCGACCATGAGCGCATGTCGCCAGAATCGGCCCAGTTCACACGCGGGCGTCGCAAATGCGTTCAACGTACGGAAAACGTCACAGGTAAAACGAGCGACCGTCGCGCCAAGAACGGCATGCTCCCCAACACTCGCCACGATTCGATCACCGTCATCCTCGGTCAAGCTTGCCCATCGTCGAAAGGCCGTCGATCGCGATGCGGGCGCGCCCACGACAGCGCGCTCCAGTGACCGGGGGAGTACGGGGAGTTGGTCAACGAAATCAAGAATCACTGCGCGAACGCGCTCGACCGATGGCGCCGACATGTCGTCGCATTCAGAACCTGCCGGCATGATGTCGCTTCCATCCGCCCCTTGAGACTCGCAATTCGCCGTGCTGACAGCGTGATGACGACGCCTACGCTACACGTCGATCAACTCGGTGATACGACTCAGCACCGCAGCCATGTCGAACGGTTTCTTGATAAATGCGTCCGCCCCAGCCTTGAGCAGTAAATCGATTTCATCCGGGTCAGCCACCCCACTGATCATAATGATCTTGGTGTGACCAAGCTGGGGCACGGTACGGACGGAACGACAGACAGTCGTCCCGTCGATGTCCGGCAGCTTGAAATCGAGCAGCATGATGTCCGGCAGAAAATCGCGTGCAAGCAGGCCAGCCTCAAACCCCGTCGCGCCGGATTTGACCTCGAATCGCCCATCACGCAAGAGCAGATCCGTCAGCATGGACACGATCGCTTCGTCGTCGTCCACGATCAGCACCCGCCGGGTGGTTCGCTCCAGCTTGTCGAGCGGAATCTTGTTCTCCCGCATGAAGCTGATGAGCTGCTCGCGCGGAATCCGCCGAAACCGCGACCCCGGCACGCGAAACCCACGCAACCGACCGCTGTCAAAGCAGCGAATCACCGTTTGCTGGCTGATGCTGCAGATTTTTGCCACCTCACCCGTCGTGTAGACCGGTTTGAGCCTAGGATAATCTCGATTTCGAGCCATATGCCGCCGTCCCTGGTAATCCAGTCCTCGCAGTCACCAATCCGCCCATCTAACCCACCTTTGCCATACGGTACAGTCAGCCTAGTTACCCTGTCAAGCAAATCTCCTAGTGTGTTTCAAGAATTATATAAGATAGGCTGAGATTCGGCCTGTTAATAGTACTGATATCACAGGCCTCAGCATGACATGAACATGTGTGAACGACCGGGATTCGAGCACTTAGACGCGACGTTGAGACTTCGACAGAAACACCCACAAAACCGTTACGTCCGAGGGATTGATGCCGGCCAATCGCGACGCCTGCCCCAAGGTCATGGGGCGGATTTGGTCCAGTTTTTCGCGGGCTTCGATACGCAGTTCGTGGATCCCGTGGAAGTCGACGCCGTCCGGAATCGTCACGGATTCGAGACGCGTGAATCGCTCGATTTGACGCTGCTGCCGGGCGATGTACCCGGCATAACGAGCGTCGATGTACACACCCCGCACCGCCTCGTCGCTGAACGGTCCCGCCACATTGGAACGTAGCCACGCTCGGAACGCCTCGACCGTCGTTTCCGGGCGACGAAGCCAGTCTTCGATCGGCTTGCCTCCATAGCGGCGGGTCGAAATCTCGCTCCGCAACTGCCTCATCTGGGCCATCTTGGGTTCAAACACGTCCCACCGCCGGTCGTCGACCAAGCCGATCTCTCGCCCGAGCGGGGTGAGTCGTTGATCGGCGTTGTCAGACCGCAAGTGCAGCCGGTACTCCGCGCGAGAGGTGAACATACGATACGGCTCGGTTGGCGGCTTGGTGATCAAGTCATCGAGCAACACCCCGATGTACCCCTGATCCCGCCGGATGACGAACGGATCACGATTGAGAATCGAATGTACCGCGTTGATGCCGGCCATCAAACCTTGAGCGGCAGCCTCCTCGTAGCCGCTCGTGCCGTTGATCTGCCCCGCCAGGAAAAGCCCACCCACGCGTTTGGTCTCCAGCGTCAATCGCGTCTGGTGGGTCGGCACGACATCGTATTCCACCGCGTACCCCGGCTGCAGCACCCGGGCATGCTCAAGCCCTTCTATGGTACGGAGAAACTTCCCCTGAACATCCGCAGGCAGCGAGGTGCTCACGCCGTTGCAGTACACCCGCTCGTCATCGTAGCCCTCGGGTTCGAGGAACACCTGATGACGCGGCTTGTCTGCGAAGCGAACTACTTTGTCCTCGATGCTGGGGCAATACCTCGGGCCCTGTGATTGAATCTGGCCGCTGTACATCGGTGCTAGGTGCAGATGATCCCGGATGATCGCATGGGTGGTTTCGCTGGTATAAGTGATCCAACAGGGCACTTGAGGCCGACTGATCCGCTCGGTCACGAACGAAAACGGACAAGGCTCGTCGTCACCGGGCTGTCGCTCGAGGGCGTCGTAGTCGATCGAGTCGCGATGCACGCGCGGCGGCGTGCCGGTCTTGAGTCGTCCCAAGGTGAAACCGAGTGTTTCCAGCCTGTCGCTCAGACCGCCGGAGGTCGCCTCGCCGACCCGCCCGCCGGGCGTCTGGTCGGTCCCGCAGTGCATCAACGATCGCATGAACGTGCCGGTCGTGACCACCACGCACGGCGCGGTCAGTCGCCGCCCGTCTGCAAGCAACACGCCGGTGACGCGATGCTTCCGATGACGACCGGTCGATCCGGATTCGCTGGCGATCCCCTTGGTCAACAGATCGTCGACGACGCCCTCGATGATGTCCAGATTGGTGATCTCGCCAAGCAGTCGCTGAAGCTCAGCAGCGTAGGCAGCGCGGTCCGCTTGGGCTCGCGGCGCCCAGACCGCAGGCCCCTTGCTCTGGTTGAGCATTCGAAATTGGATTCCGGTGGCATCGATCGCCAACCCCATCAAACCGCCGAGCGCGTCCACCTCGCGAACGATTTGACCCTTGCCAAGCCCGCCGATGGCAGGATTGCACGACATCCGGCCGATCGCGTCGGCCTGCATGGTGATCAGCGCGGTGCACGCGCCCAGCCTGGCGGCTGCGTTCGCAGCCTCCGCTCCGGCGTGCCCGCCGCCAATGACGATGACGTCGTAACTACTCATACCCAATCCCCAGCAACGAACTATTGGTGCCCGAAGTCAGCGGCGATTGTAGCCCTCTTTCCAAATACGTCGACTCCATGGCTCGTCGTCCGCCGCCACGCACGCACGACGGCTTGGTCGGCTGTGCCGCCACCAGTTCATGTATCCTGAAAGACGACCTACAGTGGCTGCGGGTAAGTCCCGTCGGTCTTGCCCCATGTCGTGATCCTGCGACTTGCGTTAGTATTCTGCGAGCGGCGGAGTTCGGACCGGCGCGGGCCAACATTCACATCGCATTCGAGAGGTGTCCAATGGAATTCTTGACGGATCTGTGGCTTCCTATCGTGCTGTCGGCGGTCTTTGTTTTCGTCGCAAGCTCCATCCTGCATATGGTGATTCCCATCCACAAAGGTGACTTCAAGAAACTACCTGGCGAAGAAAAGCTGCTCGCCGAGATGCGAGCGCAAGGCATCGAACGGGCGGAATACCTGTTCCCCTGCCCAAGTTCCATGAAGGACATGGCTACCCCCGAAATGCTGGCGAAATACAAGCAAGGGCCGGTCGGGTTCATGACGGTCGTACCCAGCGGCGAACCCGGCATGGGCAAGCAGTTAACGCAGTGGTTCGTCTACTCGATCCTCATCAGCGTCTTCACCGCCTACGTCGCTAGATTGGCGCTGGGCGACGGCGTGCCCTACCTCGCCGTCTTCCGCATCACCGGAACGGTGGCCATCCTCGCCTACGCCGCCGGCCACATTTCCAACTCGATCTGGAAGGGCGTCCCGTGGACGACGACGCTCAAGTTCGTCTTCGACGGCGTGGTCTACGGATTGCTCACCGCAGGAACCTTCGGCTGGCTTTGGCCGGCCGGTCAATAACACGTCCAAGACCGCGGAAACGCGTTCGATCGGCCCGGCGTCACGTCCGGCGCGTCGGAGAGGTTTCGACGGGGTGCGTGACAGAATCGGCGGGGCCGTGTCGTCCCGTAGGGACGCTATGACAATAGCCCAGCGATTTCATCGCTGGGATTGCCGAGCTTTTCGATGCCATAGTCCCGTAGGGACGGATGAACATCGCTCTTCCTTCAATCGTCCCTCCAGGACTCAGCGCTACCACCGAACCAATTCTCCCAGCGATGAAATCGCTGGGCTATTCTCGATCGCCCCGCTGGGGCTGCGACTGCCGCATGTCATACCCGGGTGTCCGCCATCAAAAAGAAACGTCCGCCGAATGTGTCACGCAGCCGCTTCGACCATCGAGCGATCGCAGCGGTTGTCTTTTGGGCGTCGGCCAGTCAAAATAGCCGCAGGTAGAAATCCGCTGGACAACGATCGATCTGAAAGGGTGTC
>CAYQFV010000020.1:32000-38174 GCA_964416845.1 uncultured Phycisphaeraceae bacterium | reverse complement strand
TACCAGCGGGCAGATTTTTTCGCGCGTTCTGGAGAAAGAGCGGCGCGGGGGCTACCTGGGACGCGATGTGCAAATGGTGCCCCACGTCACCGGCGAGGTGAAGAATCGGCTTCGCGAGCTGGCGGTGACCTCGAACGCGGACATCGTGTTCGTTGAAATCGGCGGCACGGTGGGCGACCTTGAAAACGCGTATTTCATCGAGGCGATCAAACAACTTGCATTCGAAGAAGGGCCGGCGAGCGTCTGTGCTGCAGCGCTGACGTACATCATCGAGCCTGCGATGCTCGGCGAACAAAAATCAAAAGCTGCCCAGCTCAACCTCCGGCAGTTGATGGCGGCGGGGATTCACCCTCACCTGATCGCCTGCCGGGCGCGACATCCGGTGACCAAGAAGGTGCGTGAAAAGATCGCCATGTACTCCGACGTGCCGTTGGAACGGATCTTTTCGATGCACGACTGCGACAGCGTGTACGTGATTCCCGAGATGTTGCGCGGTGCGGGGATCGATGCGTCGGTTATTGAATTGCTACAGTTGTCGGATCTGACTGACGAAACCGCCGAGGCAAGCCAGCGCGACGTTTGGGCTGAGTACATCACGGGTTTTCGCGATTCCTCGCAGCCGGTAACGGTGGGGGTGATCGGCAAGTACACGTCGTTACGTGACAGCTATGCAAGCATCATCCAAGCCCTGGAACATGCGGGTGTCCTGTTGGGAGCGAAGGTTCGCATCGAGTGGATCGACAGCGCCGATTTGACCGAAGACAACGTCGTTGAGCGATTGCAGCACGTGCACGGAGTCATCGTGCCGGGCGGATTCGGCATCCGCGGGGTGGATGGCAAGCTCGTCTGCATCAAATACGTACGCGAACACAATATCCCCTATCTAGGCCTGTGCTACGGGTTTCAGATCGCGGTGATCGAATTCGCTCGCAACGTCTGCGGTCTTTTAGATGCCAACAGTACCGAACTCGACTCCGCCACGCCGTACCCGGTAATTGATATCCTGCCGGAGCAGAAGCGCATCGAAGGCCTGGGCGGGAGCATGAGACTCGGCGGTCGCGACGTCGTCGTGAAGCCGAAGACAAGGCTGGCTGAGCTATATGGCGGCGTTGATCGAATTCGCCTTCGCTTCCGCCATCGCTACGAGGTCGACCCGCAGTACATCGAACAACTCGAATCGGCCGGGCTCGTCTTCTCGGGTACCGCGCCGGATCATCCCATCATGCAGGTTCTCGAACTGCCGCGCGAGGTGCACCCGTTCTTCATCGGCACGCAGGCCCATGCGGAATTGACCAGCCGTCCACTCCATCCCGATCCGATGTTCGCCAGTTTTGTGCGGGCTGCAATGGACCACTCCGGACTCGAACCCGGGTCGAATGCGGCTTCTACCCCTTACGCTCCTACAAACGAAACCAACGAACCCGCCGCCACCGGTTAGACAGCAGCCGCCTCGGGCTCTCCGGCTGGTCAGTCTTTTGGGCAAGCGATTCGGGGCTTTTCGTTGATCCTGCCGGAGCGATCGTACCAGATCGCCACTGTTGGCAAGCGTGTTCGACACAATCCACGGATTGGCAACGCCGTCGAATGACGAAGCCCGGACGTTCCTCACTGTCTCGGCTCTCTCGCAATCGTGGCAACGCTCGTTTGCGCTCCCAGAAGAGCGGTTCAGCGACGCGGCATTCCGGATTCTGAGAACGCTTCTCGCATGCCCGAGTCGTTTCGGTATTCGCTACGGTTCTTGCAGCGCTCGGATCCGGCCTCACGCGTCGTTTCAGACGCAATTCTGGTTCGTGGGGGCGTCCTGACGCATTCTCCGCCGAATGGAGTACAAAGTCGGGCGACTTGGCCCACAACGTGCCGGATAGGACCGCGGCATGTGGGGGAGCCGACGGGATTCACCATTCTGTGGGAGGCGAAGCCATGAACATTGCGTCCTGGAGCGCTTTGTCAATTGTACTGTTGACTTGGAGCATGCCCGCGACCGCCCAAGACGGGGCATTCCCGGCCAATTCTGCCGAGCCGAGCGGACCCCAAGCCTCAGCACAAGCAGGACCGCCATCTTGGAACCTGCACACTGGCGATGCCGACTCGAACGGATTCGTTGACCTTGTGGATTTCGCCGCTTTCTCAGATTGCGCGACGGCAAACAGACGTCCGCCGGATTCAGTGCCAACGCAAACTGAGCAAGCGTGTCTCGACGCGTTCGACACCGACGACGACGGAGACGTCGACATCGTCGACTTTGCGGCGTTCCAGACGCGGATGGGCCACGTCCCGTTCCCTCTGAAAGATATCGCCGGTGACGCGATCACGCTCGACTCAACCGTTCCCTACAGCGGACAAAACACGTGCGGCGACTGCCATGATGTTGAGCAAATCACGAACGGCTTTCTCTTCCAGCAGGGTCGGACGGACTCAGATGGCAATTTCATTATGCGGGATAACTATCACAGGGACGGTCGTTGGTGGATTCGATCAGCGGGTATGTATGGCACGTGGCGTGGCGGAGGCGGCGGTCTGAACCGTCAACTGGCTGGCAAGACCAACGCGAGTGAGTCGTCCATCGACATGACCACGTTCAACTGGGCCATGCTGTGCGGAGGTTGTCACGTCGGTGGCGGCGGCATGGAATTTGATCGGGACGGATATCGGCTTTGGGACCAAGTCTCGGGCCTGTTCGGATATGAGGCGCAAGGACTCGATTCATCAGACGTTCTGCTCGATGGCGACTATGCGTACATTGATCCTTCCGACGGCAGCGACTTCGGTCCCGCGCGATGGGACATCACCGGCGTGGCCGAGCCGGACTGCCTTTATTGCCACCGGTCCGAGCGCGTCTGGGAGAACGGTTACGATCGGCGGCGCGACTGGCGGGCGTCCGTCTTGGCATCGGGAACGCAACTCGTCGACGATCAAGGCAATCCCGTGCCAGCCTTTGCGGCCGCCTCAACCGCCGGGCAGGGCTGGTACACGACACTGGAGACAGACCACGGCGCTGCCACTGTTTTGCAGATTGACTATTCCACCGGCGTCGACGACGGGTCACTCGTCGCTGACGACGCCGGTGGCGTCTACGTGTGGGGCAGAACACTGACCAATGCTCCGGGCGACAGAACCTGTTGGGGCTGCCACCTGCCCGGTGGGTTCCAGAACAAGCGTGGAACGTTGTGGTTTGATACGCGTGACGTGATGTACGCCGGATTCAACAACCTCACCGACGACGACCCAACCAACGACATCGCCCCGAAGGACAGCCGTACGTGCATCAAGTGCCATCCCGGCGGACTTCATCACAATTTCGCCAGAGGGAATTCACCTTACGCTCGCTTCCGACCTGAACTTAACTGGGTCGGATTCCGATCCTGCCGGGAGTGCCACCTCAAAGACAGTCCAGTCCGAGATCCGAAGGCTCCCGTCGTCCCGGGTGTCGCTCTGGTTCACCTCGCTGGCAACGGGGAGACGAGCATGATGGATGTCCTGTCTTGCCAGGCGTGCCACGTTCCCTACCCGTTGGAACGGGCCGCCATCGTGACCGATCGATCGGTGACGTCGCAGGCCATCACGTACTTCACGGATGAGTTCCTCTCAGCCAACCCCCTCAACCCACATGATACCGACAAGAGCCGGTGGTATCCGGCGC
This sequence comes from uncultured Phycisphaeraceae bacterium, assembly GCA_964416845.1. Taxonomy (GTDB): domain Bacteria; phylum Planctomycetota; class Phycisphaerae; order UBA1845; family UBA1845; genus CAYQFV01. The sequence continues at coordinate 34,534 of CAYQFV010000020.1, read as the reverse complement.
TGGAGTTCAAGACCGACAGCGATGGCGTCCAGCGGTTGTTTCCCAGAAAGCGAGAGATCGCCATCTTCTGGGCGGACTGGGACCAAAACGGCACGCCCGAGGACCTCACCGACGATACGATTCACCCGATCATCCTGTGGCGTTTCGACCAGATTACTGGCGGGAAGCCTCTGCCGCGGATCGCGGACGACAATGGTGACGGCAAGCTGGAAATCAACAGACCCTTCGAGATGCTCGTCTATATGAAGGCACTCAAAGGCAACGACAGCTATGGTCGTTCAGTGGCCAAGAACCCCGTGCTGGTCAAAGGACCGCGCATCTGGTACGAAGACCCTACCTCGCTCGACGGCGTTAGTTGGTTCGAGCACGCCGACAGCGGGATCGCTGTCGAGTCTGTGGAAACGTACGGTCTCGATCACAACGTTCTCGCCACCAGCGAAGCGTGGGGCTTTCGTCGACCTCCCGAAGGTGGTTGCGTGGATTGTCACCTCTATCCATTCAACATCTCGCCGGTATTCGACCGTAAGATCCTGGTCGACCCGTTCGGTTTCGACGGCCTTCCGATCTATCGAACTGTTCGCGAGATGACGGGTGTCAATCCCGCGTGAAGGTCCGTGCCGTCCGTAGGCAACCATGGATCAACGCCACGGCGAAAGACGATCGAAAGGCTACGTCGGCCTCATTCGTCCATTCGCTGACGGATGCCGTCCCGGATGGTGCGGATGATGGACATGAAGGTCTGGCGGTCCTGCGGCGACAAACCGGCCAGCATCGCCGTGACGAAGGATAGCCTCGCAGCGCGGTAGGAGTGGTGGGCCTTCTCCCCCTTGGGGGTAATCCTGACGTCGATTCGCCGCCGATCGTCGGCGTTGATTCTGCACTCCACCAGTGACTCGCCAGCCTTGGTCTCCAGCGAGCGAATGATGCGCGACATCTGCGCAGGCAAGACACCGATTCGCTTTTGAATCTCGCCGACGGTGAGTGAATCGCTGTGAATGAGGGCGTCCAGCGCGAGGAACTCCGTTTCGGTGACCTCTTCGGGCTTGCCAGACCGCACACGAGCTCGAGCGGTGGACGCGATTTTCATCAGATCGAAAATCTCGGAAACCATCGCTTCGAATTCTACATTGTCTTTTGATGCCACCTTTGCGTTCTCCCCAACAGGGCGTCATTGGGATTGCGAAGACATGAGTTTATCCGAGCGCGGCTAGTCGCACCAGTGAAAAGTTCGAGGATGTTAATAATTTCCATGGGGAATCATTACGACGGCCGCGCCGATTACGACCGACCCGCTTGGCGGCGTCTCGCAACTCGAAGCCATCACGCTGTGACAGTATCGCACTCCCGACCGGCTCGCCGTATCCAGAGCGACCCCAACACCGTAAACAGCTGTACCGCCAGAAAGCACCCGTAGATCGCGCCGGCGGCAGCGATGATGTAGAGGAACAGCTCGCTTTCACGGGCCAACCACCAGCTGGCGAAATCGAAGACGAGCGTCAGCATGGGAATCGGAGCGATCACGCCGCGGAGGGTGGGATTAACGTTGGTCAGAAGGAACAGCCCCGAAACGATGAGGGTGAAGACGGGAATACTGAGCATGTGGATGTGCGTGATGAGGAACAGGTGCGGAACGCCGTTAGGCCCTATGGTTCGCATGCCGGGAGTATCGTCGTTGGACTCGTGGGCATGCTCCTCGGCTGTCCCCGGGGCGGCGAATTTGTATACCATGGCGTAGTCAATGGTGAACATGTCGGGACCGTAGGGGGCGTCGGCCTTTTCGCCGTCGTCGGCGTTGTGACATTGGAGGCAGTATCGATCGATCAGGTCACGTGCCGATCGGTCGCCTTTGTGGACCAACGCGGGCGTGGCGAACTCCGATTCCAGCGCGCCGCGTTTCAGCCACGCGTCAAGCGCTCGGATCGCGCCCTCGCCGCCTTCGTTGATGTGTTTGCGCATTTTGCCGCCGACCGCGATCATCTCAGCCATTCGAGACAGGTCAGCCGCGTCAGCGTCGGAAGTCTCCTCAACGGTCAGTCCGTGAAACACAGCGCGAAGGTCGTTGAATGACATGCCCTCGACACCGTCAGCCAAGCTGTGTTGATGGTACAGATTGCAGATGGCGGCGAGGTATCCGACACCGATCAGCATCAGGAACGCCGTCAGCAGCAGCTTGGCGGACAAAGGCAACGAAGAGAGGTTGAAAGACTCGGGCATGTTTGAGATCCTTCGTTTCGCAGTTTGAGCAAGGCCCGTGACACTCGCACGATCGCGAGTTGGACGAGCATCGGCCACAGTTCACTTTTGGGTTGATCTCGCCAATTGATGTATACTGCCGCTCGGCAGCTTCTGCAACGGTCCGAGCCGAGGATGATAGCGCGCGAGGACCCATCGGCGCAACACGCTATTCCGCGCCGCCAGCGGACCATCCGATAGCAGGACGCTGCGTTGTTCGTTCAACGATGAATTGGGAAACCACACCATGGACGTGACCTATTACAAGGGAGAACGAATCTACCTTCGTCCGCTGGAGTTGG
>CAYQFV010000020.1:0-31900 GCA_964416845.1 uncultured Phycisphaeraceae bacterium | reverse complement strand
ACGCAGCAACAATCTCGCGGTTACGGTCGGGAGGCGACCAGCCTCATGGTTCGCCTTGGCTTCATGGAATTCAATCTCAATCGGATCGAGTTGGACGTATTCGCGGACCACGCCCAGGCGATCAAGACGTACGAGCATGTGGGGTTTGTTCTGGAAGGTCGATCGCGCGAGGCGTATTTCCGCGGTGGGCGATACGTCGACGCGCTGCGATACGCCGTGTTGCGAGCCGATTGGTTGCAACGTGCCGGGAAGATGGCAGATCCAGGAACTGATCTGTCGGGCTGACGCAATCAGAACCCGCCGACGCATACTTCGAAGTTCTCCCCCCGGAGTCTTGCGCGGTGCGGATAGTTGGCTGCAACCGAGTCTTGCGTCATAATGGAGGCTGTTCGGCCGACTGCTCACGGTAGAGACGATAGATGACGCTGGAATCGGGAACCAAGCTTGGTCCCTACGAGGTTCTCGCGCCCCTCGGTGCGGGCGGCATGGGGGAGGTCTATCTTGCCATTGATTCCAAGCTGGATCGAAAAGTCGCCATCAAGGTGCTCCCCGATGCGATGACGCGCGACCCGGAGCGGGTCGCGCGCTTTCAGCGTGAGGCCAAGCTTCTGGCTTCGCTCAATCATCCCAACATTGGCGCGATTCATGGGTTCGACGATTCAAACGGAATTCGATTCCTTGTGATGGAGTTCGTCGAGGGCGAGACGCTCGCCGGGCGGCTTAAGAACGGCGCTTTTCCCGTGGAGGATGCGCTGGACATCGCGAAGCAAATGGCCGAGGCGCTGGAAGCGGCCCACGACAAAGGCGTTATCCACCGCGACCTGAAACCTGCCAACGTGATGATCCGCGAAGATGGCGCGGTCAAGGTTCTCGACTTCGGCCTTGCCAAGGCGATGTCTGAGGAACAATCCGGCGAGGTGGACGCGAACTCCCCGACGATTACAGCCAATTACACGCGCCCCGGCGTGGTCCTCGGGACGGCTGCGTACATGAGCCCGGAGCAGGCCCGCGGACGTCCGCTCGACAAGCGCACCGACATCTGGTCCTTCGGGGCGGTGCTCTATGAATGTCTGGCCGGCAACAGCCCGTTCGCCGGCGAGACAACGACGGACGTCATCGCCAAGATCATGGAACGCGAGCCGGACTACGACGCACTGCCGGACAATACGCCGCTTCGCGTACGCGATCTGCTGCGGCGATGCCTCGAAAAACACAGCAAACGCAGACTCCGTGACATCGGTGACGCACTGCTGGAACTGGATCAATCCCTGACGAACCGCGAATGGTCGACGGAAGCGATCGCGGCCACCCGCCGCAACGTTCCGCGATCATGGCCAGCCCGAATCGCGGTCAGCGGGGTCGGTCTGCTGCTGCTTTTGGCGGCGGCATACTCCGGGTGGTTCGTGGCCAAAGAGACGACACCCGTTGTGCCCAAGCAAATACACACCAGTTTTTCCCAAATCACCGACCAGATGGGCGCAGAGGTAAGTCCGGACCTTTCCCCCGACGGCAAGTCGATCGTGTACTACTCAGATGAGGGCGGCAACTTCGACATCTATACCATCCGCGTCGGCGGATCAAACCCGATCAATTTGACCGAGAGGTTTCCCGAGTCGGATTCGACGCCTGCCTTCTCGCCAGACGGACAACGGATCGCGTTTAGATCCGAGCGTCAGGGCGGCGGCCTATTTGTGATGGGTGCAACCGGCGAATCGCCACGGCGCTTGACGGATTTCGGATTCAATCCGTCGTGGCATCCCGACGGCACGCGAGTCTTTTTCGCGACCGAGGGGGTCGTTTCCGCGGGGTCGCGGGTATCGATCAGCGCTTTGTGGTCCGTTGTGGTCGCAACGGGCGAAACAAGGAAGATCTACGCCGGCGACGCCGTTGAACCGAGTTGCTCGCCCGGCGGCCACCGCATCGCCTTCTGGACGAATCACAAAGGCGGGCAACGCGACTTGTTCACGATCCCCGCAACCGGCGGCGAGCCGGTGGCCGTGACAGACGACCCGGCTACCGATTGGAATCCAACATGGTCACCCGACGGACGCTACCTCTATTTCGGTAGCGATCGCGGCGGGAGTATGAACATCTGGCGTGTGCGAGTCGATGAGCGATCGGGCAAGCGGTTGGGTGATCCCGAAGCCATCACCGCGGGTGTAACATCCATCAGCGCGTACGTGAGCATCGCCGACGACGGGAAACGCCTCGCCTACGCAGCGATCGAGTACGGAGCGAACATTTTCAAGGTCGCCTTCGACCCGGAGACGGAGACAATCCTTGGCGAACCCACAGCGGTGACCCGCCAAACGACCCGTGTGCGAAGTCCCGATGTTTCCCCTGACGGAAGGCAAATCGTCGTCGTTTTCAGCGGAATACAGGAAGACCTCTACATTCTGAATGTCGACGGCGGCAACCGTCTTCGTCTCACAAACGATCACTACAAAGACCGCAGGCCGCGCTGGTCACCGGACGGCGAACGCATTGCGTTTTACTCCGACCGCGGCGGCCACTACGAAATCTGGACCGTCAACAGCGACGGCAGCGGGCTGGCCAAGCTGATCGATAGCGATAAGGAATACAGCTTTCCGGTTTGGTCGCCGGATGGCAGTCGTATCGCACTCTACACCATGGAGACAAACGTATTTCACATTGCGGATTTAGCGGGCAGAGGGAACAGCCGGGCCGAAGCAATTTCGCCACCCACTGAAGGATTTGGGGACGGATTTGCCGGAGAGTCGTGGTCTCCCGACGCCACGAAGCTTATCGGTGTCTTGTTTACGGATGGGAGGTACCAAAGTCTGGGAAGCTATTCGCTCGACACCCGCTCGTACCAAAAGGTCACCGATGCGGGCTTTTCGCCACGATGGCTGAGCGACAGTCGACGGTTCGTCTTCACAGATAAGGGAAAGCTGTTCCTCGGCGACGCGGAGACCAAGAAGGTCTCCGAACTCCTGTCTGTCGCACAGGGTGGCATCAGTAGCATTGCCGTGGCTCCGGGAGACCGCGAAATCTACTTCTCCATATTCACCGTCGAATCCGATATTTGGCTCGTCGAACTGGAATAGGAAACGCGACGTTCTCGAAAGACGGGGCCGAAGCGAGAACGTTACGCCGGTTGAGTATTGGTGCTCTCCGGCGGCGGCTGAATGTGGAGCATCAGCCGGTTGATGCGTCTGGGTTCTGCCGCGATGACGCTGATTCGCACGTTGCCGTGTCGGCATTCATCACCGATCCGCGGGATTCGCCCCATGGAGCTGAACACGAAGCCGCCGATGGTCTCGTAATCGTCGTTTTCCGGCAGCGAAATGTTGAGCTCGTGGTTGAGTTCGTCGACGCGCATTCTCGCATCCACTTCAACGCGCTGGTCGTCAATACGTTTGGTTAAGGCGACCTCTCCCTCTTCGAATTCGTCGGTGATCTCCCCAACAAGCTCTTCGAGGATGTCCTCAATCGTGACCAGACCCGACGTGCCGCCGTACTCATCCAGCACGATCGCCATGTGCACCTTGCGCTCTCGGAACTCCTGCAGCAAGTCGTCTATGGGCTTGTTGTCGGGAATAAACGGTACGGTGCGCATGATCGTCGTAATGTCGAAGTCGCCGGATCTGGCGATGGGAAGAAGATCCTTCGCGTACAACACGCCCAAGATATTGTCGACCGTGCCATCGTATACCGGAATCCGCGAATGTCCCTCCCGGCCGATCAAGTCGATCGCTTCAGTTAGGGTCGCATCTTGTTCGATCGCGATCATGTCCGTCCGCGGCGTCATGATGCTCTCAACGTCGTTGTCGCCAAACTGAATGACCGATTCGATCATCTCCTGCTCTTGATCATCGAACGCGCCCTGCAGTTTGCCTTCGTTCACGACTTCAAGGATCTCGCGCTCAACATCGTCCGCGTCCGAAAGGGCGGTACGCGGCGGCACGCCCGCCAGCCGGCGAATGAGCGTGTCAATCCCGCGCAAACTTGCCAGCAGCGGCGCCGACACCCAGTGAAGAGCGTGTAAGGCCGGCAACGACGTGGCGATGACCGCACCTGCCGCATACTTCGCCACACCCGAAGGGATGGCTACACCGAACAAGAGGATGATGACGAACGAAGCGAAAAACGCAGTCAAGTCTCGGGTCACCGATGCAAGACCGTACACCTCACAGAGTTCCATCACCACAAATACCACCGCCAGCAGCGACACCGTGCGCAGCATGGCCGTCGCCATCACCAGCGACTCTCGCCGGCCTGTGACCCAAGTGAGCTCGTCTTCGCGGCCGGCTTTTTGCAGCCGTTTGGAGACCGCCACGATTGCGCGCTTACGCAGACAAAGATTGACGGTTGAGGAGACAAGCAACAGCACAACCAAGCCCAGCGTTGCAAGCCAGAACCAGAGAATCACCGAAGGTCATTCCAGCACAGACGTGTCACAGTTCAACACCCCGGAGGCGGGTCTGCTCCGCCATCACTCAGGCATACACGTTCAGGTCTCGCCATTCAGCAGCCACCCGGCAATTCCACCGTCGTAATCATGCCACCCTCACCGCCGATCCTCGATGCCACCGGAGCATCGTCCGAGCAGGTGATGCAACTTGAGGCATCGTCCCGACGAGTCGACCGAACCACGCACACGAAGGAAGCGGTCTCGCCCACCAAGCGCCGACAGAGCGCCGCATCGGCTGTCGACGGCGTCTCGCCGGAGCAGGGAACACCTTGAACAATCAAGATATCAGTCGGCTCGGTCGGCTCATTCTGCGTATGCAGCGAATCCACGCATTGCGATTCGAAACAGATGCCGATCGATCCCATCGGGGTACCACAGCGGGACACTCGCTGCTGCCGGTCGTCCTCCCGATGTCGCAACAGTTGGTCGCCGTCGGCGTCGATGACCGTCGCCACCTCCCAGACAACACCGCTGCGAAGTCGCTGTTGCCCGAAGGAGAGATAAACTCCCCATTCGCGGGCCTTCCGCGCCAGCGATGCCTCATAGGTCTCGGACATCGCGACCGACAAAGGTTGTTGCGAGTTGCAGGCCCGATCGGTCCCGGGCGGAATGACGATCAGATCCGGCGCGGGCGTCATTCTCGATACCGTGTCGACCAGGTCCAACGTACGCGCGATGTTGGCCGAGCGGCTGTTGTCGACCAGAATGATACCCAACATGGCGACTCTCATGACGGTTTCGCAGAATACACTGCCCCCACACCGATGGCACGAAGCACGTCGTCTTCCAAACGGTGCATCTCCATCGCGTCATCGTCCGTCGCGTCGTCCAATCCCAGAAGATGCAACGTGCCGTGGACAGCGTAGAGCAACACCTCCAAATCGGGCGAATGGCCTCGCGCTCGTGCTTCCCGACACGCCGTCTCGATCGAAATGACCAATTCACCTTCGATCCCCACAGTCGCCTCGTCCGCAAGGTCAAAGGAGATCACGTCGGTCGGGCCGTCGTGACCAATGTATTCGGTGTTCAGATGTGCGATGCTCGAATCATCCAGAAGTGCGATGCTGATTCGAGCGCGTTTGCAGCTCTGGCCACGCAACGTCGCCACGACGGCGCTCCGCAATAGCTCTTCGTCCAGCGCGATCAGGTCGCACTCTTTGGCGATGGCTATCTCGTAGGGGACGTCGTCTTCCATAGCCCCGGTCATGCCCGGTTGTCCCGATCCGCGACGGACGATGACGTTAACGCGTCCCGCAGCCAGCAATGCCCCAGCCGGACAAACGCGTGCGTTTCCGTTCGGCCAACGCTGGTCGGCAGTGTGATCCACCGTACTGCTCGCTGCTCGACACGCCCATTGCAACACGCCGCCTCGATGATTACGTCGCTAGCTCGCAATGGACGTTCGCTCTGCCTGTTCGCCGTCTGCCATCGGACGATCGGGTTCCGCCTGCTCCTTCGACGACTTCGGATACGCAACGCGGCCATGGTAGTAACTGCACAAGCTTTTCGCCAGCGACTCTTCCACACGGTGCAGTTCACGTAGCGTGATGTCACAGTCGTCGAATTGACCGTCGTTCAACCTGTCCGTCACAATCTGATGCACGACGTGTTCAATCCTCCCCGGCGACGGATCGCTCAACGAACGCACCGCGCTCTCAACGCCGTCGCACAGCATTAGCACCGCCGACTCTTTCGTCTTCGGTTTGGGGCCGGGGTAGCGAAATTGTGATTCCGGAACCGCACGGTCGTGCTTGCCGCGCGCAATCTGCGGCTGCTGCTCGCTGGCAATATGGTGAAAATATCGAACCACCGTCGTACCGTGGTGTTCTTCGATGAATTGATGCAGCAGCCGGGGAACCTTGTATTCCTTCGCCATCTCCAAACCGTCCTTGACGTGCCCGATGATGATCAACAAGCTCATCGTCGGTGCGAGATTGTCGTGGCGATTGATGGACGCCTCCTGGTTCTCCGCGAAGTAGGCCGCCTTGTTCAGTTTTCCAATATCGTGGTACAGCGCGCCCACCTGCGCAAGCAACCCGTTCGCTCCGATTCCGCGACACGCCGGTTCGGCAAGCGTACCGAGGGCCAAGCTGTGCGTGTACGTCCCGGGGGCTTCTCTTGCGAGCCGCTGAAGCAGCGGACGCGTCGTGTCTCGCCATTCCAGGAGCGTCAATGACGTGGCGAACCGAAACGCCCGTTCGATCAGTGGCAGTGTCGCCTGTATCACCATCGCCGATCCCAGCCCGGCGGCGGCGGCCCATCCACCTCGCGTCGCCGCAAATGACCACGCCTGCCCGTCGACGAGACCGAAGGCCGTACTAGACACGAAAATCGTCGCAGCCGACATCGCCCCCACCCAGATCAGGCGGGTCCGCGTGCGAATGTCGTCCAACAGGAAAACCGTGCCCCCCAAACCGACCATCAACGTGACCAGCAATGCGACGTCGCCGCGAACGGTCAACACCGTTAAAATCGCCATGATCGACATGACGCCCGCTGCAAATCTTTGCGAATACGCGATTGAAAGAATGGACGCGACGAACAAAGGAGGGCCAAGCACGAGCTCGGCGATCCCGAATCGGGCGTCGAACAATCGTGCCCCCAGCAACGCCGCAATGAGAAGCGCGACAAACGCGCCTGCCCGCGATACGGAGTCGAAGATACCGGCTTCGTACGTTTGAATGTACCAGAACAAGCCCGCCGTGATCAGAACGAACAGCCCGGCGATGCCCAACTGTTGAAACAGCTTTCGGTCGCGGGCGATTCGGGCGTCGTCCGCGTCGCTGGCGATGAATGTCGCGTAGGCGGCGTCGTGGGCAGCGAGAAGCTCCAGATCAGCGAACGTCAATCCCTGCTCGGTTCTGGGCAAAATCATGGGTTCGTTGCGATTGTACGAGACCGTGACCGGTTCGACGCGCTCGGTGTTCTGCGACATTGCATCATTGGTTGACGACGCGTCGTACAAGAGCAACGGCTCGCTGGACAGCCGCCGGATGAGGATCTCCGCGACGGATTTCCGAATGGGGCCGGCGAATCCGCTTCTCGCCGCCAAATCGTCCGCCAGCCTCTTGACGCCCGGCGTGTTGGACACCGGCAGGATGTGAAACACCTTGACATCTTTAGGCTTCGATTCGCTCTTGCCCTCGCGAGCGGGGTCGTCGAAACGAACCAGAACGACATCGGCGCTCGAAGCGGGGCTTCGATCACGTTCTGCGTCCGGGTCACGCGTGAATTCAGACTCCAGCCGATTCCGCAATCTGCTGATGCTATGCTCGAAGGCGTTCTTCCCCGTATCGTCCCCGTAGGACCGAAGCTCGGTGTAGACCGATTCTTCGATCGTCGTCAGGTTGGTCTTGGCGGTCCGTTCTTGGAACGCAGCGAACGACTCCGACGCTTGGGCAGCTTGGTAAAGATTGTGCAACTCCGTCGTGATCTCGGCGACCAGGTTGGTGTTGAATCGGTAATAGCTTGGCGTCGCCGCCCTCGCATCTTGACGCCGCCGCAGGGTCTGCTGCTCGTCGACAACTTGAAAGTCAACTTCGGCGTAAATGGGTTGGTCGATCTTTTGACCGAGCGCGTAATTGTGGGTGTGAATTCCGTACAGCGCGATGGTCGTACCCGCCACGCAAAAGACGATGCCCAGCAGAACCGGCGTCATCTTGACGACGTCTCGAACCCGCGCGTACCACCCCGCGCCCTCCGACCTTGGCCGAAGAACCTGCTGGCGGCGAACGACTCGTTTTGCCGACATTCGCTGTTGCTCCGCCTCTTGCGTCGCCGAGTCATCCCGACGGACACCCAGCTACCGACTACAACATCGACCTACGTCCGCATACGCTTGTGCCCGCGAGGCAAGGATGGTTTCCCGCCGACGCGAAGCTTTTTTATCCGGACGTACTTCCATCCGCACCGTACGCGTCCACGATGCGCTGCACAAGGTGATGACGAACGATATCGCTCTGCGTCAGCCGCACCACACCGATCCCGCGCACGTTCGAAAGCCGCGCTACCGCGTCGAGAACGCCGCTTCGCTGACCGGGCGGCAAGTCCGTTTGGCTGTCATCACCGGTCACGATCATTTTGCTCTCGCGTCCCAGTCGCGTCAAAAACATCAACATCTGGGAGACCGTCGTGTTTTGGGCTTCATCAAGAATGATCACCGACTTGTTCAATGTGCGGCCACGCATGAACGCCAGCGGAATCACCTCGATGATGTCATTCTCCATAAACTTCTTGATCTGATCGAAGCCCATCATGTCGTTGAGCGCGTCAAACAGTGGACGAAGATACGGATTCACCTTGGCTTGAAGATCCCCTGGTAGATAGCCCAGCTTCTCGCCGGCTTCCACCGCAGGCCGCACCAGCACGATACGCGTGATGCGCTTTTGCTTGAGCATCGCAGCGGCGACTGCGGCGGCCAAGTACGTCTTGCCCGTCCCAGCCGGGCCAAGACAGAACGTCAAATCTCGACTCATGATTGTCGCGACATAGGCCGCCTGACCCTCCGTCTTGGGCGTGACCTTTGCCCCGTTGGTGAACACCTCGAGATCGTTGGTGGCAGCGTGTTCTCCGTAGACTCTCGATCGCGAATCAGCAATGGCGAACGCCACATCCTCGGGAGACAGCTCAGGTTGGGTCCGAAGCTGACGTTGAAGCGTGTCGATCGCGTCAGCCGCTTGGCGTACAGCGTCAGCGCTGCCCGAAAGGTGGATCGATCCGTCGCGTGCCGTCAGGCGCACGTCGAACGCTTCTCGGATAAGCCGAAGGTTCGTATCCGTAGCCCCGAACAGGGCGGCCGAACTGGTGGCCTCGTCAATAGGTAGTTTTAGATCCAACGTCTACGCTTGCACTCCTCGGCATATATGTAACCTTGCCGAACCCAGGTCGCCGGTCTTTGCGACACGACCTGTATTCTACACCACTCCCCACACCCGTGTCAGGAGAAACCATGCGGCAGGGCAGGCAAAGATGGCGCTATCGATCACGTCCAAAACGCCGCCCAGCCCGGGTATAAGGTCTGATGAATCCTTGACTTGCGCACTGCGCTTCAGCAGGGATTCAAAGAGATCGCCGAATTGCCCCGCGATCGACATAACCGCGCCAAATATAATAACTTGCAGCACGCTCATCCGATTCAAGAGCGATGTGCCTCGGTCGAGCCATTCTCCCAACCGGCTGATTTCGCCGGCCTGATCGCTGCCGACCCCCGCGACGAGACCCGCCGCGAACCACAGGCCGACCGCCACGGCGACGCTTCCCGCCACGCCACCAACGAACCCTTCGACTGATTTGCCGGGGCTAATGGTGGGGGCCAGCTTGTGACGGCCGATCGCACGACCAATGTACAGAGCGCCGACGTCCGACGCGAACGCGACGACCAGGATGAACAGCAGATTCGCCACGCCCTCCGTTGGGTCGCCAAGATCGTAGTCACACCGAAGCTGAACGGCGAACGACGGCAGCAGTCCAAGATACAACACGATCAACCAAGTCGACCCGAGGTCTCCCATGGTCGTAAGGCTGACACCGCGGGCGAGTTGCAGGAAGACAGCCCCGAACACCGCCACGACGATCCACACCACCTGCCACTGCAAGGCTTCGACGTCGACCTGACTTTCGCCCAGAACGCCGCCCGCGCACAGCCACGGCGATGCGACCAGAACAACGCACATGATGATCGCGAACGCGGTGTGTGGACGATGCCCGACGCTGCGTAACAACTTGACAAGTTCTACCGCGCACAGGATGACGATGATGCCGAGCGCAATCGGAACGAGGCTGCCAAAGCACCAGATGCCCGTCGGATTCGATTGCGATTGTTGGAGCGCAAAGACCGCGTCAAACGCCATCACCACCATGAACATGACGGCAGCCGACGTGCCGTACGCGATTCGATTCAACAACGCAGTTCCCTCCACCGCCCGATGTCGTCCAATACCATGCCACCGCTTTCAATCGTTGGGGACCACGGCGACCACCTGCTCTCAGACCGGCGGGGGCGAATGGTCATGAGGCCGTCGCACCGAGACAGCTTCAGTCATGATCGGTCGGTATATAGTCGAACGTAGCTCGTGTAACGGTCGGGGTGAATTTCGCCCTGCTCCACCGCGCGGCGAACAGCACACCCGACCTCGTGAATGTGCGTGCAGTCTGCGAACTTGCAGTCGCGCAATCGCTCCACGAATTCGACGAAATGCTCTTCGTAAGCATCGCGAGGGATGCAACTGATATCGAACGCCTTTACGCCCGGTGTGTCGACGACGTATCCACCGATGTCCAGTTTCAACAACGACGCCCGACTCGTCGTATGACGTCCTTTTGAGGTTTCTTCCTTGACCGCCCCGACCGCGAGGTTCAGGCCGGGTTGGATCGCGTTCAGCAGCGAGCTCTTGCCCACACCGCTCTGACCTGCCAGCACCGACGACTTTCCACGGAGCAGCGCGACGAGTTGATCGATGCCATCCCGCGTGATCGCACTGGTACCCAGCGTTTTGTATCCCAGACTGCGATAGAGCGACAAGAAAGAATCCGAATCTGCGGAATCAACCTGATCGATCTTGTTCAGGCAAACCACCGGCTCAATGCGACCGTGCAACGCGGCGACGATGTACCGGTCCACAAGATGGGGTTTGGGTTTCGGAATGCCTGCCGATGTCACGATGATCGCCTGGTCGACGTTGGCCACAACCGTGTGTTCGCGATGCCCGACCACGCGCTTAAGCTCACCCCGGCGGGGCGACACTTCCTCAATCACGCCTTCGCAAACCACGCCGTCGCGACCGGTTACTACCGTGAAGCGAACCCGGTCGCCAACGGTCAGTGCGTTTCGACCGCGAATACTCCTGGTCCGGAGGACGCGACGTATCGAGCAAGGCCACACCTTCTCGCCGTCGTCCACGTGGGCGACAGCGCCAAACACCGTGACCACCGTGCCCATCAATGCTTCGCCGGCGCTACCCGCGGGTTGGTCGCCGTCCTTGACGACAACCGTGCGCTTTCGCGATAGAGACCCCTTGGTGGCGATCCGCTCCGCGTTGGAGGTATCCATTCCATCGATACCAGACTCGCGTGCCAAACGCGACCAGTCTTTCTCGCGGGCAGGCTTCAAACGATTCGTGCGAAAATCCACCCGAATCTTGCTACCGCTCTTGGAGTTCTTTTTTCGACCGCGGACCATGCACCATTCCCAGGCCACCCACCTTCAATCTGTGGGTATGATGGTCGCAGGGGAATCAATTGGCAACTGTACCGGCAGATCGTCCGTACGCCTGTTTGCAAGCTTGGGGCGACTTTGCGCGGCGCGATTGCAGGGGGGCGAGTGTATTTGTCGAAGATCGAACGGGCGGTCGCGGTTGCCGCCGACTTCCCCAGCGAATAGAGTGCGATGCTCGGGCGCGTCGGCGTCCGTGACTCAGGAATCGCCGGCCCGATCGAGGAGACGCATGTGAGCACACATTTTTCTGACCGCCTTGCTGCTGCCATCGCCGAGAAAGGCTCGCCGGTCTGTGTCGGGATTGACCCTGTTTTCGAGAACTTGCCGGCCGACATCACTGAAACCGCCGGCCTGAACGATCCCGACGATTCGGATTGCGTGGTCGATGCAATGGCCGAATTCTGCCGCAGAATCATCAAGATCGTCGCGCCGATCGTGCCGGTCGTCAAAATCAACTCCGCATTCTTCGAGCAATACTACGGCGCGGGGGTGGAAGCCTATTTTGATCTCGTCCATGAAGCTCGCTCGAAAGGTCTGTTGGTCATCGGAGACGTGAAGCGAGCCGACGTCGGGCATTCAGCCGCGCGATATGCGAAGGCGCATTTGGCGGATCCTGAGATGCGAGGCGTTGCAGAGTTGATGGTTCCCGACGCAGTGACGGTCAATCCGCTTTTCGGCATCGACGGAATCAAACCGTTCATCGAAACGGCACGCAGTGACAACAAGGGCGTTTTCGTTCTCGTACAGACCAGCAACGAGTCCGCTCGCGAGGTGCAAGGCCTGGAACTTGCCGCCGGGGGTACGGTCGCGGAGTGGATTGCCCAAATGGTCAATGGTCGGGCTGGCGACGACGGACTGACCGGTTCCGACGGCATGAGTTGCATCGGCGCAGTCGTATCCCCCAAGGACGCAGCCGCCATGGCGAGATTCCGATCGCTCATGCCCAACAGCTATTTCCTCGTGCCGGGTTTCGGCGCCCAAGGAAGAACCGCGGAGGACATTGCGCCGGCCTTCAAATCTGACGGGTCGGGTGCGCTGGTGACGGCGTCCCGTAGTGTCATCTACGCGTATGACAACACGAAGTACATGGAGATGTACGCCTCGGAATGGGAAAAGTGCGTTGAGCATGCCTGCCGAGACTTCGCCAACGAGGTCGCAGCCGTCGCGCGATCCTGATCGCACCGCGCAGGATCTTTCACCGTCAGCATTGCGCGGTCGCCGCGTGGTGGTGATGGGGTTGGGGCGCTTCGGGGGCGGCTGCGGGTTAGCCCGCTGGCTGGCGACGCTCGGCGCTCACGTCACGGTCACCGACCAGGGCGCACGCGCCGATCTTTCGACGTCCGTCGAAAGTCTGGCCGATCTCGACATCAGCTTTCAACTCGGCAGCCACGATCCCCGCATCCTCGACGGAGCGGACTTGCTGGTCGTCAATCCCGCGGTCGCCAAGGACCGATCTTCGTTCTTTCAGGAGGCCCGTCGCCGCAAGATTGCGTGGACGACTGAGATCAACCTCTTCCTGCGAAACTGCCCGGCCACCATCGTCGGCGTCACCGGATCGGCGGGCAAGAGTACCACCTCCGCCATGATTGACGCTTGTTTGCGTTTTGCGGGGGGGGCGGGCGAGGTTTTCTTGGGCGGTAATATCGGACGTTCGCTGCTTTGCGAGCTTGGCAAAATGACACGCCGTGACACTGTCGTGCTCGAATTGTCCAGCTTTCAATTGGCGGACCTCGACCGTGTCGCACGTCGGCCTGACATCGCGGTGATCGTCGGACTTTGGCCTCATCACCTCGAACGTCATACGTCGTTCGCGGCCTACGTCGATGCGAAACTCAACATCATCCGCGGCGCGGCGGCGACGACGCCCATCGTGCTGGGCTTTGACGATCCCGTGCTCGTGTCGCTCGTCGAATCTGCCGGCGCGACCTCGGCGGTGGAAATCGTTCGTCCGCCCGACCCGCTGCCGACTTTCGATCTATCTCTGCCCGGATCGCACAATCAGCTCAACGCGTGGTGCGCGAGCGCCGTTTGCCGACGGCTTGGTGTTGACGATTCCGTAGTTCGAGGTGCTCTCGCGTCGTTTTGTGCACTGCCGCACAGGCTTGAGCTGGTTGCCTCCTGCGGTGGCGTGGATTTCTACAATGATTCCAAAGCGACATCGCCCGTTGCGGCCATCCGATCGCTTCGTTCGTTCGATCGTCCGATCGTCGCGCTTGTCGGCGGCCGGGCGCGAAACGTCTGTTGTGACGACCTGGTCGCCGCGATTGGCGAGCGTGCCCGTGCGGTCGTCTGTTTCGGGTCGGCAGGTCGCTTGGTGGCGGACGCCTTGAAACACGCTTCCGGCAACGAATCAGTGGGCGTCCATCTCGTCAGTCAACTTGCCGCGGGCGTTGCGGTTAGCATCGGACTGGCGAGGGACGGCGACGTCGTTCTCCTGTCACCGGCGTTCGACAGCTACGATGAATTCGCCAACTACGAGCAGCGCGGCGAACGATTCGCGTCGCTCGTTCGCGAGCACACCGCGTCGCATTCGTAACCTGCGTTCATGCAAGACTTGCCGAGCAGGTGGCAGGCCTTGCGCCTGCGTAGGATCGCCACCGCGGTCGTTGATTCTCCTCGCGGATAATTCTCCGGAATCCTAACTCCCTGTTATTGCGGGTGTTGCGGTTGCTTTCCGCATCGCGACTGGTTCTGTCGGGGCGTCGGTATCGTGACAGGCATGCCAACTGTTATGTCACCGGCTGCGACCAGTGTGCATCGAGTTGGCGTGTCGCGGAGATGACAGCATGACAGACGAGTCGAGACCGTTGGCTTTTAACGGAGACATCCCAATTGCGACCGACTGGGAGGACCTCGGGAGGCGAATTCGAGAAGCGGCCGAGGAGGCTACCCATCTCGACCTGCTGCCTTCCACGAACGTTCGAGGTGTTCGGTCGTCGATGAGGCATCCTCGAACGGTGGAGCGTGACGAGCAATGACGTACGGACTTTGGCTATCAACCGCCGGGCTGCAAACCAATGAATACCGCCAGGCGATTCTTGCGAACAACCTTGCGAACGCCAACACCACCGGCTTCAAGCAGGACCTCGCGGTGATTCAGGAACGCAACGTGGAAAGTCGAGCCAAGGGGATCAACGGCCGATTTGCGAACCCTGTTTTGGACGGTCTGACCGGTGGGGCGTGGGTGCGTCCGACCATTCATACGTTCGAGCGTGGTGATTTTGAAAAGACGGGGAATCCGCTCGATGTCGCGATTGACGGTGACGGGTTTCTCTCCGTCAGCGACGGAAGCGAGACGCGATTCACGCGAGACGGTCGACTGACAACCAACCGCAACGGCGAATTGGTTCTTGTGGCGAGTCAGGGCAGGTGGCGGGTGTTGGACGCCGGCGGCAAGCCAATCCGAATTGATCCTCAGAACGGCGGCAAAATCAGCATTACCGAAGACGGCAGCGTTCGTCAGGATGGCGTTTCGGTGGGGCGGCTGGGCGTCGTTGACTTCGCCGACAAGACGCAACTGTCCAAGGCAGGCGGCAACCTGTACCGCAACCATGGGGATACGCCGGTCCCGTCTTCGAGCAGAGTTCGTGGCGAGCATCTCGAACTCTCGACGGTCAATCCTGTGAACGGGCTTGCCGGGATGATCGAAGTGTCTCGTGCATACCAGCTCAACGCCAGCCTGATCACGTTGCAGGACCAGACGATCGGCATGGCGGTCAGCACTGTTGGACGAATTGGATAAAAAGGGACTAGCGCGAATGGCCATCACTGCATTACACGCTGCCGCCACCGGCATGAAGGCACAGGACACCAAGCTGGATGTCCTGTCGAATAACCTTGCCAACGTCAACACTGTGGGTTTCAAGCGTTCGCGATTGAACTTCGAGGATTTGCTCTATCAGATCAAGCGCGAACCGGGCGTTTTCAATACTGACGACGAGCCCATTCCTCACGGCATTCAGGTCGGCGTTGGTGTGGGAATTGCCGGCACGCAACTCGATTTCACCCAAGGATCGGTGGATCGGACGGAGCAGGATCTGGACGTGCTCATTGAGGGTGAAGGTTTCTTCCAACTTCGAACCGTTCAAGACGGCAGCCAGATCACTGCGTACACGCGTAATGGCAATTTCACACGGAACTTCGTCGGGAACCTTGTTCTGGGCAACAGTGAAGGCTCGGTGCTCGAACCACCGATCACCGTCCCGCAGGACACGATCCGAATTTCGATTGCCAGTGACGGGGAGATCAGCGTTCTTCAACAAGGCTCTGAAACACTGAACATCGTCGGTCAGATTCAGTTAGCTCGATTCGTTAATCCCGAAGGTCTCAAGCAGATCGGCCAGAACCTGTTTCAGGAGACCGATGCTTCCGGGTCGCCGGTGCAAGGTAATCCTCAGCAGGACGGGCTGGGATCCATACAGCAAGGGGCGCTCGAAATGAGCAACGTCGATCCGGTCCGCGAATTGATTCAACTTATTCTGACGCAACGGGCGTTTGAATTGAACAGTCAGTCGATCCAAGCCGCCGACCAGACGCTTCAGGTCGTCGCGAACTTGAGACGGTAGGACCGCCAATAGAGCGTTGAGTGAACGCGCAGAATTCTGACCGTGAACTCGGCAAGGATGTCACAGTGATCAGCACGCAACACTACAAACCGACGGCGATGATCCCGACCATTTTGCGGACGTGTATGGTTCTCGCATGCTTCTCAACCGCGTCGGGTGCGGAACTGGTTCGCGTCTGGCCGACCGCGGTCATCACCGGCGACAACATCACGCTTGCGGATGTTTGCGATCTGTCTCTCTTGACGGCCGCGCGATCGCGTGACGACATCGACACTGCGGTGGTGGCGACGGCGCCGCGACCGGGGGGGTCCAATTACGTCACCGTTGACCAAGTGCAACAAGCTCTGCGTCGTGCGGGCGTCAATCTCGCCACCGTCCTGGTGTCGGGATCGACGCGATGCGCGGTGTCGCGACCTCGTACGGCCGTCCCATCGGCACCATCGACGAAACGTCACCCCGCGCACGTCGACGCCCGCCCATCTGCCAGTGAAACGGCAAGGCGAACACTGCGTGATGCGGTGGTGGGGGCGTTTCAACAACGGGTTCCCTCGCGCGGCGGGGTCGTTGAATTGCAATTCGGGCGTACGTCGCCGCAGATCCTGGAACTGTCCGAGCCTCGCTATTCGTTCCGCGTCACGATCGTCGGTGGCCGATGGCTGGGGCGCATGATTAACGTTGACGTGGACGTATTTTCCGACGGACAGGATGCTCAGACGATTCATCTTGTGGCGAACGCGTCGCTGTTGCGATCGGTGGTCGTCGCCAAACGCCCCATCAATCAGAAGGAAAAAGTCTCTGCCGCCGACGTTGAAGTCATCGAACGCATCTTTGATCAAGTCGATACGACGATCGCGACTGCCATCGATGCGGTCGTCGGTCAGCGTGCCAAGCGATTCATCGCTCCCGGGGCTGTGGTCAAAGTGACCGATCTCGAGCTCGTCCCGCTTGTTCGCCGCGGCCAGATCGTCAGCGTTCGGTCGTTGGTCGGCGGGGTCGAAGTTCGATCTGCGGCTAAAGCGCTCGACAACGGGCGTCTTGGAGACGTTGTTGAGCTTCGCACCGGCGGGCGTAAGGGCGAGGTGCTCACGGGCATCGTGATCGGCGAGCGTCGTGTCATGATCGGACTGCCGCCGTCGCCGGTCGCTCAGGCTGCGAGTCTGGCGATGGGAGGTGGGTCATGATGTCCCTCGTCCGATCCATGAAATGCGCCCGCGCGAGTGCGATTCGTGCGCTCGTGTTGGCGATGATGCTGGTTGCCGCAGGGGGGGTGTCGGTGTCGTCTGCGCGCGCACAGTCGTCCTCCATTCGTATCCGTGAGGCTGAGCTTGCACGGCGTGGCAAGCAGAACAAGCCGTCAGGTATGCGCCCCGGGACGCCGCATCGTGGCAACGCGACTCTTGAACGGAACTCGATTTCGGCGGTCAAGGTCAAGGTGCCGAAGAAATTCGCCATTCACGATCTCATCACGATCATCATTCGCGAGCAGAAGAAGTACGAGAGCGATGGTGAACTGGAGAACAAGAAAAGGCTCACCCTGAAAGCTACCGTTAACGCGTTTCTCAAGATCGACGACGGGTTGCTCGGTGCAGGCACGTTTCCCAATGGCAAGCCGAACGTCGATCTCAAGTACCTTAACAACCTGAAGAATGAATCCACCAAGGATCGCGAGGACCGGCTGACCACGCGGGTGACCGCTTCCATCGTGGATATCAAGCCGAACGGAAACTTAGTTCTGGAAGCGAAGGCAAGGGTCGTATTCGACAACGAAGTCAGCGTTATCACGTTGACCGGCGCTGTGCGAAGACAGGACGTAACGCCCGACAACACCATTCTGAGCACTCAGATCGCCAACAAGGACATCGTTGTCCAAAACAGCGGCGCGGTGCGTGACGGCAGTCGGCGAGATTTGTTGACACGAATCCTCGACAAGATCCAAGGACTCTAGGAGATCAGCGTGCGACGAATGCTTGATATATCGATCGTGGTCACACTGCTGACGGCGGTTGTTGTGCGCGGTGAAGTGACCGTTCGCATTGGCGACGTCACGTCGCTCAAAGGGCAGAGTGTGAACCGGTTGGTGGGTAACGGCCTGGTCGTTGGGCTGGGCGGTACGGGCGACGGGGACCAGTACGAGGTAACGATGCGTGCGCTCGCGCAAACGCTGGGCAACCTTGGCGCTCCGGTGACTTCCCTGGAGGAGCTCAAGGACACGAAGAACGTTGCGATGGTCATCATCGACGCGGTCATTCCCGAGCATGGTGCTCGCGAGGGCGATCGGATCGATGTTCATGTCTCCGCGATGGGGGGGGCTAAGAGTCTCGCCGGCGGACGCCTGATAATCGCCCCGCTGGTGTACGAAGACCTCAACGTGCAGAAGATCTTCGCCTTCGCATCGGGGCCGATCGAACTCGACGCCGGTGGTTCACTTACGGTCGGAACCGTGCGGCGGGGGGCGGTCGTTCAGCAGGACGTGTTGGTCGGGTTCACCGCGACGGGGGCATCGCTTCCGTTCACGAATGACTGGATCGGATCGGACGCGGAGTACATCACGCTCGTGTTGGAGGACGCCCACGCGGGATGGGGTCTGGCTGTCGCCATCGCTGAGTCCATCAACGCCGAGCTTAGTCTTGCGGCGGACGTCGAACGCGTGGCGATCGCCGCCGATCCCAAGAACGTGATCGTATTGGTGCCGCCTTTTCAGCGTGGCGACCCGGCGTCGTGGATTCGCGATATCGAAGACCTCAGCTTCCTCATGCCCAACGAGGAAGCCCGTGTGACCATCGATCGATCCACCGGAACCATCGTTGTCAGCGGCGACGCCACCATCTCCCCAGTCATTGTGTCGCAGAAGGGCATGACCGTGTTGGTGCGCGTTCCGACGCCGAACGCCGACGAGCCGCGGGTCGAATCGCGACGTTTCGTCGGGCTCGACACAGACCGCGCCGTCGACGCCAACGTGTCGGACCTGCTGCAAGCGCTCAATCAGTTGAATGTGCCGATCGACGACAGGATTGCCATACTCACTCAGGTTCAAAAGGCCGGCAAACTGCACGCCAAGCTCTTGTTCAAGGAATAGCAATGATTACTGCGTCTCCAACATCCACCGTTCCGGTCGCTCCGACAGCGCAGACCAAAGCGTTGGCCGATCTGCGCGAAACCGTTGATCGGGTGATCGGATCAGTGTTCTTCGCGCCACTCCTTCGGAGCATGCGGAACAGCACGCTCAAAGGGACGATTGGTCATGGCGGACGCGGCGAGGAAGTGTTTCAGGCCCAACTCGATCAGGTGTTCGCTGAGCAAGCCGGTCGGTCTGCCGCCGGTGCGTTGAACACCGCACTCGTTGACCGTTTTTCGTCGGCGGCGATCGCGCACGCGACAGACAGGAAGACTGATGGCATCGCACGCTAGCGTTCAATCCGGCAGGAATCGGTTGGAGGATCTGCTGATCGTCATGGAACGACTGGCGGACCTTTACGAAGCCCTCAAGGCTGCCCTGAGCGAAAAGCTCGTCCATATGCGGCGGTCGGATCACGCGGCGATCCAATTATGTGTTGAGAAGGAAGAGCGTCTGGTGGTCACGATCAACCAGCAGGAAGGCCTCAGAAAACAGGTGATGGAGCACGTCGGGCGGACGTTCGGTCTGTCCGCGTCGGCATC
This sequence comes from uncultured Phycisphaeraceae bacterium, assembly GCA_964416845.1. Classification (GTDB taxonomy): domain Bacteria; phylum Planctomycetota; class Phycisphaerae; order UBA1845; family UBA1845; genus CAYQFV01. The sequence goes on along the minus strand of CAYQFV010000020.1, from coordinate 12,030 downwards.
GCGAGGCATGGGTGTCCGCGAGCTTTCGCAGCGCGTGGCAGAGCCGTACAAGACGCGGATCGACGTCGTCGCGGATCGCCTGCGCGATGTTGTGGAAGAAGTCAAAACACTCAATGGGTTCATCGCACGCGTCTCTGCCGAAGTGCTTAGCCATTTGCGTGAGGTGTTTTCCGCGATGACTACGACAGTGCAACCACCGCAGGGTTATTCCCCTACGGGACACACCGTCGATGTCGCGCCAAGAGAATTGTTCGAGGCGGTCGGGTAGCTACCATGGGATTGATCAATCAAGCACTGCAGGTCGGGCGAAGCGCTTTGCTGAGCTATCAAAGCGCACTCCAGGTTGTCGGCAACAACATCAGCAACGCCGGAAGCCCCGACTACACCCGTCAATCCGCGGGATTGTCGCCGATCAACGGGCCGGCGATTCCGGAAGGGATGAGGCCGGGCGCGGGCGTCGCGCTGACCTCCGTCAAGCGTAATCTTGATGAAGCGCTCGAAGGTCGCATCCGCGTCACCATGGGTGCGAACGAGGCCGACCTTGCCCAACAGCGTGCGATGAGCTTGGTAGAGACGCTGTTTGACCCGGTGGCTGGGTTTCAGATTGCGGCGCGGAGCAACGCCTTTTTCGCCAGCCTCAGCGATGTTCAGAACACACCGAACGATGTTTCCAACCGTCAGTTGGCGATCTCCAACGGGGCGGCGCTGGCGAGTTCGTTGCGTGACATGCGCTCGTCACTTGCGGAACTCGGCAACGGTTTTAACGATCAGATCGCTGCGTTGGTTGAGTCGGCCAACGGCATCGCCGATCGCGTGGCGAAACTCAATTCCGAAATCGTGGCGGCTGAAGCATCGGGAGCGCCCGCCAGCGCTTTGCGCGACCAGCGTGATGTTCAGCTCCGCGATCTTAGTGAGATCATCGACGTCCGTGTCAAGCAGCAGGCCAACGGTTCGACACTCGTCTACCTTGGGAACGAAACACTGGTCGACGGCGGCATTTCGCGCGGGCTGAAAGTGGTCAGCAAGTTTGACGGGGAATTCAAACGCGATGACGTCGCATTCGCGGACAACAACAGTCAGGTCGTCGTTCGCGGCGGACAGTTGCAAGGCCTCATCGATGCGCGAGACGTCGGCGCGTTCGGACGAATCAAGGACATTGATCAACTCGCCTCGGCGGTCATTTTCGAAGTCAACAAGGCCCACAGCAATGGTCAGGGACTGACCGGTTTCACCAGCGTCACGTCGAGCTACGCGGTGGACGATCCGACGGCGGTGCTCAACAGTGCTCAGACCGGGCTGCCGTTTTCGCTCGACAACGGCAGCTTCTACATTGCCACGGTGGACCAGGCTACCGGCGCGATCCAAAGTCGGCAGATTCAGGTCGATCTGGACGGCATTGGCGACGACGACACCACACTCGAATCACTCATCGCCGACATCAACGCGAACGTCCGGGGCGTGAACGCGTCGCTGACTTCCGACAACCGGCTATCGATCGTCGCGCAGCCCGGCGTGGAGTTCATGTTTGGCTTCGATGGTCAGACGCAGCGAGACGACACCTCCAAAATGCTCGCTGCGCTGGGCATAAACACGTTTTTTCAAGGATCGACCTCGGCGGACATCGCCGTCAACGATGCCCTCGTTGGCCAACCTATGATGTTCGCGGCTGCTTCGGTCAGTCTCAGCGGTGACGGCTCGAACGCGGGGCGACTCGCCGACGTGGGCCAACAACAGAGCGGCCTGCTCACGGGAGCATCGATCGTGGATTTCTATGGCACGATCGCCAATCAGGTCGCCGTGCAGACCGCAACCGCTCGCAATAACGTTGCCGCCAGCGGATCGGTGCTGGAATCGCTGCAGGCGCAGAAGGAAAACATCAGCGGCGTTAGCCTCGACGAAGAGGCGATCTCGCTGCTCAAATTCGAACGCGCCTTCCAAGGTGCGAGCAGGTTTATCTCAGTCGTCGATCGACTCTCGAACGAGTTGATCGCATTGGTCAGGTAGTTGAACGCTTCGTGGGTATTGCCCGGTTCCGTCATCCGAGGATGACCTGAAGAGAACGAGGATCATGGCTGTTTCGTCCATCAACTTCTCACGCGTCTCCCAGAACCTGCGTACGATGACCATGCTTCAGTCGTTGCGTCGGAACACCAGGGAACTTTTCACGCAGCAGACGAGACTCAGTTCGGGACGTTCCTTCATTACCCCCAGTGACGACCCGCGAGCGGCAGCGCAGGCGCTCAAGCTCAACGAGACCGCCGGCCGGCAGACGCAGATTCTTGAAAACCTGCGGCATGCAAACCTCATGCTCGGATCAGCCGACAACGCACTGTCCGAGATCAACTCACTGTTCTCCGAGGCGGAGTCCATCGCATCCGGCAGCATCGGCGCACAGGCAGGGCCTGACGAACGGCTGGCCAACGCTTCACTTATCTCAAGCATTCGCGAGCGCCTGATGGCGATAGGAAACCGCCAGGTGCAAGGGCAGTACATCTTCGCAGGTCGTCAATCGCAGACGCCGCCGTTTGTGTCGGCCCTCGGCGGTGTTGCCTATGTGGGCGACTCGGGCGACGTCATGACGCGTGTGTCATTCTCGGAACAAGCTGCCGTCAATGTGGCTGGCGACGCGCTGTTCGGCGGGCTGGCGACTGCTGTCGTATCCAGCGCTGGGTTGAACGCTTCGCTATCGCGCGACACGCGTCTCGAAGACCTGGCGGGCGCCAATCTCAAAGGCATTCGACCGGGCGTGGTTGTTCTCGCCGGCAACGGCGGCACGTCCGTGCAGGTTGACCTGACCGAGGCTGACACTGTCGGCGATGTGTTGGACATGACTAACGCAGCCGCCACGTCGGCGGGGTTGAATGTCACACTTTCGGTCGAGGGGAGTGGTCTGAGCGTTGCGGGTGGGGGCGTTACGATTCGCGACACCGCGACCGGGGCGACCGCGTCGGATCTGGGGATCGTTCGGCAGGCGACCGGGCCTGCGCCGGCGACGGCGATTGGCCTCGCGCCGCGGATCACGCCGAACACGCTGATCGAGAATCTCAACGGCGGGGCCGGCGTGTCCCTCGACGGCGGTCTGATCATCAAGAACGGTTCCCAATCGGTGACGGTCGATCTTACCGATGCGACGACGGTTCAGGACATTCTCAACAAAATCAATTCGTCCGGTGTCTTTGTTTCGGCTGGTATCAACAGCGCGGGCACGGGGCTGGAAGTCGTCAGCCGCGTTGCCGGCGTGTCGATGGGCATCGCTGAGAACGGCGGAACGACGGCGTCTGATCTTGGCATAACGACATTCGGTGCGACCACGAAGCTGAGCGATCTGAACTTCGGCCGTGGCGTGGAGTTGGCGACGGGAGAGCCGGACCTGCGCATCGCGGCGAAGGATGGCGGAATCGTCGAGGTGAATCTCGACGGCGCGGAGACGGTTAACGATGTCGTGTCCAAGATCAATCAAGCCGCCACCGATGCCGGCGTTGCGGTGGAAGCGTCATTCCTTTCGGATCAGTCGGGTATCCAGATTCAAGACGCTACCGGCGGGACGGACGCGTTGTCCGTGACGCGGGCGAGCAATGCATCTTTTGCGGTGGACGATCTGGGGTTGCTCACCCAAGTCGAAGACCCCGCCACGGAACTGGTGGGTCAAAATGTCAGTCTCGTTCGCGCCGACAACGTGTTCACCGCGTTGATCGATCTCGAGACGTCGCTGCGTGCCAATGACGACCGGGCGATCACCGACGCTACCCAGCGCCTTCAATCGCTCAGTGATGATGTGACGAGGCTTCACGGTGTTGTGGGCGCTCGCGCGCAGGCGATGGAGTCTCGCGTTGCGCAAACAGAAAACGCCGTGATCGCGACGCAGGCGGCGTTGTCGGATGTCGAAGACCTGGATTACACCGAGGCGGTGACGCGGTTTCAACAGGCGCAGACCGCACTGCAGGCAAACCTCCAATCGGGTTCGCAACTGCTCAATCTGTCACTGCTCGACTTTCTACGGTGATTCGGAACCTGAAGATGAACGTCGACAGACTGCTTGAAACGAATGGGGACAGAACCAAACGGCCGCCGGGTGCATGGTCCGCCCGGCGGACGACCATTACGATTGCCCGGGTGGAGACCCGGGCCACGGCGTCCGATGGCGCGGTGGCTTTCGACATGTGCTCGCGCTCGCCACACGCCCCATCGGGGCGATCGCGCACGGATCGGTCGTTCGTACGATCGATACGCATGGCGAACGGATCAGGTAAGGAATGACCATAGGAGTTTTCGCGATGATGATTCAAACGTCGCGGTTTGGGCCTCTCGAGGTGGACGATGCGAGACTGATCACCTTCGAAAGGGGGATTCTCGGGTTTCCCGAGACGACCGAGTACGCGCTGATGCAGACGGGCGAGGAGAGCGCGTTTTACTGGCTGCAATCCGTCGATCGCGAGGATCTTGCGTTCGTGGTTTGCGACCCGCGCATGTTCGTGCCCGACTACCGGGCGCCCGTCAAGGCTGACGAACTCGCGCCGATCGGGCTTAAGGACCCGGACCACGCGCAGGTCTTCATCATCGTCAACAAGATTGACGACGTTTTGACCGGAAATCTGCAAGGCCCGATCGTCGTCAATGTTGAGACAAGGCAGGCCAAACAGCTTGTCCTCAGCGATAAGAAGTTCTCGACGCGTCACCCGCTCGTTCGACTCCCGCAGCAGCAGGAGATGAGCCGAACAGGATAGCTCAACGGGTAGCATGGTGGACCGGATTTCGGCTATACTCCTACAAGGAAGTAGAGTGCGCCGAAAAGCCGTTCGCGCCACGTGCTGTTCTGCATGCCAAGTCGCTGTGATGGAAGGTATCCATCGACGCGCCATTGAATTCTCGATGGGCATGTAGGGAACCCGGCATCGGCACAACCAAGGAAGGAGCCGAGGATGTTGGTGCTATCCAGGCAAAAAGATGAAACGATCATGATCGGTGACGACATCCAGATCACGATCGTGGACATTCGTGGAGACAAGGTGCGGCTTGGGATTACGGCGCCCACCGAGGTGCCAGTCCATCGCAAAGAGGTCTACGAGGCGATCAAACGGGAGAACCTGGCCGCCGCGGCCATGAAGCCCGAAGACCTCGCCAAGCCAGGGAAGTTACCCGACTCGGGCAATGCTCGTCGGAGAAACACCCACTAGGACAAGACATCTGAAGGCGTCATCGCATGGATTGTGATGACACCGCGACGCCCACCTGGGGCGGTCGCGGTTAGGTTCGGCGATGGCGACACCAATCGCCACGCCCGCCCACGATACAATCAGGGAGGATTGGACATGGGACGAATTAACTCAAACATACCGGCCATCACGGCCGGGTTTCAGCTCTCGCGAAACCAGCGGGCGCTCGGACGATCGCTTGAGAGGCTTTCCAGCGGACTGAAGATCAATCGTGGGGCGGACAACCCCGCGGGGCTGATCGTCTCGGAACGACTTCGTTCGGAAATCTCAGCGGTGGGGCAGGCCATCGACAATTCGCAGCGTGCCATCAATGTCATCTCGACCACCGAAGCCGCGCTCAACGAAGTGTCAACACTGTTGAACGATATCCAGGGGCTGGTCGTCGAGGCAGCCAACCGCGGGGCGTTCTCGGACGAAGAGGTTCGTGCGAACCAATTGCAAATCGATTCGGCCATCGATTCCATCTCGCGAATTGCGAACACCGCGACTTTTGCGGGTAAGAAACTGCTCGACGGCAGCCTCGATTACGTGACCAGCGGCGTCGCGACGTCGCAACTCGCCAACGTTGACGTACTCCAAGCGAATTTCGGCAGTCGAGCGTTTATCCCGGTCGAGATCAACGTTTCACAATCCGCACTGCAAGGCGAACTGCACTTCGAAGCCAGCGCCATCGGAGCCCAACAAGTAACCGTCGACCTGCAAGGGAATGACGGGATCATCACGCTTACTTTCCCCGCCAGCACGACCACCAACGACATTGTCGCGCAAATCAACTCCGTGAGCGACGCGACCGGCGTGACCGCCTCGGCCAACGCCTACACCGTGGGCGCTTCAGTCCAGACTGCGTCCGGCGTCATACTGCGCAGTTCCGACTTTGGTTCGGATGCGTTTGTCAGCGTCGGCGTACAGCAGGGCAGCGCACCGTTCTTTCTTGAAGATCGTAATGGAGTGGTCGTCGACGCGACTTCCGGTGGCGGACGCCGCGTCGGACGAGACGCCGTGGGAACCATCAACGGCGCGTCCACCGTCGGGGACGGGCTGAAACTTTCCCTCACGTCGTTCCTTCTCAACGTCGACGTCGTACTCGACACATCCTTCGGATCGGGAAAGACCAACTTCGCGATCACTTCCGGAGGATCGCTTTATCAACTCGGGCCGCGCGTCAACGTCAATCAGCAAGAGAGCATCGGAGTCAAGAGCATGCAGGCCAACAAGCTCGGCAACCGTCTCGTGGGCTTTCTCTCCGATGTCAAGAGCGGTGGTTCGCTCTCGTTGAGAAGCGGGAGTTTCTCGTCCGCTTCCAAGGTCGTCGACGAGGTCATCACCCAAGTGGCTGTCCTACGCGGGCGACTCGGCGCGTTCGAACGAAACAAGCTGCAACCCAACATCAACCAGTTGCAGGTATCGGTCGAGAACTTGACGGCCTCCGAGTCGGTCATCCGCGACACCGACTTTGCGGTCGAAACGACCGACCTAACGCGATCACAGATTCTTGTTCAAGCTGGGACGAGCATTCTTGCGATTGCCAACGCCCAACAGCAGAACGTCTTATCCTTGCTCGGTGGATAGTCTACATCGCCCGACGAGGCCGCCGCGACTCGGCGGAACATAGTACGACGCGGCATTGTGGTCAGCGGCAGGGTCTGATTCGTCCGACCCTGCCGCGTCCATTTTTGGATCCTGACAGGACGCAGTCAGCTATCAAAAAGCCGCGACGAACTCACCGGTTCGCCGCGGCGTTGGAATTGTTGAGAGGGTCCGGTTAGACCCATCCGCGTAGCTTGCACGCTTCAGCCACGCGGGAGACAGACACGAGGTACGCAGCCAACCGCATGTGCACTTTTTCCTTCTGCGACATCGCGTGCACCGCGTGAAACGCCTCAGTCATTCGCCGATCGAGCTGCTGGTGAACGTCTTGCAGTGACCAGTAGTAGTTGTAGGTGTTTTGGACCTGCTCGAAATACGACACGGTCACGCCGCCCGCGTTCGCCAGAAAATCAGGAATGACGAACACGCCGTTTTCGTGGAGCACCTTGTCCGCCTCCGGCGTGGTCGGGCCGTTGGCCAACTCACAGACAATTTTCGCCTTGATCCGGCCGGCGTTTTCGCCACCGATCGCGTTCTCGAGCGCCGCGGGATACAACACCTGAACGTCCAGTTCGAGCAGCTTTTCGTTCGAGATCGGCTCGGTGCCGGGGAAGCCAGCCACTTGGCCGGTTTCCTGCTTGTGATGGACGAGCTTTTGCGGGTCGATCCCGTCTTTGCAGTAGACTCCTCCGCGCGAGTCGCTGGCAGCCAGCAGTTTGCCGCCTCCAAGAATCTCTCGGTGCAAGGTCGCGGCGAATTGACCGGCGTTGCCGAAGCCCTGGACAGCGTACGATGCAGTCGACGCGTCAATCTTGAGGACCTTGGTCGCTTCGCGCACCGTGTACACGCCTCCGCGAGCGGTCGCGTCACCGCGACCTTGACTACCGCCCAGCGGAAGGGGCTTGCCCGTGATCACGCCCGGATGGGCATGCCCTTTAATCGTCTCGTACTCGTCCAGCATCCACGCCATGATCTGCGGCGTGGTGTAGACGTCGGGGGCGGGCACGTCGCGATCCACCGCGAGCAAGCCAGCCGCCGCCCGGATGTACGATCTTGCCAATCGCTCCTTCTCACCTTCGGAGAGTTCCTTCGGATTGCACGTCACGCCGCCTTTGCCGCCACCAAGCGGGATGTCCACAACGGCTGTCTTCCACGTCATCCAAGCGGCGAGCGCGCGAACCGTGTCGATCGTTTCATCCGGGTGCCAACGCAAGCCGCCCTTCGTCGGCCCACGGGCTGCGTTGTATTGAACGCGATACGCATGAAAAATCCGCGTCTCGCCGGTATCCATCTTCACGGGTAGCAAGAACCGATGTTCACGCATCGGCCAACGCAAGAGCTCGTGCGTTGCCTTGTCCAGGCCAAGTAACGCAGCCGCTTCGCCAAGTTGGGCCTGGGCAATCTTAAACGGGTTTAGTTCGGACATCGCTGTATCTTCTCCTTACGCTCCGGATCCTGTTATCCAGGTCGATAACATCTAGCAATCATCATACCAAATGAACGATTCCCCGAATACTAACCTGAGAACCGGTCTGGCCGATAGCCAGGCGAGCCGCCTGAGGGGGTGGGCTTGCCGGTGCGAATCAGGCGCGAGAGCGCGATTGGCGAGGTCTCGAGTTTCGGCTGATGTCGCTGCTTGCACTTTTTTTTAAGAAAAGCTTTGACAAATTGGAGAACGGGGCGTAGCATGCCGATCAGAATAGGTTGGGCGCGGTGTACGCTCTGTGGCATTCGGCTTGCGTTGGCGCCATTGATCTACTAGCGGGCAGGCGACCAGGAATCTGGGGGCGTGTCATGAAGCCTAGGAACCACCTCACGGTATCGTCTCTTTTCATTTTGGGATACTTCGGTTCCGCAGCCCTTGCAGAGCCCCCCCCCTCCAAAACCACAGACCGAAGAGGCCACCGCTGATCCGGGCGTGGTCATCTCGGCTGAAGAGCTCATGGATATGATGTACGCAATCGACCCGAACGGCTTACCGGGTCTGACCGAGGATGGCGGCATACCTTTGACGTACGAAATGCTTGCCCAGATCGCATTTCGCCCCTTTCCCATTCGGGAAGATGAGAACGACCTGACATCCAGCGAGAGCCTCGACAGTGGGGAAAGTGAAGATTCCCTATCGATCCCGCTTTCGTCCGCGCAGGCGATTGAGTTGGTGTTTTTCGGCGGGACGATACTGCCTGCCAGTGTGTTGCGTTTGAACCTGTCTCTCCTTCCGATACCCCGTAACCCTGGCGTCCGGGCTGTCGTTTCCTGGGGACGAGGTGGTCGGAATGTGACGAAACGAGAGCGCCAGTACCAATAGACCGGTCGAGTTTCTGGGAGAAATGCCATGAAGATTGGAATCGTTGCTGCGGTGTTGGCAGTTTGTGGCGCGGTTGTGGTTGCTCAGGTTGGCGTTCAGTCGAAGGATCGTGAGGCCTCCAGAAAGAAGCACTCGCGCGAATTGGTTCGATCATCTGAGCAAACGGCGGGCGCAAGTAGGGCGGAGTCGGGCGAATCGGCGGAGTTTGGGGCTGGAGACGTTGAAGTGTTGACCGAAGGCATGGTTCTGGACGACTTGGCGGAGACGGCGCCGGCGCTCTATCCGTTGCTGAAGAGCGCGATCGCTGAGGCTGCCGGCGAAGAGCAACGTAACCCGCTGAGCGTGGCGAGAGTGGGTGAGAACGCACTGTTCCTCGTTCATCGCACGAGTGATCGCGTTCGCCTGTTGGTGGCTGTCCGGGCGAGCGGTGAGGTGATGTACGACTCGGCGCTCAGGGTGGACATCACGGGCAACGGCAGTGAGATTGTCGCTATGGACCAGGACGTGTTGCGGCGGCTACTTCCTGTCGCGACCGACGAGATGGTGCCGAGAGAAGAGGCAGCCGCTGCTCGGGAGGAGAACAGCAGCACAGCCGAGTCTCTGTCGGCGGCGGAGAACGACGCGGATGACATTGAACAGTTCACCGGACTCCCTGTTCAGGATTTTGACGCGTTGCAGGAGACCGACCCGGGGCTTTATGCGGGGTACATGGAGCTGATCGATCACTTCGACTTCCAGACTGAAACGTTTCAACCATTCCAGGATTCAGGGGCTGCGATCTTGGCCCGGGCAGGTAGTGACACGTTGCTTGCGATCGCCAATATGAGCGATGGCGTGCACTTGTCCGTGTTCGTTCGCGGCGACGACGAGGAGATGTTTGGTGTTGCGCTTGCGCTGGACATCACGGACGGCGGGAGCGAGGTCGTCTCGATGGACGAAGACGTCTTGGCTCGCTTGTTGCCTGCCGCCTCCGAACAGCAGGGAGAGTTCGGCGCCCGGCAAGATGTTCAATCAGCCGCAGCGACCGCGCCCAGCCCCTCTTGCGTCGCTACCGGGCCTAACGAAGTGTGCAGTGTCATCATCCTGCCCACCAACGGTCTGTTTATCTGTTTTTGCCGCAGGGCTAAGGGCTGGGAAGAGTGCGGAAGGGTGCCATTTATCGAATTCTTCATTCCATAGCCCATAGCGGTTTCAGGAATCCCGGGGCGGGGTCAGGGGAGCGTTTCGCCGCTCCAGGGTCGAGTTGCCAGCCCAGTGCCGCGTATGGTCTGTCGGAAGCGGGTCAAATCCTGCGGGACGATTTGGCCGTCACGATCCATGTCCAGGAATAGCGATACGTCACCCTCCGGCGGAATCATGACGCCCGCAAGGTACTGTCGAAATCGCACGAGATCCTTCGGTGACACCAGCGCGTCTTGACTCAGGTCGCCTGGTAGGAATCCGTAAATCACTTGCGGCACGGCAAGATTGCCGGACAGGTCCTGCACCCGCGCGGTGATGGTGGTCCATTCGCCCACAGGTATGACGCCCCCCAGTTCGATTTCGATCGTCGGGTTGGCGCTCGCGTCGATCCACGCGATACCAGGATTCACGCCGCCCGTCACGGACATCGAAAACGCCGAAGCGTCGATGGCTGTCGCCCCGGCGGTGACGACCCGCTCGGAGAACGTGATTCTCACGTGAGTGATCCCTCGGTCAAGCGACACGCCGTCGCTGCTCTCCAAACGTGGATCGATGTACCCGTTGAATGGGTCGGTTGAGACGATGGTCGGCGACGTCGTGTCGGAATAGCTGAACGTGCCCACCCACGTCAGCCAGTTGAATGTGCGGTACTGATGATGAATCCAGAACGTCTGATCGTCGACCGGGTCCACCACGATCCCGCCGTAGTCGCCCCAACGTGCCGGCGATTCCGTGGTCGGCGACGTGCTTTGCTTCACGATCACCATCGGACGGGTCGTGCCCAGCGCGTCGGTTGCCAATCTACCCGTTCTTCCAATTGAAACGTATTCGTTCGGGCTCGACCTCGAAAAAACCATGCCCATGTTGTTCTGTGGATCAACTCCGATCGCTCCAAAAAACGTGCGAATGCCCGGTCCGGGGTCAACGTCTCCCCACTGCGCGATCGTCGGCAGCCCCGCCCCATCCGCAGGCCAACCGTTCAGGTCGAATTCATACCATCGCTGAATCACGCGCGGGTCAGCAGCCGAACGGGTCACGTGATGCGTCGCCCACAGGGATCCGTTGCGATAAACGCAACTCCAAAACCGGTTGTCAAACGTCAGCAACCGCGCGGACGTACCCAACTGTGGGGGTTGCTCAGCCCGGCGGTATTCGGGAGTTGGAACAATCACCGTTTCCAAGGTGGGCGTGCCCAAAGGATCTCGAATTGCGTGGATCTGCAGCGAGGTGTTGATGAATCCGCCCGCAGCTTCGAGGAGATACATCGCGGGGGCCGTGCCGTGGATGACCGGGATGCCATACGATTGGCTCTCGTTATCGACGACCAAGTGCGTCATCACGCCTATCGTGCCATTCATCAATGCGGATTTCTCCAGCATCACGATCAGGTGCTTCGGCGGGCCTAGAAAGTCGGCGGTGAGGTAGACGACATTCGCATCGACGCCGATGTTGGGTGAGTCGATCACGGTTGCGCCGGCGAGCGCCGTCACATCGATGCGAAACTTGTGCCAAGCTCCATTCGGGTTCGAACCATCCGAAACGGCAAGCAAGAAGAGAGACTGTCCGGTAACGCCCGTCGGGTCGGTGCGCTCGTTGGCCATCACCATGAACCGATCCGAATGTGGGTCGTAAATCACCTCCGGATCGAACACCATGTTGGTCGCACCCAGCGTGCCCCAAAACCCGCTGCTGCCTTCGAGGCGATCACGAAACGTTAGGCGACCATCTTTGTCGTAGATC
>CAYQFV010000019.1:0-38529 GCA_964416845.1 uncultured Phycisphaeraceae bacterium | reverse complement strand
ATCGCTGGGAAAACTGGTTCGGTTAGAAGGCGGAGTCCCGGAGGGACGATTGAAGGGAAGTCGACGTTCAACCGTCCCTCCGGGGCTCTGTTTGTTTGAGGCTCGGCAATCCCAGCGATGAATCGCTGGGCTATTGTCGCAGCGTCCCTAATGGGACGAAACGGCCCAGCCAATACCGTCACGGACCCATCGCTTCGACCCAAGGGCGGCGCTGGCTGGTCTCCCATTCATGGCTACTGCTCGCAGACGCAACAGACGCCGTCGCCCGGTTGGCCGGCGATTTGGCAGGGGCCAGAGGTTGACGTGACCTGACAGGGGCCTGGAATCTCGGCGATCACGGCGGCGGCTGACGAGCAGATGTCGGCGCAGCTCGTTGCGGTGGCGGAGCAGAGTGCAACGTTGGATACGACCACCCCGGGCGTTCCGGGGGTTCCGGGAGGCCCTTGCGGACCGGCTGGGCCTTGTTCGCCCGGCGGACCTGGCGGCCCGGGGATCGGCACGTCATAAACGACGTCGATCAGCAGCCCGCCGCAGATGATGCACTCGATTCGGCAGTCCTGGAGGTCGCGGTCGCAGTTGGCAGCACAAGCGTCAGCCGCATCGGCTTGGTTCGCGTTCCCGTTGGATCCGTCGACGGGTACGTCGGTCTGGTCGGTGGTGTCGTCGGGAGGCTGGTCGGATTGTATCGCACAGTCGTCACGACAAATTGTAAGCTGTTGATCGCACGGGTCATCGCAGTTTCGGATCATCGTCTCGGTTGCGGTCGGTCGCGACACGTTGTTGGCGAAATCGTCCGTCGCGCGTTGAAGAATGTCGCCCGCCAGTTGGGCGTCGAGGGATGGGCACGCCTCGTCGAGATTGATCGTAGGTCGCTGGGTGGGAGCGGCGGCGTTATCGTTTTGGTTATCCGGCTGCGGCAACGCGTCGGTTGCGCAGCCGAGTACCCAACAGATCGGAACGATGGCAACAAGCTTAAGCGTGTGCATGATTGACGACTTTCAAGAACAATGGCGAAATCCAACACCCCGACGGAACGCGACGGAAGTATAGCAGATCATCGGAGTGGTCGCGCGGTCTGGTCGTTGCGGGAAGTTGGGCGCTGATTTAGGATTCAGCCACATCGGGTGTCGGCTGCGATGTATTGCGAACGGGGTTGAGACCGACGCGGTCAGTCAACAGGCAGGTGGACTTCATGCAGGCACGAACGGCTTCGGATGTTAGCCCGAATCAGGGATTGGTTTCGCCGCGGCGGTGCGGAATGGTCCAAATCCAAGGATCGGGGGCGTGCTGATGGGGCGTGTGTTGCGTTGGTGCAGGGCGGCGGCAGTGGCGGCGGTGACGACGGGCTTGGTGACCGGCTGTGCGATGGGACCGAAGATGCTGCGGTCGACTCGGACTGGCTACAATCAAGCTATTCAACAGACGACCAACGAGCAATTGTTGCTCAACCTCGTGCGTCTCAAATATCGCGATCAGCCCTTCTTCCTGGAAGTGAGCAGCGTTTCCGCACAATTCCAGTTTGACCAGTCAGCCGCTGCGACCGGTACGCTCAATGAAAACGTGGGCGCCAACCCGCTCAATCCGAACGTGTTGAGGATCGACGGTAGGGTCGGTTTCACCGAACGTCCGACCGTCACGTTCACTCCGCTTCAGGGCGACATGTTCGCGACGCGGATGCTCGAACCGATCGGTCTAGACGCGATCCTCCTATTGATTCGATCCGGCTGGAGCGCCGATCGCGTGCTCCGCGTCACGGTGCAACAGATGAACGGGCGGGACAATGCGTCTCGGGCGTCGGGTCCCACGCCGCACGAAGCGTCGCCCTATCGCGATTTCGCGAGGGCGTCGTCTCTTTGGCGCGATCTTGCGTGGCAGGGGGCTCTACAGATTGGATACCAGCCGGGACGTAGAGTCGTGTCGCCTCCGATCGCGACGGAGTCTGTCAGTGCGTCGGATCTGATCAACGCCGCTCGCGACGGCTTGACGTTTCAGCCCGTGGAAGATTCGCCTGATCGTTATGTGGTGACCGCGCCGTCGCGGTCGCTCGTGATGCGCGTGGCGAGAGCAGCCCGCGACGACCTCCGATGGAGGGAATTTGCCGAAGTGCTCGGCTTGGATACGCAGGTGTCGACGTTCGCCCTTCAAGCAGCAGGCGAGACGGCGACACGGGATGCGAACAGCAAGGACGACCTGCACCGTCTTTCCATCGCCCCGCGTTCGCTGATGGGCGTCCTGTTTTACTTATCCCACGCGATCGAGGTGCCGGCTGCGCATTCCAACGCAAACCTGGTCACCGTGACGCACGATGCCGATGGGCAGCCGTTTGATTGGGCAGAAGTCACGGGTGATCTCCTACGCGTTCATTCGCGAAACAATCGCCCTGCGCATGCTTCAGTAGCAGTTCCGTATCGCGGATTTTGGTTCTACATCGACGATGACGATCTCGAATCCAAGTCAACGTTTTCACTTCTTGGCCAACTGTTCGCATTGCGGGCGGGCGAGATCCAGAACTCGGGACCGCAACTGACGTTGCCGGTTGGCGGATGACGCCGGGGTGCTCGGTGGTTGATCGTCGGCACGCCGTTGCCGTATTGGGCAAGGCGCGAGGGATGAGCGACGCGCAGGTGCCGACGTCAAAACGTCCAGGCCCGCGCGACTCAGGCGACGACCACGCCGACCTTGTAGCCGCCGATCGTGCCCGTGTCTCGTCGCACCTCGAACCGTTCGAACTTGTCATCGTTCTGGTAGCCACGACGTAAGCCGATGTGCTCGTGGGTGTCGAGTTTGCGTCGACAGAGAAAGCCAATCCCCGAGTCGGAAACGTTCATCACCACCACCGAGAACAACTCACCGTTTTGACGCTGCAGATCGAGGGTGGCCTTTTCGCGAAGGATGATTCGCGGCTCGGCTCGTTTGGAAAGGTGCGGATCTTCGACGCCCGACAGACGCTTCAGGCTATCGATCACCGATTCGTCGGATTCTGACATTGTTTCGACTCCCCCATCAACGCCCCACACTACAACGCTTCTTCTCCCGCCCGGCATTGTCCGGTGCTTCACCTAATCAAGCCGCCCTATTGTACCAAGGCCACCATCGGGCGTCCCGGTTTTTTCACGCGGTTATCGGCCCGAAGACCTGCTGATTGGAGCGGTGTCTCTTGCCCGGCTGAATCAGAAGAGCGGGTACAGAAATGGTGCGAGCGGCGACGACGACGTGAACACGATCAGCGCGCCGACGATCAGCAGAACGACGATCAGGGGGATCATCCAGTACTTCTTCTCGTGCTTGACGAAGAGGATGAATTCTTTAATCAGCGACTGATTGGCCATCGTATCGTCACTCGATCCGTCGTGTCTGGCTGTGCAGCGTGCCGAGCGGGCTATTACGTTTTGAGCAGCGACGTGGATTCCAACTCGACGCTTCGCTTGGTTCCCGCCTCGTAGTCCACTTCGCCCGGTTTCTGGCTGACGACGCATCGGCCCATGACGACGACGTCGATCCCCGTTCGCAGGAATGTATTGTAGGCGTCTTGAGGCGTGCACACAATCGGCTCGCCGCGAACGTTGAACGAGGTATTGATGACGACCGGCACGCCGGTCCGCCGCTGAAATGCCTTGATCAGTCGATAGTAGATTCCGTTGTCCTCTTCAGTCACGGTTTGCACGCGCCCGGTTCCGTCTTCGTGCGTGACGGCGGGAATGACCGATCGTTTCTCCTGCCGCACCTTCGGCACGAGCAGCATGAACGGTGCGTCCATTCCCGCCGGCATCTCAAAATACTCGTGGGCACATTCCTTGAGAATCGCGGGCGCAAACGGGCGAAACGCCTCTCTAAACTTCACCTTGGCGTTGATGATGTCTTTCATCTTGTTGCTGCGGGCGTCGGCCAGCAGCGATCGCGAGCCCAACGCCCGCGGGCCGAACTCCAGCCGCCCCTGAAACCATCCGATGACCAAGCCTTGCTCGATCATCTCAGCCGTTTTTTCCACGAGCGCGTCTTCGCTCTCGAAGACCTCGTACTGCGCCCCGTTCCGCGACAGCACGTCGACGATTTCATCGTCGGAGAAGCTTGGTCCCCAACTCGCGTGTCGCATCACGAAGGAGCGGTCGTTCTTGAGCACGGAATTGTAGATGTAAAAGGCGGCCCCGAGCGCCCCCCCGGAATCGCCCGCCGCCGGTTGGATGAACACGTTGTCGAATCCCGACTCCTGCAGCATCCGCCAGTTCGCGACGCAGTTGAGTCCCACCCCGCCCGCGATGCACAGGTTCTTCATGCCCGTCTCGCGATGGACGTGGTTGGCCATCTTGACCATGATTTCTTCGATGATCTTTTGGCCGGAGTGGGCGATGTCGCGGTGAAAGTCGCCCAACTCGGTCTCGGCTGGTCGCATCGGCCTTCCGAACAGCCGCTCCCATCGTTTGTTGAACATGGATTTGCTCGAATAGGTGTGGGAGAAGTACTTCATGTTCAGACGGAAGCTGCCGTCGTCGCGGATGTCGACCACCTTGCGGAACTGATCGACGTAGGTCGGCTTGCCGTACGGAGCAAGCCCCATCACCTTCCATTCCGCATCGTTCACCCGAAAACCGAGGTAGGCTGTGATAGCGCTGAACAGCAGTCCGACCGAGTGCGGGAAGCGAATCTCGTGGGTCAGATCAATGTCGTAGCCTCGCCCAACGCCCCACCCCGTGGTGGTCCACTCGCCAACGCCGTCGGTGGTGATGATGGCCGCCTCATCGAACGGGCTGACGAGAAACGCGCTGGCGGCGTGGGAGAGATGGTGCTGGCAGTAGAGGATGTCTTTGCGGACACCGAGTTCTTTTTGCAGCGTGCGGGTCATGTTGAGCTTTTGAGACAGCCAGACCGGCATGCTGTTGATCCAGTTCGCGTAGGACCGAGGCCAACAGGTGAGAATGGTCTCCAGGATTCGGTTGAATTTGACGAACGGCTTTTCGTAGAACCCGACGTGGTCGACTTGTTCGATGGTGATGCCCGCCTCCTTGAGGCAGTATTCGAGGGCGAGCTTCGGGAAGTCGCTGAAATGCTTCTTGCGGTTGAACCGTTCTTCTTCCGCGGCGGCGACGAGTTGGCCGTCACGCACCAGGGCGACCCCGGCATCGTGGTAGAAGCATGAGATTCCCAGAACGTACACTCGGCAGATCCCCTAGAATGGTCGGAGCATACGCTCGATGGTGGCGTCGTGGTGTTTGTGCGGCAGCCAGTACGTGCCGTCACGTTTCAGTTTCAGGCGCAACGGGTCTGTGAACCGGATCAGCGAAAACACCGGCAGGATTGTGAAAAACACCAAGGTGAAAAAGATCGGCATGACGACCCGGCCGATCGCCGCCCCGATGGACATCCAAACCACGTAGATCTTCGTACCCGCGCCGGCTGACAGCATTGCGACGGTGCAAACGACGACGCCAGCCGTCCACAGGATGATGGCAGCCGTCGTCCACCCGTTGACCCACCACGCCAGCCCGCCGATCACGCCGAAGCCGATCAGAATGGTCAGGCCGAAGCTTCTTAGGTCGCTACGGGTCGGGTTTTTATTGACGGCAAACAACACGGTTCAGTCTCGCGTTCGACCAGTTTCGTCACGTTGATGATCGACGCCTGACGGTCACTGGAGGCCTGCAGCGTAACCGCGACGGCATTGTCGGCCAACCCCGGAGGGTGGTGGTCGCTGATCGTTAGGATTCGTTATGCTGATCGGCGAGTTGTTCCACCAGCCGGGTCAGTCTTGCCACTTGGTCCTGCAGTTCTTCGACTTCCCGCTTGTTGGGTTTCGCCGGGGCGTCTGTGTTCGCGGAAGTGTCGGTCGTGCGCATGGCGGGCGGTGTCATCGCTGCGAACAGCGATTTGGTCCAGTCCATGGGGTTCAACGGGTTGGCTGTTGCTGCGCCGAAGGTATTGCGGACGAATTGCATCCACTGCTGCTGCGACCCTTTGTGGGCATCGAGGACCTGAGAGAAGAACTGTTCGACCACCGAGCCTAGGTATTGCTGTTGGGTGCGGATCATCTGGTGAAGGATGTCGGGTGGGAAGATGTCGAGCTTGGGCGGGTCGCGATCGAGAATGATCTGCGTCAGCACAACATTGGTGATGTCCTGGCCGGTCTTGGAATCTGTGATGGTCAGATCGTGGCCGGTGCAAATCAACTCGTGCATTTCGCCAAGGGTGACATGGCGACTTCGTGTGGCATCGTAAAAACGCCTGTTGGAGTACTTTTTGATATCCAGATGTTGGGTGTCTGTTGGTTGGTCCATTGGTAATGTTCGCCTCCCGACGGCGTAGGAATCCTAACGCAATCTCGTAATTATGTCAACAAAACATCTCTTGTTGACCATAACGCACTGTTTTGCAAATGGTTACAATCATATCGTCGATTGTGCGAACGCAAAAAACCGCTTGACCGGGAGCGTCTATCGTGTATATTGACTATCGGATGGACTAGAAATCATCGCCGGGTCCGGTTCCCGGCGTTTTGGAAAGGTGTGAGCAACGATGAATGAGCAAATGACGGATGTGATGGGCGGGCTGTTCAAGCAGTCCGCAGCGATGATGAATCAGGCGTTCGAGAGCGGTGCGAAGTTCCAGCGTGAGGCGACCCGTTTTTGGACCGAGGCCTTCGACAAGGGATTCGACGAATTTCGCAGTCAGACCGAGAAGGCGACTCGCGACGCCGTTCCCGCGGCGAAGAAGACCGTGGAACGTTTTCGTTCTGCGTTCGACGAGCAGAACAAGAATGGGCTCGACGCGATGCGGCGTTCGTTCGATATCGTGGAGAACGCGTTCGAAGCCAAGGCTGTCGACAACACGCTTGGCGCGTGGCAGGCATCGTTCGGATTGATGCGGTCCAGCTTCGATACGCTGGCTGACGTGCAAACCAGCGCGTTTGAGAATTGGTCGAAGGTGTCGCAGTCGTGTTGTTCAGCCGCTTCTGCCGGCAAGAACGGTGGCAAGTCGGCCAAGTAGGTCGGTCTGCCGGTTCGATCCGATGGCGTCGAGGTGATGCGACGGAGTCCGAAGCCACCGTCGTTCGTGGGTGGCCTGCTGGAGCGTGGTTCACGCATGGCGAGGTTCGTGGTTCAATATGGGGCGATGGCTCGCACGAGCTGTTGTTGGAATCATGAAAGGTAAGAAGCCATGCTGAAGGACGTTTATCTTGCGGGAGGGTCGCGAACTCCGATGGGGATGTTCCACGGGGCGTTTGCCGACGTGTCGGCTGCCAAGCTCGGGTCGGCGGTCATCGAGGCTGCCCTGGTTCGTGGGCGGGTTAAGGTCGGTGACGTTGACGAAGTCATCTTCGGCAATGTGATCGGAGCGGGTCTTGGTCAGAACATCGCACGTCAGGCGGCGCTGGGCGCGGGGCTGCCGGTTTCTTGCGGTGCGACGACGGTCAATAAGGTATGCGGTTCCTCGCTTCGCGCGATCATCCTGTCCGCCCAAGCGGTGCAATGCGGCGACGCTGATCTGGTGGTGGCTGGTGGAACGGAGAGCATGACCGGGGCGCCGTATCTGCTTCCCAAGGTTCGGCGCGGGTTGCGCATGGGCGATGGGAAGGTGGTTGACTCGATGGTCCACGACGGGCTGTGGGACGCTTACAACAACGTTCACATGGGCACGTGCGGGGATCGCTGTGCGGGCGAATTCGGATTCACGCGGGAAGATCAGGATGCGTTTTCGGTCGAGAGTTTCCGGCGGGCGCTGGGCGCTCAGGAGGCGGGACATTTCGAAAACGTGGTCGTCCCGGTCGAGGTGATCGGTCGCAAGGGCACGACGATCGTTGATCGCGACGAAGAGCCGGCCAGGTTCGTCGAAGAAAAGTTGCGCAAACTCAAACCGGCGTTCGATCCGGCCGGAACGGTTACGGCCGGCAACGCGTCGGGCATTAGTGACGGGGCAGCCGCAGCGGTGGTGGTTGAGAAAGAGCGGGCGAGGTCGTTGGGCATTTCGCCCGACGCTCGGATTCTGGGGCATGCCAACGTGGCGATGGAGCCGGACCGGTTCACCGTCGCCCCGGTGCATGCCATCAAGAAGTTGTGCGATCGTTTGTCGATCAAGACCGCTGACGTGGATCTGTTCGAGATCAACGAAGCGTTTGCGGTCGTCACGATGGTCGCGATGAAAGAGCTGTCGTTGCCGCACGAGAAGGTCAACGTGTTTGGCGGGGCGGTTGCTCTGGGGCATCCGCTTGGCGCGACCGGTGCCCGCATTGTGGTTACGTTGATGAATGCTTTGAAGATTCGAGGAAAGAAACTCGGCATCGCCTGTTTGTGTATCGGCGGGGGAGAGGCGAGCGCCATCGCGATCGAACGTTGCGATCACTAACGTCGCGCCTCGATCTGCTTGTGGCGGGGAATGCCGTTTTGTGTGCCACTGCTTTCAAGCAGTGCCCATCGGGGGAAATCGTGGAGTTCGTGCTCAAGAGCAGTGGCACACTCGAAGACTCAAGGGTGACATCGCATCAGTGTTGTCCCTGCAAAGAATGATGGGGGAGATTGTGTTGAACCGATGTTCGGCCGCTGCCGTGGCGGCGGATGAGTTGTGCTTTGGGGCTGACCCACTGGGCGGCCCGAGAATCCTTGCCTCCCGAGGAGCATTTTGTGGCTGACGGAAACCATTCCAGCGCGAGCGTCGACCCACTGACCGGGTTTTGGACGGACTTCATGAGCCGGATGGGTTCGGTCGGCATGAGCACACCGCCGATGTCGCCGGAGATGCTCGAACAAATGCGCGAGGGCTTTTTCGGCGTATTGAGCAAACACGCTGATCAGTTCATGCGTAGCGAGCAGTTCCTCAAGGCGATGAAGTCGTCGATGGACAACGCGTTGGCGTTTCGCCAACAGATCAACGCGTTTCTGACGAAGAATCTTGAAGACTTGCAGATGCCCGCCGCTTCAGACATCGACGGGCTGGTGCAGGCGGTTCGGGAGATGGAGCAGCGCGTGACGGGCAAACTCGACGCGCTCGCTGAACGTCTTGATCGGCTGGAAGGGGCAAACCCAAAGGCGTCCAAACAGCCTACGGGCGCGGGTCGGTCGGCCGACGAGGGCAAGAGCGTTAAGAAGACCAAGAGCAAGAAAACCCGGCGACCGAGTCGCTGACGCAGGAGGGACGCATGGCCACAAGCACAGCACCGTCGAATCCATGGCAACTCGCTCCGGATGCCGTCACGGGGTGGTGGCAAGAGCATTTGCAGAAAGTCTTTGCGTTGCCGAAGGTCGCTGAAGTCGCGCGTAACGTCCGCGTCGGAGTGACACCCAGTGACACTGTCTATCGCGAGAACAAGCTGCGGCTGCTTCATTACCGAAGCGACGTGCCGAAGGTGTACGAGACGCCGCTCATCGTGGTGTTCGCCCTGGTGAATCGCCCTTACATCCTCGACCTTCGCCCCGGCAAGAGTGTTGTGGAGCGTTTTCTCGATCGGGGATTTGACGTGTACAACGTCGATTGGGGCGTTCCAAGTCGCAGCGATCGCCATCTTGATCTCAACGATTACGTGCGTCGTTATCTCGACCATGTTGTGGACGACGTGCGCGAGCGCAGCGGATGTTCGCAGGTCAATGTGCTGGGTTACTGCATGGGCGGTTCGCTGAGCGCGATGTACACCGCGCTGCATCCGGACAAGGTGAAGAACCTGATTCTGATGGCAGCCCCGGTCGATTGGTCGCGTAAAGACAGCCTATTGAGCGTCTGGACCGATGCCGAATACTTCGACGTCGACAAGATGCTCGAGGTGTACGGCAACGCACCGGCGGAGTGGTTGCAGTCTTCTTTTCAGATGCTCAAACCGGTGCAGAACTTCCTCAGCAAGCCGATCAACTTCTACAAGCGCATGGAGGACGAAAAGTTCCTCGAAGACTTCTTCGCGATGGAGACTTGGTTGAACGACAACATTCCCATTGCGGGTGAGACGTTTCGCCAGTTCGTCAAGAATTGTTTTCAGCGCAACGAATTGATCAACGGCAAACTCGACATCGGCGGGCGCCGGGTCGATTTCAAAGAAATCACCTGTCCGATACTGAACCTGACGGCTGAGCACGACCATCTCGTACCGTGCGGTCAAAGCCTGCCGTTCAACGATGCGGTGGGTTCCACCGATCGAAAGAGCGTTCGGTTTCCGGCCGGCCACATTGGGCTGTCGGTCGGGTCGAAGGCCCATCGCGAGCTTTGGCCGATGACGTGTGATTGGTTGGCTGAGCGATCGGACCCCTGTTGATGTGATAGATCCCATTGTTTGACCCCGTTTGATTCCCAAGGTTGTGAGGCGAATGATTGATGAGTGAATCCAACGGCAGCATGCGATTCGTTGAGAACTGGCAGGACCATCGTCTCGACTTGAGGACCAAGACGGCGGTGGTGACGGGCGGGGCGCGTGGCATTGGTCGGGCGGTGACGGTGGCGCTTGCTCGCGAGGGCGCGAAGGCGATCGCGGTGGTGGATCAGCTTGACGAGGTCCACACCTTTTGTGAGAAGGCGAACAGGCATTTCGAGCGTGAGGCGTTGATTCCCTTCAGCGGGGACGTTACGAACGCGGAGTTTCGTCGCAGTGTTTTTTCCGAGATGCGGTCACGTTTTGGTCCTGTGTCGATTTGCGTTCCGGCGGCGGGCATCACCGGCGATCGACTGGCGGTCAAGGTCAATCGCGAGACCGACAAGGTCGAGGTTTATCCGGAAGAGATGTTCGACCGGGTGATGCGGGTGAACCTGGTTGCTCCGATCTATTGGGCCATGGAGACGATCGCGAGCGTTGCGCAAGACCGAAAAGACCGGGGATTGAAGAAGTGGACGGCTGACGAGGGTGTTCAAGGATGCGTTGTTCTGATCGGGTCGGTGTCGTCCGCGGGCAACCGGGGTCAGATCAGCTATGCGACGGCCAAGGCGGGGCTGGAAGGTGCTCAAGCGACGTTTGCGATGGAGGCGATTTATCACGGGATGCGGTGTGCGATCATTCATCCCGGGTTCACCGACACCGCGATGGTCAAGTCGCTGGGTGAAGAGTATGTCGCAAAGCACATTCTGCCGCAGACGCAGTTAGGTCGCTTGATCTTGCCGGAAGAAATCGCCGACGCGATTTGCTTTTTGGCGTGTAATGCGTCGGTGAGCGGTCGTCTTTGGGTGGACGCGGGTTGGCGTCCGACGCCGTAGGGCGTCGTCGCGCACCGTTCGCGGTATTGCGTTCGGGCGCAGCAATGATGGTTGGTGGTATCGCATCGTCATGATCTTCGCGCGGTGATTCGCCGCGATCAATCGAGACTCTCCACGCGCCCCTTGGGTCGAACGGGGCACTCAAGTATACTCTTGGCAAGGTGTTGCATTGTGCAACATACCCGGCTGTCAATCGCGCATTGTTTCGACCGGAAAGGCGGAAAGCATCATGGATTTGAAAGGCAAGGTTTCGCTGGTCACGGGTGGGTCGCGCGGCATTGGTCGTGCGTGTTGCTCGGCGTTGGCGAGCGCGGGTTCTGCCGTCGCCGTTAACTACGTCAAGCATGCCGAGGCGGCGAACGAGGTTGTTGAGGAACTCCGAGCCGGTGGTGTTTCGGCGAGGGCGTTTCAGGCGGACGTTTCGAACGAAGAGCAGTCCCACGTGATGACCGAGCAGGTTTTTCGGGAATTCGGGGCTGTGGACATTCTGGTGAACAACGCCGGCATCACGCGTGATCGATCGTTTCTCAAGATGACGCGCGATCAATGGAAGGACGTGCTGCTGGTGAATTTGGACGGTCCGTTCAACGTGACCGGTGCGCTGTTGGGCAAGATGTGTGAGCGAGGTTGGGGCAGGATCATCAACATCACGTCGATTGTCGCTCAGATGGGCAATTTCGGTCAGTCGAACTATGCGGTTGCCAAGGGCGGTTTGATTGCGTTCACCAAGTCGCTTGCGCGAGAGGTGGCCAAGAAGGGAGTGACTGTCAACGCGGTGGCGCCCGGTTTCATCGAGACGGACATGACCGCTGCCGTCTCCCCGGAATCGCTGGACATTGTCAAGAAACTCACGCCGATGGGTCGTTTGGGCAAGCCGGAGGAGATTTCGCGGGCCGTGCGTTTCCTCGCGGACCCGGACGCGTCGTTCATCACCGGGCAGGTTATCAACATCAATGGCGGGATGTACATGTGACGCCTGATTCGCCATGCGGATCGGTGGGTCGTGTGTTGGTTTGTCTTGACTGATGTCGGTCGGGCGAATCGACTCTCGGGAGGGAGTACGGATGATTGTGACGAGGTTCACGACGGGCGTTCGGGTCGGTTTGTTGTGGGTTGTGGTCTCGCTTGCGAGTGGGGCTGGTCCGCTGGCGTATCGTGGATTTCGCGAACACGACTTCGACGCCTTCGCCAAGACTTACGTTGAAGGCTATTGGTTGGCGCATCCGTTCAAGGCTGCCGAGGCGGGGCTGCACAAGTTTGACGGCGTGTTGCCGGACCTGTCGTCCCGTTCGATTGCCGACTGGATCAGTTACAACACGGCTGCGATGGATCAGATCGACCACTTCAAGCCGAAGTTGCTCAGCCCGTCCAAGCAGATTGACCTGCGCATTCTCAAGTTCACCGTGGCTGGTGAACTGTTTGAGTTTCGCGATATGAAGGTCTACCGTCGCAACCCGATGACGTACGACGTCAGTTGGGGGCTGCTGAATCTGATTCGCCGTGACCACGCGTCGCTCGAGCAGCGCATGCGATCGGCTGACAAGCTTCTGAAGGCCACCCCACGCTCGTTTGAATATGCTCGGCGAAATCTCGACGCCGTGTTGCCCACGGTGTTTTGTGACGTCGCGATCAACAACTTGAAGGGTTCGGCTGAGTTCATTCGCAACGATCTTTGCGAGGCGTTTCGCGACGTGAAAGACGCGAAGGGTCTGACGGAGTTGAAACGCGATGCGGCAATCGCCGCGGGGGCGGTGGACGCTTTTGTGGCGTTCCTGCAACGCGAGAAGCTGCCGCACGCCGACGGTTCATTCGCGATCGGTCCGGTGTTGTTCTCCCAAATGCTGCGTGACACCGAGGGGATTGACTTGCCGCTCGATCGGTTGATCGCGGTGGGCGAAGCGGATCTGAAACGCAATCTTGCCCGGGCGAAGGTGATCGCTGAGCAGCATTTTCAAGGTAAGAGCGTCCGGGGAGTGATCGCCTTGATGAAGAAGCAGGCGTACACCGCAGACATGCTCATCCCGTCGATTGCGGCGGAACTGGACGGAATTCGGTCGTTTTGCATCGAGAAGGATTTGATCACCATTCCGTCGGAAGTGCCCGCCATCGTCACTGAGACGCCGAAGTTTGCACGTTGGGCGAGCGCGATGATGAGTACGCCCGGGCCTTTCGAGTCGGTCGCGACCGAGGCGTATTACGACGTGACGCCGATCGACCCGAATTGGACCTCGGAAGAGAAGCGACAGTGGTTGGCTGACTTCAACCGGTACATCGCGACCAACGTGTCGGTGCACGAAGCCTACCCCGGCCACTACGTTCAGTTTCTCCACACCCACCTCGCGCCCAGCGACGTTCAAAAAGCGTTCGTGAGCTATGCGGCGGTTGAGGGTTGGGCCCACTACACCGAGCAGATGATGGTTGAAGCGGGGTTCCATGCCGACGACCCGATGTACGAGATTGCTCAGATTCAAGATGCCCTGCTGAGGAACTGCCGGTTCTTGTGCGCGATCAAGATGCACACGCGAGGCATGACAGTCGATCAGGCGACGGAATTCTTCATGAACAACGCGTACACCGAGAGATTGGCATCGCGCCGTGAGGCTGAACGCGGCACGTTCGATCCGGCCTATCTCAAATACACGCTTGGCAAGCTGCAAATCCTCAAGCTTCGGGAAGATTACAAGAAGAAGATGGGTGACTCGTTTTCATTGAAGCGTTTCCACGACACGTTCTTGAGTCACGGCATGCCTCCAGTGGTTGTCACGCGGGCGAGGATGCTGGGCGTGGCGGGCTCGAGCCTGTGACGCGGTGTCGTCAATCGAGAATAGCGCCAAACCTCAATCTGCACGTGGCGGGCACCGAAGGCTTGCGTTTCGCTTCTCTTGAGCAATGCCCTCGGCGGTGTTGGCGGAGTTCGCGCACTGCTCGAGAGCAGTGGCACACCTGCACGCCTGCGAGTTCAGCCCCCGTCAGGAGAGTATTTCGGCGATCTGGTTCAGTGCTTCTGCTTCGGCGGAGTCGAACGATTTGGCGGCCTGCACTCCGGCGGCGAGCGCTTCTCGTCCTTGGGGGGTGCTGATCAGCACGTCGACGGCGGCGGGATCGCGCGACGTTGCCAGGGCGTGAATCGGTCCGCGGCATTCGGCGATGAGTGCTTCGATGGCTGCACGAAGTTTGCCCTCCGACCCGTCACGATGGTGCTCGAAGAACCGCATCGCGGATGCCCTATCGGAACAGATGAATCGCGCGTGTTGGACGTGGCACTTCCCGCCGCCGCTGCCGCACGAGGGGCAGACGTCCGGTGTGCTCAATCGGCGAAGCCACTCGTCGTAGGCTGCGACGCCGCTGAGGATGTGGCTGTTGTCGTCTTGCTGGTCACACAGCACGGCGTGAAATCGCGACACGGCTGTCCGCAGCAACTGAGCGTTGTCCGGATGACGCGGTCGAATTTCTTCGACGATGTAGAGTTGAATCGGCGGTCGGATCAGGGCAACGAGCTGTTCGTGCGACCACATCGTCGTGCCGGCAAAGCCGATTCCGTCGTCGCAGGTGGTTGTGATGATCCCCCAGAGCGACGCTCGCGCGTCCGGCCAGCCGCACCACGCCAGCACGGGTTGTTTGTGGTCGAGTGCGGTTCGAATCAGCGGGGCGTAGCTCGCTTCGAAGTGCTGGTCGAAAGGTTCGTGGTCGGCAAGCCCGACGGCCGCCGCCGGGGGGTGAACAGGCCTGAGTCGCATGCCGAACATGGCTGCTGCTTCGACGAGGAAGCGATCACAGTCGTGCGTTGACCACCATCCCATGCAAGTCGAACCGCGCACGGCCGTGGTGCGCACCGAAAGCCCGAGGGCGGCATTAACCGAGCGGTAGCGGACATCGCCGCCGGACCACTTCAGCAAGGCCATCAGCGAGAGCGGTAACGATCCGAGGCGTTTGGGGATGTCGTGTATGACGAGCGCGGAAAGATCCATCAACGGTATTCTAGTCGCTCGGAGGTCGCCCGGGCAAGGGGCGTTGGGTCGCGGACATTGACGACGTGTTGGCCGAGAAATAGCATGGGTGTTGAAGGGTCGCCAAAGCGGGGGGATGCTACCATGCAAAAACCAAAGACCGTCGGTGCGCTGCGTCAGAGCGAGTATTCGCCATGCACGGTCAAAGAAGAACTGCGACGGAACGTCGTTGGGAAGCTGCGACGCGGGGAGGTGTTGTTCCCTGGCATCGTCGGGTTCGACGAGACTGTCGTTCCGCAGATTGTCAACGCGCTGCTCAGCAAGCACGATATTCTGTTTCTGGGCCTGCGGGGGCAGGCTAAGTCGCGCATGATTCGACTGCTCCCTGGCCTGCTGGATGAGTTCATTCCGGTGTTGTCGGGCGTGGAGTTGCTGGACGATCCGTTGAATCCGCAGTTCACGGAGTCCAAGAGGATTCTGCGAGAGCATGGAGACGACGCGGAGATTCGGTGGGTTCATCGCGACGAGCGGTTCAACGAAAAGCTGGCGACCCCGGACGTGACGATCGCGGATCTCATCGGCGAGATCGACCTCATCAAGCACGCGGAAGGCCGACATCTTAATGACGAGTCGATCATGCACTTCGGTCTCGTGCCGCGAAGCAATCGGTGCATTTTCGCCATCAACGAGCTGCCCGACCTGCCGCCGAGGATACAGGTGGGCTTATTCAACGTGCTCGAGGAGCGTGACGTGCAGATTCGCGGGTTCGCCGTGCGGTTGAATCTGGATCTGTGCATGGTGTTCAGCGCGAACCCGGAAGACTATACCAACCGCGGGCGCATCGTCACGCCGCTCAAAGACCGGATCGGATCGGTCGTTCGTACCCACTATCCGCAGCGGCTGGAGCAGGCGATTGAGATCACGACCGGCAACGCGATGCTGGAACGCGGCAACGGTGACTACTGCGTCGAGGTGCCGCGGTACATGCACGAGATCGTCGAGGAGACCATTCGCCTTGCGCGACAAAGCCCGCACATCAATCAACAATCGGGCGTTTCGGTGCGGGCGTCGATCGCTGCCACCGAGATTATGGTTTCCAACGCCGAACGGCGCGCGATTCTTCTTGACGAACGTCGTGTTGTTCCTCGCATCAGCGATCTGGCCAACATGGCTGCCGGCTGCCGGGGCAAGCTGGAACTCATGCTCGCCGACGACGAAAAGGCGGAAGACAAGCTGCTCGTCGCCCTGGTTGGCGAGGCGGTCAAGAACGTTTTTGCCAACCACTGCGACGCTGCTCCGCTTGAGCGCATCGTGGCGGCGTTTGGCGACGGTCAGGCGACGGTCGAAGCTGGTGACGAGATTGGTTCGGAGGAATTCTGTCGTGTCGTCGCCGGGATTGAGAACCTCCACAACACCGCAACCGAACTGTGCAAGACCAACGACCAAGACCCCGACGACCCCGCGCACCTGGCGAGCGCCGCCGAGTTCATTCTGGAAGCACTCTACGCCGGTAACCGGCTGACCAAGTACGCCTACCACGGGCAGACGTTTTACAAACGCTGATCGATCGCCACCAAGCGGGATTGTCGCCATTATGCGATTCATCTATCAGGAATGGGACGGCAGCGAGTTTCCCACGCAGGAACACTTGTCGCAGTTTGACGGTTTCCTCGAGTTGCTCATGGATCATGGTGAACGGGCGCTCGAAGCGTTGGAGCAAATGGAACTCGACCCTGAGCAGCGGGAGATGATCCAGAAGTGGATCGACGACGGTTTGGTAGAGAAGATCGGGGCGCGATTCCGACTCACGCCTAGAGCGATCAACAGCTTGCAGCGCAAGGCGCTTATGGAGATTTTCAGCAATCTTCGGCCGGATTCAGCGGAGGGGCATGAGACAACCCAAACGGGTCATGGTGGCGAACGCGTGGAAGGATCGAAGCCGTACGCCTTTGGTGATCCGGTTTCCGATTTGGACGTGACCCAGACTCTTCGCAACACGATTGCCCGACAGGGCGGCGGGTTTCCGCTGAAGCTTCGCGAGGAGGATTTCGAGGTTCACCGGACCGAAAGCGCCGCGACGTGCAGTACGGTGATTCTGTTGGACATGTCAGGGTCGATGTCGAGGTGGCATCGTTTTGCGTCGGCCAAACGATGTGCCATGGCAGTCCACGCCCTGATTCGGCAGCGATTTCCGCTGGACACCGTCGACGTGGTGGGGTTTCATTCCGGCGCGGAGATCATTCCGGAACACCGCCTTGCGCTCGCCGTGCCCAAACCCGTTACCATGTTTGATCCCGAAATCACGCTGAAAGCTCCGCTGAGGCGCGTCGATGATCTGCCGCAGCATTTCACGAATCTGCACATGGGGCTGATGTTTGCTAGGCGCATCCTCGCGCGACGCGGCGGGCGCAACAAGCAGGTGTTCATCATTACCGACGGTCAGCCGACCGCCCACGTAGCCGGTGACTACGTTCATCTGGTGTATCCCCCCGATCAGGCAACCGCATTGGCGACGCTTGGCGAGGCGATGCTGCTTGCGCGATCGCAGATCCGTTTTTCCGTCTTCGCGCTGATTGAGGATTACTACTACATGGATTGGGTCGGGTTCGTGGATCAGCTCGTCCGCCTGACGCGGGGAGTGGCCTTCTATTGTACGAGCGGGAATCTGTCCGAGGCGATCATGGAATCGTACCTTACGGGTCGAAAACGCAAGACGCACATCGCTTAACGCCAGCGGATCGCCGCATCGCCCTCAAGCTCGGTTTCTTCGCACTGTAACGAAACCACGTCGAACTCTCCGCCGATATACGGACGGTTGGCTAGCGCAGCATCATACCTGAATCAGCGAGTGGCGAACCACCGCAGTCTGTGTGCCACTGCTCTTGAGCAGTGCCCACGAGGGTGTTGGTTGCGTTCGTCCACTGCTCGAGAGCAGTGGCACACCCGCAATTTCACGCGTGACGCAGCACCAGCCGCTGTGGCCGAGCTGACGGACTCTGGAGTAGCATACAGATGACGAATCCGAACGACACCGAATCCATCCATTCCAGCCTCGTGGAAGACGATCCGTCGTTTGCCGACATCGTGGCTGATTTCGTGTCAGGGCTGGACGAGAGACTGGCGACGTTGACGCAGGCGGCTGACGCACAGGACCTTGACGCGGTGCGTTCGATCGCGCATCAACTCAAGGGCGCGGGTGGAGGGCATGGTTATCCCCAGATCACCGAAGTCGCTGCCGGACTGGAGCAGAATGCCCGCAACGCTCAGCTTGACGAGTGTCAGCGGGCTATCTCTGAGCTCACGTTGGTGATTCAGCGCGTTCGAGCAGGCGCCCCGCGCGTCGAATAGCGTCGCAAGACTCCATATCAAATCAGAGTGATCGTCACGACGATGGCGAGTGCGCGCCGGGATGGTCGAGCTTCATCCGGTTTTTACGCTGGAGTGCGCGTTACGCGGTGTCCATGAACCGTCGCGGCCGATCGCCGGGTTTTGGGGCCCGGGCGACCGTCCGCGACGGTGTCGTTTGGATTGATCTCAGTCAAACTCTGGGCCCTGCAGCCAACACTTGGGTTGGCACGTTCTTGAATGATTTGAAGTTCTTGACGAACAGTTCTGCCAGTTCTCGCGCTTTGCGGTCGTACTCAGCAGGATCGGACCATGTGTTCTTCGGTGTCAGCACTTCGGCGGGGACACCGGGGCAGGCTTTGGGTATCGAGAACCCGAAAATGGGATCGGTGTCGAATCCGCTGTCTGCCAGCACGCCCGTCAACGCGGCGCTGACCATGGCACGGGTGTGATGGATGTTCATGCGTTTGCCCACGCCATAGCCACCGCCGCTCCAGCCGGTGTTCACCAGCCAGCAGGTGGCCTGATGTTTGGCCAATCGTTCTCCGAGCATTTTGGCGTATGTTGACGGAGGCAGCGGTAGGAAGGGAGATCCAAAACATGCGCTGAACGTTGCCTGAGGTTCGGTCACGCCAGCCTCGGTTCCGGCGACTTTGGCGGTGTAGCCGCTCATGAAGTGATACATGGCCTGGTCGGGCGTGAGACGCGATACGGGTGGGAGCACGCCGAACGCGTCGCATGTCAGGAACATGACGTTCTGAGGATGTCCGCCGATGCTTGGGATGACTGCGTTGTCGATGAATTCAAGCGAATAGGCTGCCCGGGTGTTTTCGGTGATCTCACTCGAGTCGAAGTCGATTTGGCCCGCATCGTCCATTACGACGTTTTCCAGCACCGACCCGCGACGGATCGCCCGGTAGATGTCCGGCTCATATTTCTCCGACAGCTTGATGCATTTCGCGTAGCAGCCGCCTTCGATATTGAAAACGCCCGATTCACCCCATCCGTGCTCGTCGTCGCCGATCAGCCGGCGGTTCGGATCGGCTGACAGGGTAGTCTTGCCCGTTCCGCTGAGTCCGAAGAAGAGTGCGACGTCGTCGCTCTTGCCGATGTTGGCGGAACAGTGCATGCTCAAGACGCCTTGCTTGGGCAGCATGTAGTTCATGACGGAAAAGATGCTCTTCTTGATCTCGCCGGCGTATTGCGTCCCTCCGATGAGCACCAATCGTTTCGCCAGGTGAATCGCGACAAAGGTCTCGGAGTTCGTGCCGTCGGTGGCGGGGTCGGCGAGGCACCACGGTGCGTTGAGAATGGTGAAATTCGGAGTGAAGGAATCCAGGGCGCTGGCCGGCGGTTTGATGAACAGCAACGACGCGAACATGTTGTGCCAAGCGCGTTCATTCACGACGCGAACGTTCAGGCGGGTTGCTTTGTCGGCCCCCGCGTAGCAGTCGCGGACGAACAAGCGTTTCCCTTTGTAATAGTTAAGGATCTTTTTGTGAAGCCGGTCGAACACCTCGGGCGACATGGGGGCGTTGACCTTGCCCCAATCGATGTCGTTGGTCGTGCTGGGTTCATCGACGATGAAGCGGTCGTTCGGGCTCCGACCGGTGCATTTGCCGGTTCGCACGACCAGAGCGCCATTCGCCGCAAGCTTGCCGTCACCGTCAGCCAGGGCGTGTTCCAACAACTGCTCGGTTGAGAGGTTCCAGATGACTTCGGAACTATCGGTGATACCTAGCGATTGCAGATCAGGTTCGAGAATGTCGTTTCCCACGAGGATGACCCCCAGTTACGATTGCACTCCGATCGTTCTTGCGGCGCGCCACGAAGCGGGCCGTGCGGGTGTCGGCGTTGTTACACCGACGTTGCGCTATCTCATCGGATTTGTGTGGAACTGGCAACACCAAAACGCCTGTAATTATTCAGGAATTCGCCCTGCAGGAGGCGTGCCGACCGCCGACGGTAGCGCGCCAGCAGCGTTTGTGCCCTGGAGCGGTCCGCTTGACAGTGCGGCTGGGGGATGGGTAGAAACTGCGGTTCCGATGTATCTCAGTCGGTGAACCTTTCACGCTATCGGTGCGTATGAAGATTCGGGTACAGATTTGGGTCAGAACATCGTATTTTATGAGGTCTCGCAGGAGAGATGATCGAGGTCAAGAATCTCACCAAGCGTTACGGGCCCGTCCCAGCCGTCGACAACATTTCATTCTCTATCGAAACTGAGAAAACGGGCAACATCGTGGGCTTTCTCGGCCCGAACGGAGCCGGCAAGAGCACCACGATTCGTATCCTGACGTGCTATCAGCCGGCCACCAGCGGCAGTGCGACCGTGGCCGGATACGACGTGTTCACGCAGTCCATGGACGTTCGTCGCAACATCGGGTACCTGCCCGAGAGCGCCCCCCATTACCCCGAAATGCGTGTCAGAGAGTATCTGACGTTTCGCGGCAAGCTGCATGGCATGACCAAGCCGGAGCGGGATGCGGCGATCACGCGTGTCACAGATGGCTGCTGGCTGGGTGAGTTCATCGACAGGCCTATCGGGCATCTTTCCAAGGGCATGAGGCAGCGGGTGGGGCTTGCTGACGCCCTCCTGCACGATCCCAAGGTGTTGTTTCTAGACGAGCCGACCATCGGGCTGGACCCCACGCAAATCCGCGAAACCCGCCGCCTCATCAAGGAGCTTGGCGAGCGTCATGTGGTTTTTCTCAGTTCGCACATTCTCCACGAGGTTTCGCAAATCTGTACGCACGCGATCGTGATTGCCAACGGTCGGGTACTCGCGTCCGGGTCTCCGGAAGAGTTGAGCGACCGCCTGAGCGCAGGCTCCAAGCTGATTGCCGAGATCAAAGGCGCGCCGGACAGTGTGCAGGCGGGCATCAAGTCCGTTGCCGGCGTCGTGGGGATTGAATCCGAGTCCGTCGATGGGTGGAACCGCCTCACCATCGAGGCGAACGGCTCGTCCGACGTTCGGGAAGACATTTTCAAGTTGGTGTCAGCCAAGGGATGGTCTCTACGTGAAATGCGTCGCGAAGTGGCGAGTCTGGAAGACTTTTTCATCAAGGTCACGGCCGAGCAAAGAACGTCGCGCGCTTGATGCTCCGCTGGGTGGATTGGAATCGGGAGTATTCGTTCGATGAGGAACATCGTTACGGTCGCAGAACGCGAACTGAGAGCGCAGTTTGTTTCACCGATCGCCTACGGGGTCTTGACGCTCTTTCTTATGCTCTCGGGCATCATGTTCTGGATGATGAACTTCATGCCCGGGGCGGAGTCGTCCGTTCGGCCGGTATTCGGTCAATGGATGCTGCTGTTGCTGCTGTTCATTCTTTCGATGCTAACCATGCGATTGCTCAGCGAGGAGTTTCGCAGCGGCACGATCGAAACGTTGATGACCGCTCCGATTTCAGACGCCGAAGTGATTCTGGGCAAATTCGTCGGTGTTTTGGTGTTCTATCTGGTCATGCTGGCAGCCACGCTCATTTACCCGGTCCTCGTTGCGTTGTATGGGCCGCTGGATGTGGGGCTGACGTTTTCCTGCTACATCGGGCTATTGCTGGCCGGTTCGCTGTACATTGCCGTGGGCGTGTTCTTCAGTGCGTGCACACGCAATCAGGTGGTGGCGGGTTCGGCGAGTTTTATCCTGCTGGCGATCTTCACGTTCCTCTCGAGTTATCTCGGAGCGTCGCAAGAGGGGACCGTCCGAGTTGTGTTGCAGCACCTTTCCATAGCTGAACACTACGAAGGTTTCTTGCGCGGGCTGATTGACACCAGTCACGTGGTTTTCTTTCTCTCG
Organism: uncultured Phycisphaeraceae bacterium; assembly: GCA_964416845.1. Lineage (GTDB taxonomy): Bacteria > Planctomycetota > Phycisphaerae > UBA1845 > UBA1845 > CAYQFV01. The sequence goes on along the minus strand of CAYQFV010000019.1, from coordinate 16,284 downwards.
GTGACCGCTTTGTTTCTCTTTTTCGCCACGAAAGCTTTGGAGTTCCGACGATGGCGGTAGACGAGCATGGGCCGCAGCACGCGGCGAAGGACAACAATTCCGACAAGACCGATTTCGGTGGGAGGCATGTCGCCATTGCGGGGAACGTTTTGTTCACCGTGTTGGTGGCGACCGCCATCGTGGTGCTGCTCCAATGGGGGGCGTACTACGCCGACGCAAAAGTGGACATGACCAGTTCGGGCGTCAACAGCCTCTCTGCCGGAACGCAGCGGTTGCTCGATACGCTTCAGGACAAGGTTCGGCTGACGTCGCTCTATTTCCAGACCGATCTCGAGGAGCCGGATCAGGCCAAGTATCGTTCGAAAGTCAACGACCTGCTGGAATTGTACCAGAGCGCCAATCGTGCCAACATCGAAGTCGAGCACATCAACCCGCTTCAGGACTTCGCGAAGAAGCAACGTCTCGTCGAACGGCTTCAGGGGCTCGAACGTTTCAGCAACGAGCTCGCACCCTACCGAGAAGCGATCGCACGGTTTCGCGATACGTACCTTGCGCGCATGGGCGAGTTGGTCCAGTCCGACATTGATCGACTGGTCGAGTTGCAGGATCAGGCTGTCAGTGACGTTGCGAAGGACGACCTCTCTCAGGTTCAATCCGTTCTCGATCGGTGGCAGCGACAGATCAGCCAGGCGACGGTGGACATCAACGAACTGGTCGACGCGCCTCAGCCGCAGTTTCGCGCCGCCGCCAGCAGCATTGCCAATTTGTATTCCTCGTTTTCGCGTGATTTGGGGGCTATCTCCAATTATGCAGAGCAGTTGCTCACGCAGCGAACGGGGTTGTCCGAGTCGACGAAGGCGTTTCTGTCGGAAACCAAGAGCCGTTATCAGGATCTGATCGACGATCTCAACACCGAGGCTGAAACGGCTCGTGGGTTGCCGCCGCTTGAATTGGACGCCATCCTTCGTCAACTCCGAGACACCGGAAACGCCATCGTTGTCGAGACCACCACCGATGCGAAGGTGGTCGGCTTTGCGGACGTTTGGCCGCCCATCGCAAATGGTGGAATGGGCGGGAACGCGCGGTTTAGCAATCGTCTGTTCAAGGGCGAGGACAAAATCACGGCTGCGATGCTCAAGCTAACGCACAAGGAGCAAACAGCCGTTACCTTTGTTCGATACGCTGGCCCGCCGCTCTTTTTCGGCGGCATGCCAGGGCAACGAATGCCCGCCCCGTATGCACAACTCAAGCAGGTTCTCGAAGACGCCAACTTTGTCGTCAACGAGTGGGACGTGTCATCCACCGATTCGCCGCCGGAAGTTGATCCACCGCCGACCCGCACGATCTACGTGGTTCTCAGGCCTAACCAGCCGCCGAGGGGGCCGATGGCGCAAACACAACAGGCGCCGTTCAGCGATGCCAACCTCGCGACGGTCAGGGCGAAACTTGGCGACAACCCCCGGGCGATTTTCCTGGCCGGCTGGGAGGCGGGGCCGTTCGGGACCATGCCCGCACCCTATCCCTACGGCGACTACCTCTCCGACGAGTGGGGCATTTCGGTTGATGCAAACACGTTGGTCATCCGAGCGATCGGCATCGGACCGGGGCGCTTCGGCATCTCGCGTCAAAGCTTGTCTCTCTCGCAGTTCGAGCCGTCCGACCATTTGCTCGTCAAGAGCATGCAGGGCAAGGTTGCACAGTTCCCGTTCGTCGCGCCGCTCAACCTTGTCGACGACCGCGACAAGTCCATCGTTATTGACACGCTGCTCCGATGCGCTCCGGCTGAAGGGCTTTGGGGAGTGCGAGACCTTAACCCATACATCGAAGCCGCCAACAACCGAGAGCCGATCAACAAGATGCCGGACGATCTTGAAGGCCCGTTCAATGTCGCCATGGCGGCTACCAAGGGTGATGGAAAGATCGTCGTCATCAGTTCGGCCACCTGCATGGTGGATCAAATCGCGATGGCGCCCGCGATGGTTCTCACTTCGGAAGGATTCACGCTCAGGCAGCGCAACCCCGGGAACGTCGCATTGTTCCTCAATGCGCTGCACTGGCTTAATGACAAGGAAGACTGGATGGACGTCGGCCGCCCGGTTGATTTCGGGACGCTGGACATCGCGGAAGGTCCGGGGCTGACGTTCATTCGCACGTTCGTGAGCGGGATTTGGCCGGGGATTGCGGTGTGTTGCGGTGTGGTCGCGTGGTGGGTACGTCGGAGGTAGTGCACCGATGAATTTCAAAACCAGCATTGTTATGAGTTGTGTACTGATCGTTGTCCTCGCCGGGTTCATCGGCATCCGGGCGAGCGAGAGTGCGCGCAAGCCTGCGAAGAAGACCACCGCGTCGACCAATCAGTACGACAAGCCACTGTTCGAAGACCCGCCGAAAGACCTGACCAAGATCACGTGCACGGTCCGAGGCGGACAGCAATGGGTGTTCGAACGCGTCCATCCCGAGTCCGACGACAGCACAGCGCCGGCGGAATGGCGCATGTCCGAACCGTTCGACGCCAAGGTGGCTGGCTATCTCGTCGACGGCATCGTCAGTCGCGTCACAGGCCTCAAGTACCAGGTTCGTCTTAAACCGGGTGATCCCGACGCCGTCACGCTCGCTCAGGCTGGTCTCGACACGCCCAAGTTTTCCATCCGGTTTGATCGCAGCGATGGCGTTTCGCAGACGCTGCACGTCGGTCGGTCCGCCGCCAACAACAAGACCTACGTTCGTCCGGGCGACGACGGCGACATCTTTGTCGTGACCACTTCACTCGACACCCTGCTGCGGAAACGACCCGAAGAGTATCGCGACAAGGTGATGGTCAAGTTTGACGTTGACGATGCCCAAGAGATCGAGATTACCAGCAACCACGACAACGCGTCGTCGGTGCACTACCGCCTTGTCAAACACGACCGCGACGGATGGGTTTTTGAGGAGCCGTTCAACGCCGACGCCGACGACAACGCCATCCGCACCGCGCTCAATTCGTTCGCGAATCTTCGGGCGGCGGAGTGGGTTGAAGCCACCGGCAATCCGCCGCTTGGGCGATACGGCTTGCAACGACCTCGCCTCGACATTGAAGTCGTCTGCCGGCATTTGATCTCCAAGCCGGAGTCCGCCGACGAGCCTGATCAGCCCGACACCAATGCCAATGCGGGCGAAGCAGCGGCTGACGAAGCCGAATCCAAACCGGAACCGGAATACGAAACACAGCGTTTTCACCTGCTGGTCGCGTCTCGCAGTCCCTTGGATAAGGAATCCAACGTGTTCGCCAAGATGGCGGACGACAACGCGATCGCGACCATCACCAAGGTGACGGCTGACAAGTTCACGCCCGCCGTCGACAAATGGCGGAACATGAAGGTCGTCCGCGGCAGCGTTCAAGGTGCGACCCGGATCGACCTGACAGCCCGCGACGGTACATCGGTCACGCTGGTCAAAGACGACGTCAATCTCTGGACGTTCAAGGATTCAGGCGACAAGGCGGAGCAGGCCGCCGTGAACGATTTGATCAGCAAGATCGACGGACTCAAAGCTCTGGCGTTCGTGGACGACATCGACCCGACGCATCCCGAGCTTGGCCTGAACCCGCCGTACATGTCAATCGTTCTCGTCGTTCCCGGCGAGCAAGCCCCCGTTCGAGTTGCAGTCGGCGACGCTACTGACGCTGCCAGCAAGCGTCTCTACTACGTTCGTGCCGGGCTTGAGCGGACTATCGCCAAGGTTCGGGCAGCCGACGTTTCGATCTTGCGCCGCCAACCCCGCGAATATCGAAATCGCAGCATCGTCGATATCGCGGTCAGCGCGATCAAGAGCATCGAACTGATGCGCACCTCGCCACTGACCGGCAAGCGCGAGAGCTTCACCCTTGAGAAGAAGGGTACCGACACGTGGCAGCTCGTGTTCCCCGTGCACGCGCCGACTGATTCGATCGCGACCACCACGCTTGTGACGACCGTGGCCAACCTCAATGCGGAATCGGTGGTCGCCGTGCAAGCCCCCGTCGAAAAGTACGGGCTCGATGATCCCGACATCGAATTGGCAGTTACGTATGACGATGCTCCTGTCGCAGTGGTGTCGGCGGACGGGGCCGCAAAAAGTCCCGGCGACAAGTCGGTCGATAACGCGATCGCGGTCATCCTCGCCGACCACAACAATCACATCTATGCCAAACGTACCAATTCGAGCACGATCTATCGGCTTTCGCGCGGCAGCTACGACTCTCTGTTCGCGGAGTTTCGGAGGAAAGACGTGTTCGACGTCGATTCGCAACAGATTGCCGGCGTCGAGATCGTCATAGGCGATCGCGTCAACTCGTTCGAGCGTCGCGAGAAGGATTGGGTCTACGCAACCGAGCCCGACCTGCCCATCGACGCACAGAAGGTCACCGGCTTGCTTCTACAACTTCAGGATCTTAAGTTGGAACGGTTTGTCGGTTACAAAGTTGAAAACCTCGGCGATTTCGGGCTCGACAATCCGGCTCGAAAGGTGACAATCCGCAATTCGGACGGGCAGGCTGTGACGTTGCTCGTCTCCGGCAAGCCGTGCCTCGCCGGGCGGACTCAGGACTTGTGTGCGATGATTGAAGGTACCTCCGACGTGTTTCTTCTGACGCCCGACACGGTATCGCGCTTCGACATCAACATTGAAGACTATGAATCCCCGGCGGGCTCCTGATATGGAGCTACTGCTCATCCGGCATGGCGAGGCGACCCGTGTCGGAGACGACGGCGCTACCACCGACCGTCAGCGTGTTCTTTCTTCGCTGGGTATTGAGAAAACCCGAAACGCCGGCATCGCGCTGAGCAAGCTTGACCTGCGCATCAACGCTGTTCTTTCAAGCCCCTACCCGCGGGCTGTGCAGACCAGCGAAGTCCTCCGCGATAATCTGACGCACACACCGCAGATTCGTGCCAGCGAGCTTGTCGCGCCCAACGCTGCTTGGAGCCCCATCGTCAAGGAACTCCAAAGGAACATTGAACTGCGGACCATTGCCATCTGTGGCCACGAACCCGACCTGTCCGCCTTTGCTACGAACTTGCTCGGCGGCAACCGCCGACCAAGCCTCATTTTCCACACCGGCTCGGTCGCGATGTTTCGCATCGACGTCCGCACCGATCCGCCCGAAGCGTCGCTGCAGTGGTTTCTGGACTCGAATCAGCTTGATCTCATCGCTCGGGCAACCTGACCATCAGCCCACGGACTTTTGCCCATGAACATCGCCGTCACAGGTGCAACCGGTTTTCTCGGGCGGTACATCGTCAATCGGCTTACCGCCGACGGACACACTTGCAAGTGTTGGTATCGACCCGATAGCGATCGCGATGGCTTCGTCGACAGCGATCGTATCGAATGGCTGCCCGGCCAACTGAACGATGCCGCCGCATCAGAATCGCTGGTGGACTCCACTGATGCGGTCGTTCACGCTGCGCTCTATCGCCCGGGCGAATCGTTCCGCGGGGGCGAGGGCGACCTTGTCGAGTTTGTGTCGCTCAATGTTGTGGGGACCATTCGACTTATTGAAGCGGCTCGCGCTGCCGCGGTTCCGCGATTCGTGTTCATCTCAACCTGCGCGGTCCACGAAGTCGTTTTGGACGATCGACCGCTCGACGAAACCCATCCCCTTTGGGCGACCAGCCACTACGGCGCACACAAGGCCGCCGTCGAGAAGTTCATCCACAGCTACGGATTGGGTCACGGTTACGAAGTCTGCGCGCTGCGGCCGACGGGCATCTACGGACTCAACAGGCCGGCGGAGCGCAGCAAGTGGTACGACCTGGTTCACGCGGTCAAAGCCGGCGAGCCGATTCGATCGGCCACGGGCGGCAAGGAAGTCCACGCCGACGATGTGGCTAAGGCGGTGCAATTGCTCCTCACTGCGGATGGCGTGGCTGGCCAAGCGTACAATTGCTACGACATGTACATCGCCCACCAGCAGGTGGCCGACATTGCAAAGCGCATCACCGGCAGTGATTCGACCATTGAGCACGCCAACAAAGGTCCCAAGCATCAGATCGACACGTCGAAACTTCGCAAACTGGGCATGACCTTCGGCGGCGAAGAGCGACTGGAACGCACGGTCAGCGAGTTGCTCAACCACTGATCTCCGGCGTGTCGTGCGCCGTACAATCATTCCGTAGGCCCGCCTTATCGCCTGTGTTACAATGCAGACACGATGAAGAAGTACGAGCCAATCCTGATGAAGGATTGTCCGGGCTGCGGATACGACCTGGAAGGCCTGCCGCCGGTGCACGTGTGTCCGGAATGCGGTCGGCCCTACGATCGCGACACGTACGTCTTGGAGGCTGCCACCCGTAGCACCAAGGTGGATACGTACTTACATATTGTCTCTATACTCGTTCTCGTCGTGCTTGGATCGTGGTCGCAACGGTTTTCTTCTACCCTGGCAGTCGTTTTTTTGCCGGGGCTGGTTGTCAACGTTTGGCGGTTGCGTTCATGCCGCGTTTTACTCGTCACTCCGAGCGACCTGTGTATTTTACGTAGCGGCGTGGAGGAGCATCGTTTGTCTTTCGAGGATGTGAGCAACGTGAAATACTCCTGGGTCACAGGCCGCACAATTGCGTACAAGAGCGATGGATCCAAGGCGTTTTCGATTCCAATCAGGCACATCCTTTCGGCGAGACGGGCGCGGCAACTCGTTGCGATCATCAAACGCCGCGTGGCGGATCGGGCAAACGATTCGGCGAGCATAGCGGAAGGTCCTGGTTCAGCGACCGAGGCCAACACATCGTAGGTTGTGACGCGGGGTCGAGTCCGGAGTGGGCATGTTCCGGATTTCTACGCGTCGTCGGTTCCGAGATGCGTCAATACCAGGCGAATGTCATCGTATGACACCCGTTGGTCGAGGTGTTCGTAGATCGGTCGCAGCCGGTCGAACCCGACCTCGCTCGCCGCGCCCGCCACCGCCGCATAGGTGTCTTGATTTACCCACGTCGTGATCGTGTTCGGCTGTGTGATTTCGATGAATGCGCACAGGTAGTTGGTCACCGTGCTTCGTGCTCGGCCAACGGCGCGCATCACGTCGGCGACGGACGCTCCGGTCGCGAACAGGTCGATCGCTCGTTGCTTGGTTTCGGAGATCTTCTTCGGTCGGTCGATGGCAGGGGCGGTGTCCGTGGATGGAAGGCGTCTCGATCGACGATTGGCGGGACTGATTTCGATATCCGTCGGGACGTCTTTGTCGTCACAATACGAACTGATTTCGCCGCAAAACCGATCGCCGAACCGTTTCAGCTTCGCGTTGCCAATCCCGTGGGTGTCGCTGAAATGGGTGAGCGTTGTCGGTCGCCGGCGGGCAAGATCGCGCAGCGTTCGATCGCTGAAGATGGTGTAGGCCGGCAGACCGCTGTTCTCCGCCATCTCACGTCGAATCTTGCGAAGATGTTCGAACAAACCGCGGTCCACGCCATCCCATGACGCGGTGCTCGAGCGCGACTCCTTGATCGGCTCTTGCTTGGGAAGGACGACCCGAACGGTACGCGTCGAACGCAATACCTCCCACGAAGCATCGTTGAGCTCGAGGACCGGCCGGTCGCCCGTTGTCCGCGCGAGCAATCCCTGATCCACAAGCTGGTAGATCAGATTGGTCAGCGTTTTCTTTGGCGTGTTGCGCAGCAGGCTGTACGTGCTTAGCTGATCGTGTCCACGCTGGCGAATGCTTTGGGTGGCAGCGCCAAGAAGCACGTCGGTGACATAGCCCACGCCGTAATTGATACCGCCCATCCGTTGGATTCTGGCTACGCACGACAGAATCTTTTGTGCGGTTTCGGTCGCGTCTTCCACATCCGCAGTGTCGTCGAGGCAGACGTCGCAAGCTTGGCAATCCTTTTCAGCATTGGATTGTCCGAAGTATTCCGAGAGGGCCCGGTGACGGCAAGTCAATGTTGTGCAGTAACGCCGCATCTGCTCGATGAGTGACGTTTGATTCGCGATGACTCGTTCGGACTCCGGCGATCCCGTTGCGTTTCGTGAGATCAGCGACTGCCACCGCATCGCATCTGATGCGGAATAGAATAGAACGCATTCCGCTTCCAGCCCGTCTCGACCGGCGCGGCCGGTCTCCTGTTGGTAGTTTTCGACAGACTTGGGCATGGTTGCGTGGATGACGCACCGAACATTGCTCCGGTCGATCCCCATGCCGAACGCAACGGTCGCGGTGACGACGTTCAGTTTTTCAGACGCGAAAGCGTCTTGCGTACGTCGCCGGTCGTTGGGATTCAATCCGGCGTGATAGGGACGGGCATCGACACCCGCCGCCTGCAACGTGGCGGCCAGCGATTCGGTGTCCTTGCGGCTGAGGCAGTAGACGATCGTTCCTTCGTCGGCGTGACGTTTCACCACGTCGACCACCTGCGCGTCGATGTTGCACCGGGGCACGACGCGATAGGTCAGGTTCGGCCGATCGAACGTTCCCACGAGGATTTCAGGGTCATCGAGTTGCAATTGCGAGATGATATCTTTCCGCACTCGCTCCGTGGCTGTGGCGGTGTAGGCGTGCACGCTTGCGGATGGAAAGCGCTTCTTGAGCGTGGCGAGCGAACGGTACTCCGGCCGAAAGTCGTGGCCCCATTCGCTGACGCAGTGGGCTTCGTCGATGGCGAACGAATGAACGTCAAGGCGGTCGACGATATCGAGGAACCAACTTGTCAGAAGGCGCTCCGGGGAGACGAAGAGCAGCCGACATCGACCGGCCTGCAACGCGCGAATGGTCTCGGTGTTTTCCGCACCGGACATTCCGGAGTGAATCGCCGCCGCCGGATAGCCGCAGGCCCGCAGTCCGTCGACTTGATCTTTCATCAGGGAAATCAGCGGTGACACGACCACGGTGGCTTGGCCTGTCACGAGCGGCGGAACCTGATAACACAACGACTTGCCGCCCCCGGTCGAGAGCACCACCACCGAGTCACGCCCGGCGAGGGTGGCTCGGATCGCGCGATCCTGCATGGGTCGAAAGCTGTCAAACCCCCAATAAGCGCGAACCTGCTCCATGACGAGCGCGAACGGCGCATCGGACGCCCCGGGCGGGACGTTTGCGGCGGGTTTCGTTGTCCGTGTCGTGTCCACGAGCGACAAGGTAGTTTCAACGTCAACCGGCGCCAAGGATGAGCCACGCACTGTGCGGCGACGGGACTTTGCCGTCCGAGGGGCGACGGCCGATCAAAGTCGTGAACCAGCTCGGCACTTTTTGATGATCGAAGCCTGATTCGGGATCACGGGTGCGAAATCGGGTGATGCACTCTTGTATCGCGGGATCCGCGATTCCGCTCCCATCACGTGAGATGTCGAGCAAAACTGGTCCCAAGGGTTCTCCACCTCGGCAGAGTAGCGAAGTTCGTCCGGCCGATGTGACCGTTGAAGTCTATTTCTTGGCTTCCCACGACTCTAATACGAACAAAGCCACAGTATGCGCCGAGTGCACTGCGAGACGAGCGTGTCGCGCTTCTACTCTATATAGTATTTTACCGCCACCGTGCGCAGAACTAGCGTGCGTTCGCAATGCCCCGATCCCGTTGATGACAGCCGCAAGGCCACTGAGGATTTCTCGTAGGTCTTGATCTTCGATCCTGCTTGGATCGAAGTCGAGGCTATTTCTTACTATCGCCCACGTTGGCTTGAGGCTCGTTCTTTTCGGCATTTCGAGGGTCTCTTCTTCTATGAAGACCTTGAAAATGGACTCCAGTATGTTGCACGCTGCTGAAATGGCTTCTCTGGGATTCGCTTCTAGATTGTCAATCGCTCTCTTGAATTCAAGGTTAACACTCGGCATGTTTCGTTTGCGTATTTGGTCTTCGAGGCTAATGGCCGGGACTGGGTGTGCTCCAACGAGTCTTCCCCCTTGTAGGTATGTGAGATTTTCTCTTGCGATCGCGCTTTTCAGCCGATCAATCAGTTCCTGTTTTTTCTCCATCCCTGGGCGACGTTCGAACATTGGCTCATCTTCCATGTAGCGTTCGATAATCAGCCCCAAGACTTCCATCGGATCGACGTCCAAATCGGTATTGGTTCTTCGAAGCCAAGCCATAGCTTTTGCTTGCTTGTTGTCCGCCGGAGGGTCACCTGGAGCCCCAGCATGCATGAACAGGCTATCTAATCCTGTGTGAGTCTCGTACATGGACACCAATTCTGAGACAGCTGCAATGATTGGACTGGGGATTGTCTTCCTCATGGCTCCACGAAACTCGAACTGTTGGCTTACATTGATTTTGCGTCTTCCAGGTCGGGGCCAGCCCGAAACCGCGTATTGTGCTGGCATTGCCTTGGGAGTCAAGGGAGATTCCGGAGGCGTACGTCGTTGGTTACATCGACCCGCGGGGCTATGCGTTCGACTTTCGCTATTTGGACAGCACGGCCGTCGCCCACGTGGAGGGGTCGGTGTACCAGTTGAGGTCGTCGCCGACGGTGAGGTATTGTTGACCCAACTCGCAGTCTTCGAGCATGTAGTAGAATCCGATCCGCGGATGTTCGGCCGGATCGAAACCGGACAGGCAGTCGCGGGGGATTCGTGCTTCCAGACAATAGCCGTCTTCGAATAGCGACGCGGCGATGACGATGTGGTCGTCTTGTGCAACACTGTCTGTTGGTTTGCGAGGATGTCGTTGGGGGGCACCCGCTGCGACGACTGACGAGTACAACGGAGCGTCGTCGCGAGCCCGCTGAATCTTCGCGCTGCCGCCGCTCGGATCCATCTTGCCGTCGCCACCACCCGTCGGCAGGAAATAGAACTGCTGACAGAATCTGGTCGCGCGGCGATTGGTTCGAGCGTCACGCATGTCGGTGCACAGACGTAGGTGGTCACTCTGCCAGAACACACTTGGGTCGCATTTGGGCGGCAGGGTCTTTCCCTCGACCCGGCAGGCGATCATCAGGCCGTCGTCATTCCAACACGCCCAGACTGGCGCGAAGGGCGTTTCGTCGTCCAGCATGGACAGTGGTGGCAGCAACTCCGCATTGGTCCAACCGCGCAGCGTGCCGTTCATTGCGGGCGGCTTGGCCCGGTATCGTAGTGGGAATTCAACGTCGAGCAACGTGCGATTGGGGATCAGTTTGGTCATGACAATGCCCTCGCCGTCGCAGTCGATCGGGCGGATTCGAGAACGGTTGCCAGGTGTGCGGCATCAATGTCGGACAACTGAGCCACCCAGAAACTGACCAGATCGAAGTTCTGTCGCGGAAGAATGTCCGGCGACGTTCCCAAGCGTTCGATTTGTACGGGTGTGACCGCGCCGTTGGGGACCCTCAGTTCGCATCGCAGACCGGCGCCCATGTTCGTGACGATCTTACCGACGGACTGCTTTTGGCCATTCAATCGGATCCCCACTGCCACCTTCCCGTTCCAATCGAATTCAAACTCCGGCGCGATCTTGTTGATCCGGCCGATCAACTTCAAGAGCAGCGACGAATCCCATTTGACTTCATGCTTGGCGTGGATCGACTGCTGCGACAAATGCCATTTCCGACCGTTCGTCTTCCACGGCTGACCGTGCACGGGGTCTTCGTGAAGCTGTCGAACCATGTGCAGGTAGGCGTCGGCGGCGTCGGCCAGAAACGACTTAAACGCGGTCTTGTTGATGTCTTTGAAGTCTCGCAAGTGGATCCGAATATCATCGTGCTCTCGACCGCTCGCCCGCAGTCGGACGCGCGCCCACTGTCCGTAGATCGGCAAATCGGTTCGTTCGTCAAGCGTCTTGATCTTCAGCCGTCGTACGACCGATTTGTTGTCGAAGTGCCTCGCCGGCACGCGGATGGAAATCTCCAGCAAGTCCCTCCCGCCGGTCAGGATGTGAACGAACCACAGATTCCTCGCCCCCGGGGCTTTGATCTCAATCCTTGCCCGATCGTTCCAGTCCGCGGCTGCGAAACCACCGATTCGCTCGACCGCTCCGACGAACCACTCCAGCGCCTTGGGATCCCAGCGGACAGCCTTGCCACGCCGATCGCGGTGGTTCACGGTATGCCATCGCTTGCCGTCAATCTGCCAGGGCATTTTCGTTTCGACCTCGGACGTCTGATCGAGCGACACCGCGCCTTGCAGTTCTCGCTGTACGACCTTCTCCTGCTCGAGATCGTGTCTGACGCGTTCGACGTAAGGCCCGGCTGACAGCACGGGCTTGAGTGCAACGCCGGTGTGAGCGCCATCGCACGCGGCGACATCTTCCGGCGTGCCCGCGACGACGACCGCTCCGCCGCCCTCGGCAGCCTCGGGGCCAATCTCGATCACGTGGTCGGCCGTCTTGATGACGTCCAGGTTGTGCTCGATGCAGACCACGGTGTTGCCCAAGTCGACCAGCCGGTGCAACACGTCGAGGAGTTTTCTCAGATCGTCGAAATGCAGCCCGGTCGTTGGCTCGTCCAGGATGTAGAGTGTCTTGCCGCCGGACGGGCGGGCCAACTCTGCTGCGAGCTTGACGCGTTGCGCTTCTCCGCCCGAAAGCGTCGGCGCGGGTTGACCGAGCGAGACGTATCCCAGCCCGACGTCGTCGAGCATCTGGAGGATGCGGCGAATTTTGGGGATGGCGTCGAAGTGTTGGCAGGCGTCGGTCACGCGCATGGCGAGAACGTCGGCGATGCTCTTGCCGCGATAGTGAATCTCCAGCGTGTCGCTCAAGTATCGCGTGCCGCGACAGGTCTCGCACTCGATCCAAACGTCGGGCAGGAAGTGCATCTCGATACACCGTTGACCGTTGCCGTCACATGCTTCGCATCGCCCGCCGGGCCGATTGAAACTGAACCGGTTGGTGGTGTACCCACGCACCTTGCTGGCGGGCAGCTTCGCATACAATTCTCGGATGCAGTCGAACACGCCGGAATACGTCGCGGGGTTGCTCGACGGGCTGTTGCCGATCGGAGATTGATCGACGTTGATGACCTTCGACACATGCTCCGCGCCGTCGATCGTGTCGTGCGCGCCGGCTTGCAGTCGCGCGCGATGAATACGGGAGGCCAACGCATTGTACAGCGTGTCGGTCACCAGGGAGCTTTTCCCACTCCCCGAAACCCCGGTCACTGCCACGAACCGCCCCAGCGGAAACGCGACGTCGATTTCCTTGAGGTTGTGATGACGAGCGCCGCGCACCACGAGCCATTCCTCCGGCGTGCGCTCATCGTCGACGTCTATCACCTCGCGGCGATTGGATGGAACGGGGATGTTCTCTCGGCCGGCCAGATACTTGCCGGTCAGCGACGCTCGCATGGTTCGCAGGCGTTTTGGTGTCGCCGTCGCCACCACTTCGCCGCCCTCGCTGCCCGCCCCAGGCCCGAAGTCGAACACCTGATCCGCATGATCGATCACGTCCCGGTCGTGCTCGACGATGATCAGCGTGTTGCCCAGATCGCGAAGCTTGCTCAGCGCTGCGATCAGCCGGGCGTTGTCTCGCGGATGAAGTCCGATCGTCGGTTCGTCCAACACGTACAACACACCCGTCAACCCACTGCCGATCTGCGAGGCCAATCGAATCCGCTGCGACTCGCCTCCGGACAGCGATGGCGCCGGTCGATTCAGCGTCAGGTAGTCCAGCCCCACGTCGAGAAGAAAACGCAACCGGCAACTTACTTCGTGCAGCAGCTCGCCGGCGATCTTTTTTTCATTTCGCGACAAGCGCAGGTGTGCGAAGAACGCGGCGGCTTCCGTCAACGGCATGTGACAGACTTCCTCGATCGTTCGATCGCACACGCGCACGCACCGCGATTCCTGCCGCAATCGCGATCCGCCGCAGTGCTCGCACGCGACTTCAGTCACCAGGTCTTCAAGCTGCTTGCGATACTGCCAGCTGGATCGCGTCGCGCGGTCGATGGCCGGAAAGAAACCTCGCCACCGGAATCGAACGCCCTGCCACAACTTCATACCGCGTCTTGAACCCGTGCGAAGCTCGATCCACTCATTTCCGCAGCCTTGGAGCACCGCTTGACGGTGGCGTTCTTCCATCGCTCGCCACGGCGTTTCGGGGTCAAACCCGATGTGCTCCGCCAGCGATCGCAGCGTGGCTTCAGCGGGCGGGTTTTTCCGGGGCGCGTCCCATCCGACCAGCGCACCGTCGAGAATCGAACGGGTCGGGTGAATGGCAATCTCGTCGGGACTCGCCCCGAGTTGCACGCCAAGGCCTTCGCACCGACCGCACCAGCCCATCCTGGTGTTGAACGAAAAATGGTGGGGCGTTAGCTCGTCATAGCTCTCGCCACACTGCTCGCAGGAATGACGTTGCGAAAATCGCTGCTCGACCGGCTGATCTGCGACGGACGGCGGGCGATCGTTCTGCTCGGTTCGCGTTGCAGCATTGCGACTTCCGGTTTCCGTCGGGCGTCCGTTCGAATCCACCAGACTGAGTCGGATGTCGCCCAGGCCGACCGCCAACGCTTGCTCCACGCTGTCGGTGATTCGCGCTCGCTGCCGGCGGCGAATCACCAGACGCTCGACCACCAACTCGATGTTGTGACGTCGACGTTCGTCGGCAGGCACAGTCTCGTCTAACGCGTATACCGTGCCGTCGACGCGCACGCGCGAGAAGCCGTTGGCGCGTTCCCGCGCGAACAGTTGCGCGTATGTTTCGCTTCCCGACCTCTCGACCGGGGCGAGCAGCAACGCACGGGTTCCCTCGCCCAGCTTCAAGATTCGATCGACGATGTCATCGGTGGCCATCGTTCCGATCGACGCGCCGCACTTCGGGCAATACGGTTTGCCGATTCGAGACCAGAGCACCCGCATGTAGTCATAGATTTCCGTCACCGTGCCGACCGTCGACCGCGGCGACTTGCCGGCCGACTTCTGTTCGATCGCGATGGCCGGCGACAGGCCGTGCACATGGTCGACGCGCGGCTTCTGGAGCTGCCCCAGGAATTGCCGAGCGTACGAACTGAGCGACTCGACATACCGTCGCTGGCCTTCGGCGTAAATGGTGTCGATGGCCAAACTGCTCTTGCCGCTGCCGGACGGTCCGGCGAAGATCGACGTCTTGCCCCGCGGAATCGCCACGTCGATATCTTTGAGATTGTGCTGCTTCGCACCGACGACGGTAATCTGATCGAATGGACCCGCGACGCTACTGCCACCGCGCCGACGATCCGAGCGCGCGTGACCGTTTTGTTTCCCACTCCTCGGCAAGCCCAACAGTTGTCGCAGGGATTGGCCTGTGTAGCTCGCCTCCTCCGCGGCGACGTGCTCGGGTGTACCAGCCACAACAATCCGCCCACCGTGCTCGCCCCCTTCAGGCCCGAGATCGATCACCCAGTCTGCCGTCTTGATGACATCGAGATTGTGCTCGATGACGACCACCGAGTTGCCCGCGTCGACGAAGCCGTGAAGCACCGTCAGCAGTTTCTTGATGTCGTCAAAATGCAGCCCGGTCGTCGGCTCATCGAGCAGGTAAATCGTCCGTCCGGTCGGTTTCTTCACCAACTCGCGGGCCAGTTTCACGCGCTGCGCTTCGCCGCCGGACAACGTCGTCGACGATTGACCGAGTTTGAGGTAGTCCAACCCGACGTCATGCAGTGTGCGCAGTTTGTCGGCGATCTTGGGAATCGCCGAGAAATGCTCGAGCGCTTCGGTAACGTCCAGATCAAGAACGTCGGCGATGCTCCTTGCCTTGTAAAGAATCTGCCGCGTCTCGCGATTGAATCGGCGACCACCGCAGACCGGGCAGGTCACCCAGATGTCCGCCAGAAAATCCATCTCGATCTTGTTGGCGCCGTTGCCTTCGCACGCGTCGCATCGACCGCCACCCTTTTGCCCGGTGGGCACGTTGAAGCTGAAGCGTCCCGGCTTGTAGCCTCGAACTTTGGAATCCGGCAGTTTGGAAAACAGCAGGCGAATCTCGTCGAACACCTTGATGTACGTCGCGGGGTTGGATCGCGGCGTTCTGCCGATCGGCGATTGATCGATGTCCACGATCTTGTCGAGCTGCTCGATGCCCAGAAGCTGATCGTGCTGCCCCGGATGTACCTTCTCCGCCCCGTTGAGATCCCGGGCGAGTCGTTCGCGCAGGATGTCGTTGACGAGCGAACTCTTACCGCTCCCCGAAACGCCGGTGACACACACGAATCGCCCCAGCGGGATGTCCACCGTCAGGTTTTTGAGATTGTTGTGACGCGCTCCCACCACGGTCAGCCAGCCCGGCGCGCTGCTCGATGCAGCCGCCGACCGGGTCGTGCTCGTTGATTTGCGACGTGCTTTGCTCATGTTGTTGTCGCACGCCCGGCTCGTCGGCGCTTGGCGGGTGGACGTTTCGGCGGGACGCCCACCACTCGTCGGCGCGTCGGAACCGAAATGGAGTCCGT
>CAYQFV010000018.1:3126-39902 GCA_964416845.1 uncultured Phycisphaeraceae bacterium | reverse complement strand
TTCGGCTTGGGCATGGCACCCAGATGTCGACGGACCTTATTTGAAACGGCACTAGTGAAACCAGTGTGAAGAGGCGGCGACGGGTCTCGTCACGCGGAGAAGGCGCATCGTGACGACCCGTTTGACGCTCGTTGACGGAATGGCCGGCAAACCCTACGCTCCCGGCCGACAAAGTCGCGAGGTGTGGGCCTTGTGCGTTTGGTTGTCGTGGGCGATCTGGTTCGCTCAGATCGCTGTCGCGAGACGTAGCGTGACTCGGCAAACCCGTGTCGGGGGGCGAAACAAGGAGACTGGTTCAATGCTGTCTTTCAACCGAAATCTGCTGATTGCCACGGGCGTCGCCACAGTGGTGTCGGCGTTATCGAGTCTTCCTCGGGCGGGCGCGGACGTTGGCGCGGTGCGACTGGAGGCGGTGTTGGTGATGGCCTCGCTGGGGCAGGCTGACAGCGCTGCGTGTATTGATTGCCACACGAAGGAGCAGCCGGGGTTGGTGGATCATTGGCGGGGCAGTACCCACGCCGAGGAAGAGGTCGGCTGCGTGGACTGCCACTCGGCGTCGAAGACCGACGCGGACGGGTTCGAACATTATGGTGTGGTGATCGCGACGGTGGTCACACCGAAGGATTGCTCGCGATGTCACGCGCAAGAGGCTGAGGAGTTCTCCGGTAGTCATCATGCCGCTGCGGGGAACATCCTCGCATCGCTTGACAATTATTTGGCGGAGGTTGTGGAGGGGGCTCGGGTCGCGTTCAACCCGCACTCGCCAACGCCGGGCAAGAAAGTCGGCAAGATCAACGGGCTGGCGAGCGCCGTCGTTGGGTGTAAGCAGTGTCACGGAAGCAAGGTCGGTCTGGTGGCCAATGACGGCGGGATGGTGACCGTGGACGACCTGCAGCCGGGTGCGGATGGGAAGCCGACGAACGCTGCGGCGGTCGCGAGGATCACGAGGGACGGCAATGGCCGGCCGTCGTATCACCCGGACACTTGGCCGAACACGGGCATTGGACGACTCAATCTTGACGGCTCTCGAGGGTCGTGCTCCGCCTGCCACAGCCGTCACGATTTTTCTCCTCGTCGGGCACGTCAGCCGGAAAACTGTGGCAAGTGTCACCTCGGACCGGACCATCCCCAAAAGGAGATTTATGAGGAGTCGAAGCACGGTATCGCTTACCGCGATCTGAAGGACAAGATGAACCTTGACTCCAAGGACTGGATTCTGGGCAAGGACTACACGCAGGCGCCGACGTGCGCGACCTGCCACATGTCCGGCAATACGAAGAACGGCGGCCGCATCACGCATGACCCCGGCGAGCGGATTTCGTGGACCAATCGCCCGCCGATCAGCCTTGTGATGGACACGGGAAAGGACCACAAGCCCGTTAAGGAGTCCGACCCTGCGAAGCGGGCCGCGCTCGTGGTGGACACCGCTCTCGAAAAGCGAGCGCGGATGACGAAGGTTTGCACGCACTGTCACACGCCAAACTACGTAGAGGGGTTCTACAAGCAATACGATGATTTCGTCCTTCTCTTCAATGAGAAATTCGCCAAACCGGGGAAGATGATCATTGCAGCGTTGCGGTCGGCAAAGCTATTGACCAAAGCGCCGTTCGATGAGGAGATCGAGTGGACATGGTTCTATTTGTGGCATCACGAAGGGCGACGTGCGCGGCATGGAGCGGCGATGATGGCGCCGGACTACGCCCATTGGCATGGCATGTTCGAGGTGGCGGATCGGTTCTACATTCATCTGATTCCGCAAGCCCGTGAGCTGGCGCGCCGTGCGGAGGAGGCGGGCAAGACGCGCGAAGCGGGAGCGGTCAATGCTGTGATCAACGGGATCCTATCGCGTCCGGAACATCGCTGGCTGAAGGGTGAATAGGGTTGCGCTTGGCAGGGCGTTAACGATGGTCGTCGCGGCGAGCATGTCGCGTGCGACCGCCGGCGAACTCGCGATGTCGAACGCGGCTGCGGTGCTAACGATATCGGTTGACCGGTGCGAGCATGGGCAACTGCCGGCCCGGTCGGTCCATACGAGCGATTGCTTCGTTGACCTGATCGGTGAATTCCTGGGGTAGTTGGCCGGCGCTTATCTGCTCGCGAAGGTTGTGAAGATGGTTGGCGGCGCGGCGGTCGGTGGTCGTGCTCAAGGCGATGATGGCCAGCCGGGCGCACAACCGCTGCGCAGACATCCCAGCGTAGCCGCCGAACTGCCATGAAACGGCCGCCGCCGACGCAGCGGATACGTCGGTCGCATCCACGAGGAAATTGAGTGCTCGGTTGGAAGGATCGTCCGGGACGAGCCTGCCCAGCGCGAGGAATGATTCGGCGAGCGTGGCGAACTGTTCGTAGGTGAGCGGTCCGGTGGTCTGGTCGATCTGATCGATGAGCTGTGGGCAAGCTGCCGGGTCGTGCGCGAAGCCGAGGGCGCGGACGAGATTGTGACGAACTCCGTCGTACGCAGGGTTCGTCATCATGGCGGTCAACGGTTCAGTTGCCCGGCTGTCGAGTCGGCGAAACGCGTCTGCGGGAACGCCCGCGAGAAACGACTTGGTCACAGTTCGCTGCAACCAGAATTCCAGCGGCTCATCGGTCATCGGCGCGAGCGATTCAATGTGCTTGTCGGGTAGAAGGGCGAGCGACGGCAACGCGATGCGCGGACTGGGCGGTGGCGTGGGCGTTAGAAACGCGTCGCGTTCGAATTCGTTAACCGCGTTGGTTTGTAGTTCGAAGGCGTGCATGAGGTTTCTGGGGCAGTCATCTCGGTGACCGAGTCCTTGAACGTGTCCCCATTCATGGGCCCAAACGTCGGGGTCCGCCTCCGATACAATGACGAGCGATTCGCCTTCGGCTGCGCAGCCGAGAATCAGGCTCATGTCATCGGTGCTGGAGATTCCGCAAACGCCGATCATCGCGTTGACGATTTTGATATCGAACGGTTGGTTGAACACGTCGTCGAGTTGAGACTCGGTCGTGAGGATGGATGGCGTTACGTCGAACGTTTCGACCGGACCTTCGCGCTTGAAGATCACGTCGGTAGCGACGTCGGGACATTCGGTCTGAACCGTTTGGAGCAGGGTGTTGGCAGCCGCGAAGACCGAGTCGACGCGATCATTCGGAAACGACTGATCAACGTGGCGGGCGACGCGAAGCGAAAACGTGTTGGTGGCGGATGGGTCGGGCGTGGTTCCGGGTTCGGTGTTGGGGTTGTTGTCGCAGGAATCCGGCACGAGTCGCTCGTCAGCGTCAGAGCAACCGTCGCCGTCGCTGTCGATGGCCGACGGATCCGGCCCGGCGGGCGGGACGAACGCGCAGCCGGGCAACAGCGCGATAAAGACTGACAACGTCACAACCGGGCACTTCGAGACGCGGAATAGCATGTGTGCGACACTCCGAATGGGTGCGAGGACGCTCTTTGATTTCGATCCAGCGCTGCGTGGCAAGACGCAGCCCTCAGCGCGGGCGACGTTCGGTATTATCGGCCAATCGCGTTCGATTGGACAGTTCGCTGGTTGGTAGATGAAGCGGTGGGAGAAAAAAGGACGGGTGGGGTGCCTCGGCCCACCAATGGCAGGCCGTGTGGTCGCGACACCCAAAACGCCCGTTCCGAGCAGCGTCACCCGTTTGAAGTGCTCTGTTGGTTCAATGCATCGTTCACGGCATTCGGCGAAGCGACGTCGCGGGACGCGCCCCTCGTTCGAATCGCGTGTGGTTCGTCTTGATGCTCGCGTCGTGAATGCTGCCTCGCGGTTCCGCTCAAGTCGTTCCACTCACACGGAGACCGGCTGCACGGGCTTTGTCCGCCCGCGGATTCATCCGCTGCGCGATGCTATTCTTTCCAATTCAGTACCTTGAGAAACTCTCCAAGGGCCTTATGCTCCGCGTCGGTCGCCTCGATTGAAACGGTGTCGCCAGACAATTGGCCCACGATGACTTTGACGTCTGACGGTGCGAGCATGTCGAACAGCGCCTCAGCATGATCGCTTCCCACGTTGTAGGTGCGCTGATGACGCTCGCCTTGGATCATGTTTTCAAACGCTACGTCGCGATCGATCCAGTTGAGCAATTCAAGTGCGTTGCTGATCGCTGACTGCTCGGCGGCGGATCCGCGAACGGCGATGTGCTTGCCAACGCGGGATACGATCGGCTTTACGTCCGAAGACGCAAGTAGCTTGTAGAGGAGATCGGCGTGTTGGCCGGTGACCGAATAGACAACGCGTTGCCGATCCCTTGCTGCGGGCGGCGATTCGCGAAACAACGCTGCCGGGGGTGCGATCGGTCGCGGATGTGCGGCCGGAACAACGGGCGCAATCGGCGCGACGGGTGGAACAGGTGCCGTCACTGGAACAGGGGCGACGGGAGGCATCGGGGCGACGGGGGCGACCGGTGCGGTCGGTGCGACGACCGGCGTGGGTGGTGTGAAGAATGCTCGGCGTTTCGCGCTGCCGCGACGGGGCGGAGGCGGGGCAAAGTAGGCTTCTCCGGCGTCCACCGACTTCAACCCTTTGCCGGAGGTTCGCCAGGCGAGCAGCTTGAGAAAACGGGCGAGTACTTTGTGTTCGGCTGGCGTTGCGTGAATGGTCAGCGTGTCATCTGAAAGGCGAGAGACGATGACCTTGACATCGTCGGGCGCGAGCATCTTGAAGAGTTGCTCGGCGTGCTCTTCGCCGAGTCTGTACTTCCTGGTGGTTCTCTCGCCGCGCGTCATCTTCTGAAACGCCTTGCCCCGTTTGGACCAGTTGAGCAGTTGCAGCGCGTTCCGCAGAATTGCGTGTTCCTTCTTGCTTCCTCGAACCGCGATGCCGTCGTCTGTCCGCGAGACCACGACCTTGACGTTCGCCGGGGCGAGCAGATCGAACAGTTGATCGGCGTGATCGCCTGTCACGTCGTACACGACGCGGGTCTTGGCGATCGCGTCCGCTCCCGCGGAGGCTCCACTCCGACCGCGCGATTGAACGCGATTCTGGCGGCCTTTCTTCTTATGTTTCCGCTCGGCGTGCACGCGTGCTTCTTCGTCACGGGCGCGAGCGTTCTGTTCGCCGTGGCGAGCCTCTGCCCTGCCGCGACGCCTTTTCTCCGCTCTCGCGTTGCGATTTTGGCCGTCGGTCCAATGAAGCAGCTTGAGGAAATCTGAAAGCACTCTGTGCTCACGCTTGGTGGCGGATATTGACACTGCCGCGTCGCCCCTTCGAGAAACAACAACCTTGACGTCGCTCGGTGCCAACATCTCGAAGAGCATGTCCGCGTGGTCGCGACCAACGCGGTACACGCGTTCCGTACGCTCACCACGCGTCATCTCTGCAAACGAGTCGTCGCGGTCGACCCAATTGAGAAGTTGAAGGGCGCTGTTGAGAACGGCGTGCTCGCGGTCGGTTCCGCGGATCGCGATGCGGTCCCCCTCACGCGAAACGATGACCTTGACGCTTTCAGGTGCCAACAGCTCGAACAGCCGATTGGCATGCTCGCCGGTGACATCGTACACTTTTTCATCGCGAGAGCCTTCGCCGCCCGATATGCCGCGGAGAATATGGCCGACCGATTCCTCGGCCTCCTGCACTGAGTGTTTGAGGGCATCGACGTCGATGCTGTCCATCATCTCTTGCGCGTTCTCCCGGATTGCCTGGGCTTCTTCGCGCAACTTTTCGGCGACCATCTCCTGACGCTCGCCCCATTCGCGCATTCGTTCGGCAAAGCGCTCGGCCAATTCGGTCTGTCGCTCGCGCAGTTGTTCGGTCATCTCGCCGTGTCGTTCATGCATGCGCTCACGTAAATCGGCCTGTCGGTCCTTCCACCCACGCTGTTGCTCGCGCCATTCCTCCTTCATGCGGTGTTGCATGTCCCGGAATCGTTCACCCATATCGGGCGACGGTGCCCCGTCGTCATCATGGTGTCTGGCGGGGAAATCCATGTCGCCGCCGTGTTCGTGCGGACGACCATGACCGCGGTGATGATCCGGTCCCGGCCGAGGCGCATCTCCACGGCTGTACCGTTCAAATGTGAAGCCGTCCGGACCTCGATCGCGCGGCCCGTGCGATCGTAAAGGCGGCTGTCTGTGGTGGTCACGACGTTCCCGGTGGTCGCCATCATGGCGGTCGCGGTGGCCTCTGCGTGCCCGCTCGAGTGTGTCAGACAGCTTGCGGACTTCTTGGGTTAGTTGGCGGAGACGTGTTTCCAAGGCTTCCAGGCGTTCGTTCAACTCTGCCTCGGTCGCATGGTCACCGACCAGACGCGCGGCCAAATCTTCTGCGGCGTCGTCTTTCGAACACTTGTCACACGCCGCAGCCCGAGCGGCGGATATGCAGATTGCAGCTACGGCGATAAGGCCGATGCAGCTCCCTCTAAAACGCCTGCCTGTTACAGTGATTCTTTTGGTCATGGTCTGGCTCCTTGGAGATGCGGCTTGTCTGACTAGCACAGGTCGTGCGCGTTCCGACGTATCTGGATTCAGTCGCTGGCGCATGTGGCGACAGTAAAAACCCACCGCACCAGTTCCGAAAGTCTCTACTCCTTGACCCTGAAAGCCCATCGTTTTGCGAACGGCTCGAGCGCAGGCCCGACACCGTCCAACGCCAACCCACACACGGAAGTTCTATTCCCTCTTCAGCGTTTGGGGGGTTGGTCCTTCCTGCATTCCCTCTCATACCTCAGGCAACGCCGAGTGGATCGAATGCGCACTAGAAGCCTACTACGCGCGTCGGAGGATGTCAATGAATCAAGATGTCGAAAATCGTCGTCCACGCCGCTCTCCTGCATACGTGTCGAAGCCGGTTGGTCTTGTATTCCATTCGAGCGCCACCAGCATTTATTACAACAGTGGGGCCTCCAAGGTGCGTCGAATTACGCGGGGATTTGTCGCGTTTTGTATTATCCACGACTGGCCGATGACGGCGAGGAGGCGCCGAGGCTCCACGGCGGTTGTGCGCTCGAATGCGACCGGTTTGGTGTTAGCGGCAGCAGGTGACGTTTTTTTCGGAACGTGGCGATTGGTGCGTTTGGGCGGCCGCCGCAGCACTGGAACAGGCGTTCGTAAAGTGTCAAAACAACTTCACTCAGCCGTTTGGAATTCCGACATATAAGCGACGCACGGAGGCGCTCGTAGGAGTTGTGATATGAGCTATGCCATCCAAGATCGTCAGCGAGGAGCCTACCGGAAGCGGCGGGTCAATGCGAGCTTCCGCTGGAAGCGCCGACGCCACGTCTTGCCGATGACGATCGTATCGATCGTGGTCGCGTCACTCATCACGGCATTGTTGGGACTGGCTTGGTGGTATTCGCCGTAGACTTGCGTTGGCAAACAGTGCGCCGGTCGGCGACGGGTTGATATTTCAACGCTTTTTCCACGGGTAGACCTTTCCGCGAGGAATCGGAAAGGGGTTGGTGGGATCAATTCTGGGTTCTTCAGTCGCGAGTGGCCCCAATTCCGTGGACCGCGCTAGCACCACTTCATAACCGTAATCAAGTCCGCGGTCTCGAACGACGATCCGAACCATCTCGCCGGCGGGGACCATGTAGATCGCCTTTCGGAGGTTGCCGATGTGGCGAATCTCCTGGCCGTTGGCGTAAACGATGATCGCCCCTGATCGGATGCCCAAGTCCCACATCGGCGACGGGTTGGCGATGCGGGCGATGAGAAGCCCGTTCTTGAATCTGGGGTCGGTTTGCACGCCCAACCAGCCGCGGTAAAAGGACTTCCCTTTCTTGAGCGCGTCGGCAATCTCCCGGACGCGGTGCTGGGGAACGGCGAATCCCACGCCTGCGTCGTAGAACTCGACACCGGCGAGCTCGCCTTGTTGTTGGGCCATCGGAACCGCAATGCCAAGGCAGCGTCCTTCGAGATCGATGACCGGGCCGCCATAGTTGGCGGGCGAGAGCTTCGCGTCGGTTTGAATGGCGTTGCCCATCATGCGATTGAGGGCGCTGACGACCCCAACGGTTACCGATGGCGTGTCCCCGCCAAACCCTCGACCCAGCGCCAAGGCGGTTTGACCGACGCGGATTTCACTGGTGGGAACCCATTCCGGCGTGACGAGACCGACGGCGTCTATCTTGAGTATGACGAGCTTTCGCACCCGGTCACGTCCCACGAGATTGGCGACGAACCGACGACCGTCGGCGAGGCGTACGGTCACGTGGGTTGGGTCGCGAACGAAGTTGAAGCTGCTCGCCAGAATCCAACCGTCGGATTCATAGACAATGCCGGTCGTCGGCCCGTCCGCAACGAGAAAGTCCGAACCGAGTCGGTCCTGGAACAGATTCTCACGCGGGGGCGTTCCGTCGTCAGTCTTGGCGGGCTGATCGACGGCGATGACGTCGCGCGGCTGCGATCCGCCGATGGTCTCGATTTGAACGACCCATTGGGTGGCGCGCTCGGTCGCCTGGTGGAAGAGTTGCTGCATCGCTCGGCGGGCTTCGAGATCGGTCTCGTCGGCGACGGCAAGGCTGGACGCGACGGCCAGAATCATCGCCACGTGCGCCGACATCGTTGCGAGATGCCTCATTTCCTTTCTCCCAACTCGAGCGTGAGGTTCTTGATCTTGTCGTTGCGAATCACGACCAATTCGATGCGATCGCCCGGTGATTTGGACTTGATGATCTCGTTGAACGCATCAATGTCGGTCACCGATCTTCCGGCGACCGATACGATTAAGTCGTCTTTCTTGAGGCCGGCAAGTCTGGCAGGCGACGCCCGTTTGGTCCGCTCAACGTAAACCAGTTTCTTGCGATAGCCAAGCTCGAACAGCTTGATTCCGTGGTACGGTTCGGCGGCGTCCCGGTCGGTCTTGGACCGCGCCGTTTCCGGATGAAGCACTTCGTCGACAAACTGCGTGACGACTTCAGATGGGATTGCATAGTTGAAATTGGTGTGCGTCAGGTTGGACTTGACCACCCGGCCGATCAAACCGATCCACGAGCCGTCCAACGTGACCAGCGCACCGCCGGGCGCGCCAGGGTTACTGGTAATCGCATCAATGACCAGCACCTCGCCGCGATACGGGAAGTCGCGCGTCTTGCGTTTGGCGTCGAGGTTGGTGCGGGTGCTGAACACGCCGATGGTGACCGACACCGGCTCTGCCCCGACGGCAACTTTGAACGGGTTGCCCGCTGCCAGAACCCAATCACCCGGGATGACCGCATGGCTGTCACCCGGTTCGAAATAGGCGAAACTCTCTGACGTGATCGGGTCGGGCGTCACGCGCCGGCCGCGGTGATCGTAGTGTGGCTCGGGTTTGAGCTTGAGCAGGGCGAGTTGGAGCTTGTTGTCTCGACCGATGACGTCAGCACCGAATTCGGTCCCGCCGGACGTGACAACTCTCAAGTGCTGAGCATCCAGCAGGAGCGAGTCAACCGTGACCACCAGTCCGTCACCCGACACCAGCACGCCGCTGGAATAGCCCGCGGACAAGCCCGCCTTCACACCGTACAGACGCACGACCCGTTGCGACACTCGATCCATGAGATCATCGAAGGCGGCGTCTCGCGCTTGCGTCGACGCTTGCCAAGACGCGACCGCAACGATCGCCAAGATGATTGTTCGGCTGGTCGCCATCGTCATTCCGTCTTGAGGTTGGAGATCGTTTCTTGAAAACGTCGGCCAGCTGACCGAACGGTCCACGTGTGCGGCATTCGGACACCGCCTTCGGTTTGGTAGTCGCTCAATTCGATTTCGACTTCGAGACCAGTCGGAGCGTCGCGTACAAACAGTCTCGCGGGCAGAAGGGAGTCAACCTCGAGGCTGACCTGCAACGACACGTGCTCGGAAAGGGGCAAGGCGACCGCTTCGAGCATGCGCTCGCGGGTGATGTGGCCTTGGTCGTCGATGGCGACCAGCGCGTCGCCGCCAACGTGTTGTAGATCGGATTCCATCCAATCGGCGTCGTTGCCAAGGAGTTGCCACCGCAGGGCGTAATCAGCCGCGTAGTACAATGCTTCGACCGGGTCCACCGAGAAGCGTTTTTCGTGTTCAGCGTAGAAGGCCTTGGAATTGTCGAACTCGATGCGTCGCGCGGGCGCGCCGGATTCATCGAGTTCAGCGCGTATAGCGCGACGCCCGCGCTCACTCACGACGGTGTACTTGGTTCGGTCGCCCTGTTCGTCGGTGCGAACGACGTCGTACGTCCACCGCCGAGGGCCGACGGCGCGCTGCTTTCCGAACACGCTTTTTCTCATGCCGCCGATCGCACGCTTCACCGCAGCAGCGTGAACGTCTTCGGGGACGACGTACTCTCCGCGCATGGGTGGGGTCACGCCTTCGAGTCGGACGACTTTGTGAACGACTTCGCCGAAGCGATCGAACGTGATCGGGACCGGCCAGCGCTGCGGATAGGTGCCCAGGATGCTGAGGAATTGATTGGCAGAATGGATGTCGACATCGCCGAAGCGTAGCAGACGGTTACCGACTCGGATGCCGGCGTTCCATGCGGGAGCGTCTTCATACAAATCGTCGAACACCACGCCGTCGCTGTTGCTGTCGTCGCCCCGGACCGTCGCCAGCAGCGTACCGTGTTTGGCCAACAGTCCGGCGCGGAGCGCGGGGATGAACCGCTTGATTTGATTGATGGTGATGGCGTACCCCAGGCCGACATTGAATCGCCCGCGGGCGTACTTGTGCATTTCGGCAGAGATTCGGCCGTTGATGCCGATGACACGTCCTTGCTCGTCGAAGAGCGGGCCTCCGGAATTGCCCGGGTTGATGGCTGCGTCGGTCTGGATCGCGTCGGTGTAGACCAGCGTGTCGCTCTCGCCCTGATACCTGTGGATGCCCGTGACAATGCCGGTGGTGACGGTGGGGGAGTAGTCCTCCGCCAGGATGAACGGGTTGCCCATCGCGATGACCTGATCGCCGGGATCGACCGTGTCCGAATCGCCAAGCTCGGCAAACGGGAACGAATCTCTGCCCACCAAACGGAACATGGCTACGTCCCCGGTGATGTCGATTCCGAGGACTTTCAAGGTGTACAGCTTGCCGTCGCTCAGTCCGCCAAGACCGGTACGCGTCTTCATCATGCCCATCACGACGTGGAAGTTGGTCAGACCGTAACCGTGCTCGTCGATCAGCACACCCGAACCGCCGCCGGATTGTTGTTGGTCGAAAATCGCCACGACAGCCGGTGACACGCGGGCGACGGTCGCGATCCTTTGCTCTTCGATGGCAAGGACACGTTGCAACGTTTGTTGCGACACGGGGCCAACGCCGATCGGAAAGGTGGTGCAAACGAGGCTGACCAGAAGGGAGAGCGACATCGGTCAGTCTCCAGATCGCGGTTTGATGAGTCGAGCGCTCGCCCAATCGGCATGGTCCGAGAGGTCCAAATCCTCGCCGTAGTCGACCGTGAGCGTGAGTTGGTCGACCCCGCGCACGTCGACGACGATGTTTCTCGCTGCGTCGCGTCCGGTGACCGGGCCGCTGTCGAACAGCGTGTTGCCGTCGCCGTCTATCTGGAAAACGACATTGCCACGCGGGCGAACAGCGTCGTCGATGCCGATGGTGGCAGCGAAGGTTTCGTACCGGCCGTCGAGCGCGTAGGTCAGCTCGCTTCGGGCGTGTACCCCAATGCCGCGTTCAAACGAGCGGCCGGCGATGGCGATGGTGCGATTGGCGACGTTGCGGTCGAATCGGGCGGTGAACGGTGCGTGCAACAGGCCTGCGGACTCGTTCTTGATCGGATCGAGCGCGCTGACGTAGACGATGCGATCACTGACGACACTTAGCGATGCGAGCTTGGAGAAGGGCAGCGGGATTCTCGTCTCCCAACCCGGTTGAAGAATCAAACCGTTACCGTCACCCTCGACAACCCGACCGGCGATCTCGCTGCCGTCGATGCAACGGGCGTGCACCGGCAGCGTGGGTGGGGCGTCGACGCCGGCCGCGAAGGCGATTCCCAGCAACGCGGTGCGTTTGAAATCGAACTCTTTTCGCCGAAAGCGGAATCGTCCGCCATCAGGTCCCAGCGCCAGCACGCTTCCGCGTATCGTCGTGGGTTTTCCGTCGCGCTGCATCAGCAGCACGTCTTTGCCGGCGAGGCGATTGGCCAGCATGTCGTCAAACAGCTCGCGGGCTTGTGACGTCGCTGTGTCACCGCCGAACCAGATGCCCGACGCAGCGGAGAATGGGATCGTCAGCCCGGCGGCGATCGATGTGTCGGCACGGATTGATTCCTCCGCGGATTGGGTCATCGTGGCCGGTAGTCGACCGCCGGAGGCGAGGAAAACGGTGGACGGCCACGGGTCGCCCTCCGGCGCTGCGACGGGTTGCAAACGAATCTCGGCGATCTCATCCCATGCGATCTTGGACTCCGCCGGCGTGCGTTCCGGCTGCACCTTGGCATCGACAGCGTCGCACTGAACGGTAACGCCATCAGGACCCACTTTGACCAGCGCACAGCGGTTGGTGGTTCCGTCGATGCGGGTCAATTCGACGGAGTCGGCGAGGACCGTCGTCACGCCGAGCATCACGGCGAAGGACATCCACGCGAGGCCAACGGTCAACCATTGTGGGCATTGCTTGGTCACGGTTTCTTGGCCAACTCTTCGTAGTACTGTTCCACGAGTTTGCGATAGCGAGACGGAAAGCTGTCTCGCAACGATTGCAGGATTTTCTCTCGTTCTGCGGGGGGCATGGACCCCCATTCTTCGCCCGGCCGCGCCCGCCGGTTGGATCGCAAGTGGGTTCCACCGCCACCACCGGGCAGTGAAGAATCGTTCATCGGGTTGGACGGCGTCTGACCGTTGCCTTGTGAGCCGGACGAACCGTCGCCTCCGCCTCCACCGCCTCCTTTTTCGTTCTTCTCTGCCTCTTCGATGAGCTTGTCGAGAAGGTCGATCGCACGTTGTTGGCGGGTGCGAACGGTGTCGCTGGTATCGAGCAAACTAAGTCGTCGACCGGAGAACGTCATCAGGTCAGCTACGTCGCCGATCTTCTCAGGCTCGCGACCGTTCAGTTCCGCCAGCATCTGCTTGGCGGTCATGCGCAACCGTTGGCCTGCGTCCGGAAAGCGTTCGAGCATTTCTCGCAGAAGCTTGCCCGCGTCGTCGTAGCGAAGATCCTGCAGCGCGAGGTAGCCTCGCAGATAGGCCATCTCCGCGGAGTACGACGTGTACAGATCGACCGCCTCGGGATCGGACAGGAGCGTCTCCAGCAGCTCCGAAGCTTCGACCAGTTTGTCCTGTTCGACCATTGCTTTGACCGCGTAGACCGAAGCGTTGGCGGACAGGTACGGGTCCTCGGCAGACGAAAGACCCGCCATGATCTCGTACGCTTGGGCGTAATCTTCATCGTCGTAGGCATCAAGCCCTTTGCGAAAGGGCGTGGAGAGCACCGCGAGCGACTCGGCGATGAAGCTGTCCCCATCGTCTTCCGGATCTCGCTGTTGCCAGGCTTTGGTGACGAATTGTCGGGCGTCGTCGTCGAAAGCGTCGCTCTTTTGCACGTGTTCCAGAAAAGCCTTGACGGATTCTTGAGAGACCGGACCGGCGTTCGCAACAGTAACCATCATTGCGGCTGCAAGTGCGGAGAAGAGCAGCAACGCGGCGAGTTGAAACGTTCGCTGGTCGCGGCGATAAGTTCCCGGCGATCGGACGTTCATGAGCCTTCCTCCAACTCGCGCATCTCTCGGGCAATTTCGGCAGCTTCTTTCTGACGACGGGTTGCGGATCGCGTGGCGGTTTGCAATTCGTCCTTCTCCAGATTGCCGCGGGCGCGCTCCTCGTCGATGACGGTGGTGCGCTTGAGCACGCGCACCTGCATGGACTTGAGCAGCTTCAGTTCAGCCGAGGTCGGCAGCAACGGTTGATCCTGATCCTGTTGGGCCGACGATGGCGATTGACCTTGCTGATTCTTCATGTCCTCCAGCTTTTCCGCGATCGCCGCGACCAGATCCTGCAGCGTCGTGACGAGTTCATCCTCGAGCGTTTGCGTCAAGACGCCGACGTTGAGCTTGCCAAGGCGATTGGCGACCACCGTCATGTCGCCGGCAAGCTGTTCCAGAATCGCGGGGAATACGACCGTCGTTCCCTCTTCTTCCAAAACGTGCAGGCTGGTGGCGGCGTCCTTGGCGAGCTGACGTTCGCCGTCGGCGAGCTCGGCGGCGGAGAGTTCTTCGGCCCGTTTGAAGTTGTCGCGACCGATGGCGTGCAACTCACTCGTGCCCTTGTTGATTTTCAACTGTGTTGCGAGCATGTCTCTGAAACGGCTTTCCAGGTCGCGCAGGATTTCCTCCTGCTCTTCCTCGCGCAATTGCTTAAGGGCGTCTTCGAGTTCAGCCATCGCATCCTGCAACTCGGCGAGGGCTGCGTCCTGATCGACTGTCGCCTCTGCCGGGTCCTCGTCGTCGAGATCGTCGGCGGCGTCGTCCATGTGCTTTTGGGCTTGCTCAACTTGGTCCTGCCCCGGGGTTTGCTCGCTCTGCTGCTGGCCGCCCTTCGAGCCGCTCTGTGGTTCGCCCTTTTTCCCTTGCTGCGGCTTCCCACCTTGCTGACCCTTTTGCGGCTTGCCGCCGGACTGTCCCTTCTGCGGCTCGCCACCGGGCGGGCTTTGCTTTTGTTCGCCGCCCTGTTGACCCTTTTGCTCGCCCTTCTTTTGATCCGCACGCATGCGGTCCGTTAGCGACTTCGCCTCCTTCGAGAGTTTACGCTGGGCATCGGCGAGACGGCGCTCGCCGGATTCGTCGTCGAGTTTCTCCTGCTCTTTCTTAAGACGATGTCGCGCCCTGCGAAGTTCTTCGACGGCTGATTTTTGCCGGGCGGCGGCGGAGTCGCGCTCATCCTTCTTAAGATCATCCTGCGCGTCGGCCATCTGCTTTTGGGCTGAATCAAGGTCCTTCGCAGCCGCCTTCGCAGCGTCGGCGGACTCGGCTGAACCGTCGCCTTTCGAGCCGGATTTGGACGGGCTGCCCTGTTTCGAAGGTTTGCTCTTGCCGTCAGACGCCGACGGTGACTTCGACGGCGAACCGTTCTCGCCGTCGCTCTTGGAAGCATCCATTGCTTTGAGATCGTCGGCCAGGCGTTTGGTTGCCTTCGCGATTTCGGATTGCATCTTTTCGAGCGACGGGGATGGCGCGCCCTGACCCGACGGTGGAGACTCTACATTCTTCTTGAGCGTCTCTTGCCGGCGAATGATATCGTCAAGCCGCTTGATCGCCTGCCCCAGACGGGCGGCGCGACGCTTGTTACCGGTGGCTGCCCCGGTGTCGGTGCGTAGTTCACGTTGCTTTTCGGTGAGATCGTTGATTTTCGCCTTAAGCTCTTCGAGTCGTTGAATCTCCTGCTCGCGATCTTCGTCGTCCAGGTTTCGTTCGGTGAGGCTTTCGAGAATGGATCCCAGGTCTTTGAGAAGTTGGCCTTGAGCGTCGACAGCGCCATCAAGACGCGAGCCGTCGCCGAAGATTTTAAGCAGTTCGTCGACCCGCTCGTTGACGCCCAATTCGCCCGAGCGACGCAGGGCTGCCTCGAGCTTGCTCGCGTTTTCCGGCTCGGTTTCAGCCAGCTTTTCGTGCAGTCGAAACATCCGGTCTTCAAGCCTTGCAAGCCGATCCCGAATCATCTCCTGCTTGGCGACGAACGTGTTCACCGGTTGTTGCGCTGATTCGTTGTCAGCGTTTTGCTGACCGTCGGCGGGAGTGACGGCCATGACCGATGTCATCCACAGCACGGCTGCGACGCGATTGGCAAGCATCATGTGTCTTCACCTCCGGTTGTCGGCGCTAGCCCCCTTCGAGCAACTCGGTCGCGCGACGTTCGAGTTCCTCTTGCGTTTCTTCGCTCAGTTCGGCCTGCAGTCGCATGATTTCACGCAACATGGTGACGGCCTCTTGGAACCCTTCCCATTTTAGCATGTTGGAGAGGATTCGGCGCATGTCGGCCAGCGCCGATGCCTGCGCGTCATCGGCAGCCGCCGCAGACTCCGAATCGCCGGTCCGCCCGAAGGCCCGCAGCAGGTCGCCTGCCGACACCAGATCCCGCTTGGCCAACCTTGTCAGTGGCGAGATAATGCCCCCCTGCAACCGCTTGACCGCGTTGGCGGTGTCCAACCCGTTGACCGCCATCTCCGCGAGCACCTGTGCGAACTGCTGCCGGAGCAGATTGACCTGCCCCGTGATTTGACGCTGGCGACGCTCAAACGGCGCGACACGGTCGGCCAGATGATCTCGGACGTCGTCGTCGTCCAG
Organism: uncultured Phycisphaeraceae bacterium; assembly: GCA_964416845.1. Taxonomy (GTDB): domain Bacteria; phylum Planctomycetota; class Phycisphaerae; order UBA1845; family UBA1845; genus CAYQFV01. The sequence goes on along the minus strand of CAYQFV010000018.1, from coordinate 23,742 downwards.
CGTGCGAATGAGCGTGAGCAACTGGCTTCTCAAACGCTCCTGCTGTTGAATCACACGCTCGAACTCCTGCCGGTATTCCTGTTCACGCCGAGCGAGTTCAGCCAGCAATTCATCCGTCGAAATCACGCGGAAAACCGTCGGGGCGGATTGGGACTCGTTAGGCCCGGATATATCGTCAAAATCGGCGGCTCGAACCGAAAGCGTCAGGCGGTCGCCGGGCACGAGCTCAATCGCGGCGACGGGCCAACTGAGCTTGGCGTCGAACTTCTTCATGCGAGTCTTGAAATCCGGCAGTTGGACTGTTTCCGGTTCGGACCCTTCACGTCCGATTTTGTACACCATTTCAGCCTTGGAGAGGCCGAAAGTGTCAGAGACTGACACTTCGATCGGCAGCAAGGCTTGCGGTGTGATGACATCGCTAACACCGATAATCTTCATCCGCACGCGGGGCGGTTCGTCTTTGAGGGTTCGAATGGAGACCTGGAGCGGTCGCTTGTTCTCGAGGTCTAGTTCGTCCACGAGGTGAAAATGGTAGGTGCGCGTGTCGACCGGCTCGAACGAGACCGACCATTGATCGTCGCCGCCGCGAGCCTGTTGGACGACGGATTGGCCTGCCATGAGAACTGCTTGCTTGACCGGCTTGTTGAGTTTGACGTTGAAGTCGACATGGCTGCCGCGCAGCGTTTCGAACGCCCGCTGGCCAGCCGGGAGGGTGAACGGATCGATGCCGGCGTACGCGGGCGGTGTTACGTTGATGGTCACGTCTTCCACTCTTGGTCGGTCAGCGAGGATGACTTGGAACCAGGCTGTTTCGTCGTCGCCGCCTTTGAGCTTGAAGCGGAAGGGTTCGTCGACACGCGTGAAGGTGTATCGAAAGTCGTGTTCGCCGACGGCGACCATGGTTTCTCGGCCGGACTTGTCGGACTCGGAGTCGAAGATGATGTCGACGTTTCGCGGGACAACTCCTTCGGCGGACGCCCGCACCTGGAGGTCGTCACCCCTCGCGCCGGTCAGCACCCCGTTGTTGAGGTGGACTTTCAGGAGTGTTCGCTTAGGCCACTCACTGTCACTTAGAAGGATGTTGCGATCGAACCACAAGCCCAGCAATCGCGGGCGTAACGCCAAAGCGCCGAGTCCGATGAGGAGGACCAGTGTGATGGTGACGAAACCGCGACGGGGGGCGCTGTGGTTGAGAACGGCGGTGAAGGGGATCTGTGACGTCTCGCGGTTGGCCTGCTCGATGACGCAGCCGATCAGCTCAGGGGAGTTGGACTCGGTGCGACCGACGTCGCCACTTGCGAACTGTACGGCGGACACGAGTACGGATCGCAGTTGGGGATGGTTTCGTTCGACCAAGCCGGCCATTTCTCGCAGGCCGAACGACAACGCCAAAGGCCGATAGATCCTGGTCCAGCCGACGTAACCCAGGACGACGAGAATGACGCCGAGCAGAGCGGCGCGCATGTCGAGCGGTAGGCGGAAGGTGTAATCGAGGATCAACTGGATCGTTGCAGCCACAAACGCTCCGACGACCAACGCCTGCACGCCGCCGATCAGCAGATAGGAGCGCAACCGCGTGCGCAGCCGGCTGAGCTTGTTGAGCGTTTGGCGTTCGAATTGTTGCATGGCGGCGGCGTTCATAGAAGCCTCACCCATTTGCGGACGCCCCATTCTATGGTGAGCAGGGCGATCAACGCGATGAGCATCCACTGATTGTCCCACAAGGGTGTTGGTCGCGATCTGACCGTCGTCGATTCGTGCCGATCGGGTATGGCGTTTGCCAGTTCGTCGACCTGATCGACTTCGTAGTATCCGCCGCCCGGAGATCGTTCCGCGAGGAGTTTGAGCGCGGAGCGGTTCATTTGCGGATGCAGGATTTCGATGTTGGGCCTGACGACCTGAACGTGGTGTGTGGTGGTCACCGGTTCTGCGCCCGCTTCCGGCGGTAGGGCAAGTGACAGCTCGTAGTCACCGGTTTGGGACGGAGTGAATCGGCCTTCGTACCACCCGGGCCTGTCGACGGAGCGCTTCAGCGTCATGTTGGTTTTTTGTGATTCGATCGCGTAGGTGGCGACGATTTGATCGACGTTAAGCGGTTCGAATCGGGCGTTGTACAGACGAGCAGAGACGTTGATGGTGCTGCCCAATTGGGCGGTGGACTGTTCGGTCATTAGGGTGGCGCGTTTTCGAGCGCCCAGCAGTTTGCCTTCCACGAGATAGCGGAGCATTTGCACCCAGAAGGAGTCGAAGATGTCTTCGCTTTCTCCCCGCCATCGCCACGTGCTGTCGAACGCCAGGAAGGCAGATCGACCCGCACCGACGAACTGCGTGGCGGCCAACACGTGACCACCGTAGGAGTTTCTCATCTTGGGATCCGAATCCCGCATCAGCACGGTCGCGACGGGTTTTTCGCGCAGGACGGGATAATGCCAATAAACGCCCGACACGTGAGACCAGACCGTTCTTGGATCGGCGGATTTGTCCGGCAGGGCGAGGATGGTGTGGTTCAGCGCGCTTTGCGGGATGTCGATGGGCCAGGATCGTGTCTGGTAGTGGCCGAGTTGGTTGAGGATGATGTCGGCTTCGGGATCGAGCTTGACCGGGAGAATGCTGACGATGCGGCTGACGGCGGGGTCGCGCATGAACCCGGGGGTGTATTTGCGCGAGGCGACGTAAAGGAACCCGCCGCCGTGTTCGCTGACGAGCGTCTCGAGGGATTGCGCCCACCCCGGGCCAAACTCGGACGAGTCGGGGTCGATGAGTACGACGGCATCGTAGGCAAAGAGCTCTTCGGGAGTTGCGGGCAATTGTTGAATGACGGTGTTGCCGTCGCGGACGGCGTCGAGGTCGGCTGATTGCAACCAGCAGCTTACGTCGAAGGTGGCATCGCGGGTGAGCAGTCGGGAGACGTAGCGGTATTCCCAGCTTGGACTGCCGGCGACGATCAGAACGCGCATCTTGTCATCGATGACGTTGACGACCGCCTGTTTGACGTTGTCGTCGGAGACGCTTTCAAACGGACCGACGGGGACGATGACGCGATACGCAACGCGTCCGACGGATTTTCGTTGTCGCTGAAAGACGATCGGCTCGAGTGGTCCATCCGCGGTGATGGTGACCGTTCGGGTGTCCACGGGGGCTTGGTTGGCGGTTTGGTCGTCGGTGCGCTCGTACAGTTCGACCACGATCGATCCTGTTATCATGCCCTGCGTGATGATGTGGGCGGTGACGGCGAAGGGGTCTTCTTTGAAGGCGTTGCTGGGCGCGATCACCTCCGTCACGCGGACGTTTTGCGGTGGGGATGCGTCGCCGATGCCGACGACGTGCATCGCAATGCCCCGTTCCTGAACGTATCGACAGAGCGTGTCGACCGAATCTCCCTGATTGAACCCGCCGTCGGAGAACAGCACGACGCCGGCGAGTGGAGCGCCGCCCAACGATTCCAGCGACCGTTTGACGGCGCGAGCAACGTTGGTGGCAGGTCCTTGGGCGGCGAACGACGTACGTGCGGCGGCTACATCGGTGGCGGTGTCTCCTTCGGCGGTTGTCCCGGGCGCGTCCGCTCCGGATTCGCGAGCGGCACGCAAGGTAGCGACCAGTTCGGGCGTATCGCTGAAACCGTAGACCTTGACGCGGTTGCGCTCCGTGAGTTCGCGCAAAAGGCGACGGTCGTCGCGGCGGAGTAAACGCTCTGCGATGTCAGCACGACGAATGGGTAGTGATTGTCCGTCTGCCAGCACGGATTTGACCCGGTCAGCCTCATCTTTGAGGCGATATTGATCGTCGAGGTCCATGCTCGACGAATCGTCGATCAGGACGATGCAGTAGGAGTCGATCCAACGATGGAGGTAGGTGGCGAGCACCGGTTGCAACCAGATGGCTGCCAATAGGAGGAGGACGGCGCATCGAATGGCTGCCAGCATGGTGCGCACCGTCATGGACGCTCCGCGACGTTGCTCTTTGCGGTACATCCAGACGACCGCCCAGCAGACGAGCAGGCCGGCTGCGAGCATGAGCACCGCCGACCAACCTTCGGGCAAGGCGGCGAGCTCGAACCGCCGTTCGACGGAGGTCCGGTTGGCCTGGGCGATGAGTTGTCCTAGATCGCTATGCATATCGAATTACGCTCGTCGTCCAAACCACCATGCCAAGAACTGTTCGCTCATCAGTACGAGGAGGGCGGCTGCCAGGACGGATTTCCACAGTTCGCGTCGGGCTTCGTCGGTGACCTCGTCGAGGGAATTCAGCCCAGCGACGTAATCAAAGGGTAACTCGTGCAGCGATTGCCGCAGGTCGGCTTCGACGGCGGGGGTCAGGTCGCTTTCTTCGGGATCGAGGTTGACCGCCACAGAGCGCGTTCGTTCCGTTCCGCCGTGATCGGTGAGCACGAACTGATAGACGCCGCTGGTGTTGGTGCGATCCCAGACGACTTGCAACCCGCGTCCGCCTTCGTCCGGAATCGCGGTGATGGGAACCTCGGCTTCGGCGGGATAGGCCGGTGTCCGCACGCGAACGCCCGCCTCGAACTTTGCGGGATCCACCGGCAGCGTGATCGGAGCACCCACGAGGTGGTCGCTCCGCCCGCCCCTACCTCGTGCGAGATGCTGTACCAATTCGAGCATGCTGACGACGTAGCTGGGATCTTTGCCCCAGTCGTTCCACTCCAGATCGCAAGACGTGGTGAAAAGCATGACCCGGCCTTGTCCGTACGAGCGCTCGAGAATGGCGGGGGATTGATCAGCGTCGCTGTAGACGGCGATGACGTTGGTGGTCGGCGCTGGGTCGGTCGAGGTGTCCGTCGACGAGTCGGGATTCTCAGCGCTTTGGTCGTCGCCGAGAGAGCAGGCGAAGTATTGATAGAAAGCGATGTGCTTGGCGAAGGGATTGTCCGACCCGGCGAAGACGCGAACGATGGGGTGCAGCTCGTCTCGCGGTACGAGGCGGACACCGGAGGCTGGGGCGGTGCGACGCTCGTCCAACCGGGCGGGCAGCAAGCCGTGACCATCGGCGAACAGTGTTTCGTTGTAGAAGTCGGGATCGACCTGATCGCCGAGGAAAAAGGCGACGCCGCCCCCTTCGAACACGTAGCGGTCGAGCAGTTCGGCCGCGGGGGCGCTGAGGCGATAGACGTTGGTCAAAATGACCGCGCCGTACGCGTTGAGATTGGTGTCTTCGATGCCGGTTTCGTCGATGACGACGGCTTCGTTGCCGCTGAACACTTCGCCGGGCGGTCTGATTGCGGTCTGAAGCAGTGCGACTTCGTCACGATAGACGTCCGAGGACGGTTCGCCGTTGACGATGAGCACCTTCACCGCGTCGATCGTCTCGACGACGAGCGATCTTGAATCGTCTACGGGCAGGGCGTCCGCCGCGGTTTGAACGTGCAGCGACTCCCAGCCCGGTCGCGTGGTGGTCACGGGAATCGACACGGTCGTCGTGTCGCCGGAGTGCAACTCTCGGACGGCGACGGTCGTTTGCGTGATCGGCCCGACGCCGACCTCCAGATTCAACGACTGTGTGTCGCGTGTGTGGTTGGCGACGGTGGCTTGCAAAGTGGCTGCAACGCCTGCCACGAACCGGGTGCGATCGGAATTCAGGCTTGTGACGGCTACGTTTTCTGCTTCGTCGTCGCCAATGTCGACCAGCACGAGCTTCAGGCCTCGGTTTTCGTTTTGCCAGTCGGCGAGGGGGGCGATGGGGCTTGCGTCGGTTTCGCGATTGTCGCGACTGGTATCGACCCAGTCCTTGCGTTGGAAATCACTGACGACGTAGATGGTCGCGTTGATGGTTTCGGGCTGTTGGTCAAGGAGGCGACGAACGCTTTCCATTGCGTCCCTGCTTGCGAGGGCGTGGTGGGAGACTTGAAGCCCTTGAACGCGGGTGTAGATCTCCTCGGTTTGGCGCTGGTCGAGAAGGGCGTCTGCGAGGATCGGGGTGTCCATGGCCGACGTTCGCAAGATGGTCACCGTGTCTTGCGGCGACTGGTCGCGGAACAGTTTGACGAGTTGGGTGACGGCTTTCTTTGCGCGGTTGAACGTTGTCTCGCTGCCGCTGCGGTATCCCATGCTGAAGGAGTCGTCGATGACGAAGATTCGCTCGTTGCGGTCCGCGCCGCCAAGCAATGCGGCGAGACCTTCCGGGCGAATGAACGGCCGGGCGATCAGCAGCGCGATGAGCAGCACGGCCAGACACCGCAACATGAGAAGGATCATCTCTTCGAGCCGGATGCGTCGTTTGTTGCGTTTTTCGGCCTGCAGGAGGAACTCGATCGCCGCCCATCGGATGCGTTTGAAACGGCGGCGCGCGAGTAAGTGGATCACGATGGGAATGCTCACGGCGGCAGCGCCGCTGTAGAACAGCGTTGGCCATACGAAGGCAGCGAGCATGGATGGCGACGATGTCATTGGGTGACTCGCTTCCGGCCTCGCTGCCGCCGATCAGCGTGATACGCTGTTCGCGTGAATTGTGCTAACGATTGAATCATGCGGAGGACCGGGCCGCGTGCATGCGGTTGGCAAGAAAACGGGTCATGGCGACATCGAGAGGGTCGGCCGTGCTGAGTAGGGCGTAGTCGATGCCGTGGTTCAGGCACGCGCCGCGGAGTTGACTGATGAATGCCTGAACGGCTGCGATGTAGCTCTTTCGCAACGACTGGGGGTCGGTCAGGATCTCCAGGTCGACACCCTCCATTCCCTCGAACAGGGTTTGATCGGTGAACGGGAATTCCAGTTCGTCGTGATCGAGCAGGTGCAGGACGAGGACGTCGTGGTGGCCGAACTTGAAGCGCTGTAACCCGTTGACGATGTCATCGAAGTCGGTGAGGAAGTCGGAGATCAGCACGATCAATCCTCGTCTGGGCATTTGCTCCGCCAGATGTTGAAACACGATCTTCACGTCGGTGTTTTCTGCGGGGGCGGCGTCTTCGAGCGCGCGTACCAGACCGATCCACCCTGCGCGGGTGGCGGACACGGGCAGTTGCTTGCGAATCTGGTGGTCGAACAGGGTCAATCCGACGCCGTCCTGTTGGTGCACGAGCAGGTGAGATAGGCAGGCGGCGAGGGTGGCTGCGTAGTCCCACTTGGTCATGCGGTCGGTTCCGGCGTGTTCGGGGTAGGCCATCGACCCCGAGCAGTCGAGCAGGATGTGGGTGCGCAGATTGGTCTCGACTTCATATTCTTTGAGGAGCAGGCGGTCGGTTTTGGCGTAGGCCCGCCAGTCGAGGTGACGCATGTCGTCGCCGGGAACATATTGGCGGTAGTCGGCGAACTCGACACTGAAGCCCTTGTAGGGGCTCTTGTGCATGCCGCTGAGGAATCCCTCGACGACGCGCCGAGCGCGCAGCTCCAACCGTGAGAGTCTGGAAAGGACCTCAGGACGAAAGTAGTTTTTGGAATCGGTCATCGCGTGTGACGGTGCTCTCGTTGGGACGAATGCAGTCCAGAAGTTCGGTGATGATCCGATCGGTCGTGTAACCCTCCGCCTCGGCGGAATAGTTGGTCACGATTCGATGCCGGAGCACGGGTCTTGCGAGATCTCGCACGTCGTCAGCCGCCAGGTGATGCCGCCCCCGCAGGACGGCCAGCGCTTTGCCTCCCAAGATGAGGGCCTGCACGGCGCGCGGTCCTGCGCCCCATGTGAGCATTTTCTTAACGAACTCGGGTGCGTCGTCCTCTTTGGGGCGGGTCGCGCGGACGAGATCGAGGGCGTGGCGGATGACGTCCGGCGCGCCGGGTACGCGGCGAACCAGACGCTGGAAATCGAGGATTTCGTCGCCGCCGAAGACGGGCTTGACGTCTGCCGTGATGTCGGTCGTGGTCCGTTCGGCGATGTCGTATTCCTGCTCGTAGGTTGGGTAGTCGACGAACACCTTGAACATGAAGCGGTCTTGCTGCGCTTCGGGGAGGGGATAGGTACCCTCCTGCTCGATGGGGTTCTGGGTGGCCAGCACGAAGAACGGTTGCTTGAGCTCGTGACGCTCCGTGCCGACGGTGACGTGACGCTCCTGCATGGACTCGAGCAGGGCGGCTTGGGTTTTGGGCGGGGTGCGGTTTATTTCGTCTGCGAGAATGACGTTGGCGAAGATCGGCCCGCGGATGAATTTGATGGCGCGCTCGCCGGTGGCTTTGTCCTCTTGGATGACATCCGTTCCGGTGATGTCCGACGGCATGAGGTCCGGTGTGAACTGGATGCGATTGAACGACAGCGCCAAGCATCGTGCGAGCGTGGAGATCATCAGCGTTTTTGCCAGCCCGGGAACGCCTTCGAGCATGACGTGCCCGTTGGATAGCAGGCCGACGAGTAATTGGTCGATCACTTTTTCCTGCCCGACGATGACCTTGCCGAGTTCGGCCCGGATGCGGTCGTATCCCTCTCGGAGACGCTCTGCGGCGCTGATGTCGGACGATTCCAAATGGTCGTCGCCGGCTTGGGTAGGTTGCATATCGTTCATGGATGGTTCTCGGTGTTCTTCATTTTTGCATGTTCTCTCTTTGACGACTGATGGAGCGATCAACGCTGCATGATCGGCAATTGGTTGTAAGGCAGTTGCAGGATGATCAACGCTACGGACGTGCTGTAGACCTTGCCAACCATGCCTTCAGGCCACGCGCCGTCTTCCAATTGCAGCCGCAGCAGCTGATCGCGGATCTTCGGGAAATAGTCGTCCCATTGCTTTTCGCCGGCGAGGTACAGCGCTTGGGCGAGATACAGATGGGCGTAGTACCAGTGCCCACCACGTCGCGGATTCAGCGAAATGGTCTCCGTTGCGAAGCGGAGGGCTCGTTTGGCGAATGGGTTGTCGTATTCTCCTCCGTTGAACCAGCAGCACACCGCTGCGGCGGTGATGGCCGGCCGGGAAGGTCCGGGATGGTTGGCGCGATACGCGATGCCGCCGTCGCTGTTGGTGGAGATTTTCAGGTAGTTCATCGCGTCGTTGATGACGCTCAGCGGAACCGCCATGCCTGCGTTGCGACATGAGCGCAGCGCCTGGACCTGCGTGATGGTGACCGAGCCTTCGTCGCCGCCGGAATTCGGCGTGTAGATCCAACCGCCAAGACGGCTTTGTGCGCGGGCGGTCAGTTTGATCGCGCCGGCCAGCGACTGTTCGATCTGATGCTGGCGATCGATGTCCTCCGTCATGCCGTACACTTGTCCCAAAAACAGCATCGCAAAACCATGACCATACATCGGTCGGGAGTCTTCCGTGCCACGCGTGATCATTCCCGTTCCGGAAGCCGACCCGAGCAGGTAACGCACCGTGCGGTCGACGTTCGGCGCGTATCGCCCTTGGGTGGTCGTGTTTCCGTCCATCAACATGGCCAGCCCGGCGAGCGACGTCATCGCGACGGGATACCGGCCGTAGCGACCGCTGTTTCGCCACGCGCCGTCGCGTCCCTGGGTGTGTTCGAGGAATTTGAGCCCTTTGTCGATGGCGGCTTTGGTTGCGGGGGTGATGTGCTTGGGTAGGGCGGGCTGGGCGCTTGTCGAAGCGGACACCGCGGTCACCGCGATGGTACACCAGCCAAGTAGGATTGCCTGCCTCATGGTCGACACCTCAATTCAGTCCGCCTGATAGGCCCGCCGCGCGATGGGTCTCGTACGCGACGATGTTTCTGCTGGCCTGAAGGATCAGTCTGCCGGGACGAACGATGAGGTCACCGGTAAGCTGGTCGCCTCGCTGGGTGCCGTCCCACACGACCGCCTGATCGGCGATTTGCCCGGTCCGTTTGTCGATGACGATGATTTCCTGCCGATACCGGACTCCCGCGCCGGGGCGATTGGGATCCGGTTGTTGCTTGGCGGAGGTGACAACCGGAATGACACCCTTGGCCAGCGACAGGTGTGAACGGTTCATCGTTCCGACGAAAGATCGCGCCCATTGGGTCTTACCCGTGTCCATTGATACACCAACCAACAGCCAGCGGTTGCCCTCACTGGTTTCATCATAACCGGCCAGCAGCAAAAGGTCGTCCTCGATCGTGCCAAAGACCGCGCCGCGTGGAAACGTGGGGAGAGCGATTTCGCGGAGGATCTTCCCGCTGCGACCTTCGATGACCAGATGCCGGCCTTTCGCAGTGCCCACGACAAATCGGCCTCCGTCCAATTCGAACAGTCCGGCGGGCTTCTCACCGAGCGGAACGGACCACAGTTGGTCGCCGGTTCGCACGTCGTATCCTACCACACCCTCGCCGTCGGGACCGCAGATGACATGATCGTTGTAGCTGATGGCCACCGCATCGTCGTTTGCCTTGGAAACAGGTTGGCGAAAGTGCATTTGCCCGGTGGACGCGCCGTTGTCGACGCGATAGGCATCGATCCACTCCAGCGTTGCGTCGGCGACGAGAATATGGTTGTCGCGAATGCGTACCGCGGCGGGCGTGACACCGATCTTGCGCTCCCAAACCACCGAGCCGTCCATCGCGTCGAGCACGGTTAGCTTGCCGGAAGACAACACGCACGCAACGCGCCCCGCACCCGCGTCGATCGTTCGATCTCGCTGTGCCGGATCGCGCAGCAGTGCGATACCGGTGACCGGCATCGCCCACAGACGTTTGCCCGACAGGGCGCCGATCGCGTGCAAACCTTGCGGACCGTTGATGATGATCGTTTCGCCGTCCAAGACCGCGACCGGTGGTCGGATGCGCGCGAGCTGATTCACCGCATCGGACTCGCTTGGCCGAAACACGAAATGTTCGATCGCAAGCTCCGCCTCCCAGATGAGCTCGCCATCGGCGGAAGCGTGCAATTGCAACGTATGCGGCTGGACGAAGGAGAGGTATCCGTTGGCCAACACGTCGCCGTCAGCCGTTCGCACATCCACGAGTTGTTGTGGCTGGGCCGACTGCTCGCCCGAGGAGAACTCCCGCCGGTGGTCGGTGATGGTAAATCGCGGCAGGTCGATCGCCTCGTTCAATGTTCGGAGGGTCTTGGCGTCGATGTCCGCCAAACGCGTGTTCACAAGCGTTCGGACTGGCCCATCATCGAGCACGATGTCTGCGAAATCGGCGATCAGCCGGTCGGCGAGCGTTTTCGCTGAGACGAGTCGGGATTGGGCGGGGTCGAGATAGAGGTCCACCAGTGTGAGCATCGCCTCGGCGGTTCGAATTCGGTGTCCGCCGTCACGGATCGATTCGCGAAGCAGTTGCTCGGCAGGCTCGAATTTACCGCGGTCCAATTCAAGCTTGCCCAATACGTTCAGCGCTTGCTGCGCTCGTCCGTCGGGGGTTCTGCTGTCGGCCAAGCGCCGAAGGTCGGCGACCGCTTCAGCCCTTGTGGCAGGAGTATCGAACTTGGCGACGGCAGCGTCTATTCGCCGCCCGCCTTCGCGCGACAGGTCTTCAATCTCCACAGGCCCGAGTTCGGGCTGCAATCGACGGATTTGATCGCCGGCCATCAGACGGGCAGGACGACGCAGGCCGCCGATATCGACGATCTCGTCGCCGAGCGAGCTTTGGGCGAGCTGCCACAATTGGCGGTACGCTTCTGCATAACGGCCGATCCGGCGAAGCTTGTCACCCAGTGTCAGCCGCGCGGAGACGCGGTCTCGCCGTGACATGGCGTGCTCGGCTGCTTCGTGAAGCAATTCGACCGCGCGATCTCCGGGTGTTGCCGGCCGCTGGGCCAATCGGATCAACGATTCGACCCGCAAATGTGCAAGATGCGCCCGTTGAGACTCGGCATCTGGCGAGGGGAGAATCACGGCGCTGTCGAGCGCCTCGATGGCGCGCTGCGGGCGGTCTTCGAGTAGTTCCATGAACGCCAATCGTATCGCGATGCGAACGTCGTTGGGGTGTTCCTGGTGCGCGGCGAGCGTGGCTTGGTAGGAATGTTTGTCGGGAAACGCACGAATTTCGCTGGGATCCACGCTCAACATCGACCCACCAATACACAAGAGGTTGCCCGGCGGCGTTTGATCGGACGGCATTTCATAGGTTTGGGTGACATCGCCGGTCGATGCGTCGATGGCCATCAAACCCATCACTGTCGGAACGTAGAGCACGTCGCCGCTGAGCACCGCTCGCCCGGTCGTGCCTGGTGTTTGCGTGGACCAAACGTAGGACGGGTCGCGCAGCGAAATCATGCTCACCTGATCGCCGCCGACCCACACAAACTCGGAATTCGCGGCGATGATGTACCGGTGTCTGTCGCGCGGGACCTCCCACAATACGTGGCCTGTCAGTCGATCAAACGCCATCAAACCGTCAAGGTCGGTTGGCGCTAACAGTGCCAATCGGGCGGTCAAAACCGGCGGCCCGCTCAACCACTGATTGGGCGCGGACGGGCGATAGCGCTGATTTCGGCGCGACCGCGGCGGGGGGCTTTCGTGGTAGCGCGATGCCCACGATACCGCGTATGCCGACGCGTCAATTGCGAACAGCATTCCATGGCCTGTCGGAACGTACACAAAACCGTCGGCGGTTGCCGGAAAGAGCGCCACTGTCGGCGTCAGTTCTCGACCGGCCAACGAACACAGAAGAATCTGACGACGCAAACTACCGTCGGCGGGGTTGAGCACGCCGACGTACAAGTCTCCCGACGTGGCGAACGGAACCCACAGGTCCTCGCCCACGCTGATCGGGGGGGCGAGGAATTGGGCGCGCTGCAAGCGTTCGTCGGGGTCGCCTTGTCGGCCACGCTGCCAGCGGAGGCGACCCGTTCGGGCGTCGAACGCGACGATCCGGTTGCGTTCCTCGTAGTCGCGATTGTTGCTTCGAATGTTGCGCATCCGATTGTTGCGGATTCGATTGCCGACGGCGATTCCGTCGACCCCGAACGTTGCTCCGGCGTCTCCACGTTCGATACCGAAGACCAGCCCGTTGCTCGTGGTCAAGGTTCCTGTCACGTAGTCGGAGAGAATCGCTCGCTCCGCGTTGGCGAGCGATCCGGAACCGGACGACGCTCGCTCTGCAATGCCCATCGCCGCTGATTGCGAGGTCCACAAGGCTGCGAAGCTTTGGACGTCGACGGCCATGTACTCGCGGCCGACTTTGACGAACACGCGTCCGTCGGCGGCGACCGGCTGCACCACCGGCAGCATGGCCGTGCTCAGCCCGTCCATGTCAGGCCAGATCCCGCTAACAGATGACGGGATGCTTCGTCGCCACGGGAGGTTCTCCGCAATCGTTGGCGTGACCGCATCCATTCTTCCGTCGCACGGGCCGCCGCCGCCCGGGCCGGACCAGCCGTCGCGGGCGTCGTGCTCGGTATCGATGAACAGCAACGAGCGCTGCGTCAGGGCGGTCAGCGATTCGAGGACATTCGGATCAAGCTCGCCACGCTCGCGCAATCGGGTGACGACAGTGTTCGCGCTGGCGGCATCGCCGAGCGTTGCCATTGCAACAGCCTGCTTGGCGGCCAAACGCGGCGGCAGGGATTCGCCGTCGGGCAGCACGCGGGTCAGGTCGTCCAGGACGATGAGCGCTTCGGACGATCGTCCGAAGTCGATCAGCCAGGAGACCCACAGGTCGGCAGCCTCGGGACCGAAAGTTGTCAGAAGGTAGTGGCTGCAAATCTCGCGCAGGGCGTCCAGGTCGGCGTTGTCTTTCGCCTTCTTCAGAAGGCCCTTTGCACGACCATCGTACAACACGCGATAGGCAGCCAGCCCTTGGGGCGGCAACTCGGCGAGTCTTCGCTGCGCGAGTCGGCGCGGGGACTCGTATAGCGCGAGCTCTTCTCCGTGGTCGACTTCGAAAAGGCCTTCAGGTTTGTCAATCACGCGTTGGAGCGAATCGATCGCAAGCTTCCAGTCTTCACGCGACACGGCATCGCCGGCGGTGCGCAGCAGATGGGCGATGCCCGCCGACTCGTCGACTTGAGGTCCGTCCGCGACGTGGCCAGGTCGCTGCGCGTTCGCTTCACCGATGGCGACCATCGCGATGAGACACGCGACGGTGCATGATCGACGGTGACCGGAAAGACGCAGCGGAAGACATGTGTCAAGCCGAACCCTGAACAATGAACCACCTCATCTCGTCCGTCGGACGATGACCAACCCCGTCACTTTGCCCGTGAGCGGCTACGGCGACTCGCGATGACACCGGCAGAACGCCGCTTGCTTCGAGTCGAACCCGCCCGCGACCATCGATCATAGCGACACGATCGACGTCAAACCAGCGAGCAACACTCGGACTGGAAACCATGTTACACCGACGATACCCAGTATGGAGCATCGGCACGCGACGTGCTGCGGCACACAATTTTATACAAGCTGGAGGTGGTCTTGGCGGCGTGTTTCTTACAGCCAGGATGGCTGCGGTTGGCGGTGAGATCGCGGGGTGCGTGGGTTCGGTTAGAGATACCCCAGATCGCGCAATCTTTGCTTGATGACGCGCGTCTCCTCCTCGGTGTATCCCGATTCTTCGAACGGCTTGATCACGCCCAGCAATTCCAGCGTGCTCAACACTTTGGTGACGCACGTTTGCAGGGATTCGACGTCGGTGTTGAGCAGGACTTCGGGTTTGAGGGGCTCTTCGAAAGGTGCGTTGATGCCGGCGACGTGTTTGATCTTTCCCTCTTGCGCCGCCGCGAACAGGCCTCGCTCGTCACGTTGTAAGAGCACTTCCATCGGAGCACGGCAGTACACTTCGATGAACCGATCGATGTCGGCGCGCAATGCGTCGCGCACGTCGCGGTAAGGCGATACCGCTGTTACCACCGAGACAAGCCCGTTGCGGTTGAGCATGGTGCATTCGTATCCCAGCCGCTTGAGGTTGGTTGCGATCTCCTCGCGCGAGAACCCCAGGCTGCGGTTGAGTTCCTTGCGTATCTTGGCGGAATTGAGGAACTCCACCTGATAGCCTCGTTCGCGCAAACGGTCCACCACGAGACGGGCGATGGTCGACTTTCCGGAACGCGGCAAGCCGGTGAACCACACCGTGAATCCTTTATCTTCCATCAATCCGACCCATTAGGTTTCCAACGGCAGCCCTAGTTGACGATGCCCAAGAGCTTTCCGCATACCATTAGCCATCGCCCAGGTGAAGCATGGGCCAATAGACGCCCATGGCCAGCAAGAAGACCAGCAAGGAAATCATGCTCATCATGACACCACGTCGCGCGACGTCGCGAACGCCATAGTAGCCCGCCGAGAAGCAAATGGCATTCGGCGGCGAACTGATCGGCAAGCTGAAGGCCAGTCCGGCCGGAATCGCCACCGCGAGGGTCATTGTCACCGGATCCAATCCGTCGACCACGCCACACAACGAATAGCCGATCGGCAGGAGGATGGCCACCGCGGCGGAATTGCTGATTCCTTCGGTTAGGATGATCGTCACGGTTGCCATAATACCGAGGACGACGAATCGCGGTGTGTCGCCGCTGAATAGGCGCTCGACGAGGAACCCGAAGGCGTGGGTGGAGCTCAGCGCGCTGCCGAGCGCCACCGCACCGCCATACATGATCAGAACGCCCCAATTGACGTAGTCCTGAATCTGCCGCCAGTCGGCGATCCGAAGAACGAAGAGCATCGTCGCGGAAGTCAACGCGATCACGCCCAGGCCAACGGAATGCCCCAAGAAAATCCAGCAAGCGATGGTGACACATCCCAAGGCAGCGAGCCGCCGCTCGCGCTTCGACATGGGGCCGAGTCGTTTGACGCGTTCGTCCAACATTTTGGTGGCTGGTCGGATCGACTCAACATCGCATCGAAACGTGCTGGTGAGCACCCACCACGCGACCAGGAGCATCACGAGAACGATGGGCAAGGCAGCGGCCATCCATTTGAGGAAGCTGATCTGTTGGCCGCTGAAATCGGCCAGCAAGCCCAACGCAAGCGGTGCTCGCGCACCGCCCAACATGGTGGCCACGCCGCCGATGATGCATCCCCACGCCAACGCCAGAAACAGCGATTTTGCGTAATCAGAGCTACCCTTCTTCAGTCCCAGTGATTCCACGATTTCGACCAGGATGGGGAATATCATGGCTGCGACGGCATGTTCGGGCATCCAGAACGCCAGAAATGCGGGGGTGATTAGCATTCCCAGGAGCAACTGCCGTGGGGCGTTGTCGAATCGTTGTAGGAAGACCAGCGTCAAGCGTTTGGACAGGCCAGTGGATATCATGGCTGCCGCGAGCAGGAACACGCCGAGCATGAAGAACACGGCGGAGTTGCCAAAGAGGGCGAAAGCCTCGTTTCGGGGCAGGACGCCCAGCATGGGCAGTAGCGCGATCGCCAACAGCCCGGTCGCTGCCAACGGGATGTAGTTGGTCAGCCAGAGAGACATGCACAGGGCGAAGATGGCCAGGGCGTGTTGTGCGGCGCGTGGCCTGTCTGGCGATAGACCGGCGGGCGTGACCCAGAGGTCGCCCATTACCAGAACGATCGCAACAATGGCGGCTACCACCACGACTGCGGTTTTGAGCGATTCGGTGCGTTTCACGCTGTCAATATCGAATGTCGCGTGCGAAGACGTTCGCCGAGACCGATGGGCCAACGTGGGCGACGCGCCTCAATAGTGAAGAACCGAATAAATGGGGACGTCACCAAGTTTCTGTCTGCCGCACAGGTCGTCGAGTTCGATCAAGAAGGCGGCCCCGATTACGGTACCACCCAAGCCTCGCACGAGATTGATGCAGGCTGCCATGGTTCCGCCCGTCGCCAGCAAATCATCGACCAGAAGCACGCGGTCCTCGCGACCGATTGCATCGACGTGGATTTCCATCGCATCCGTGCCGTATTCCAGTTCGTATTCCATGGATGCAACCTTGGCCGGCAGCCGGCCGGGCTTGCGGATCGGAACGAAACCGGCCGATAAACTTTTGGCAACGGCCGACGCGAAGATGAAACCGCGCGACTCAGCCCCGGTGACAACGTCAACTTCGGCATCTAGAAAGGGCTTGGTCATGTGGTCGATGGCCACACACAGCCCTGCCGGATCGCGCAGGAGTGGGGTGATATCCTTAAAAACGATTTCGGGCTTGGGGAATCCCGGTATGTCGCGAATGAGCGCCCTGAGGTCGGCGATTTGGGTTTGGTTATCGGTCGTGGTCGCGGACATGCTTGCAGCCCTTTGTGTGAGCGAGGCAACGGCACGCGGGGCGGGTGAACGGTCGCCGCCAACACGCGCGGAACAACTAAGTGGTTGAACGGTAACGGTCCAACCGACAGGTTGCAACGATCAGCGTGCAAAAACGCGTACGCGCGCTCGGACGATGTCTCGAGTTGCCGGACGCGGGCCGGTGGATTCGAAGATGCCGCCGCGTTGGCGCGGGATCGTGTGCGGGCGTCAGGCGGATTTCCTCTGAAAGCTGAAAATGGGATATACCCCGAAAACGCTGGACTTGGTGCTTGCATCTGCTATAGTTCCGCCCGGCACGCTGTACCTGTCGCCTGGCGCGGTGACGGCGGCTGGTTCGTTGCTCTGGCGGTGTCGCAATTCACAGCCGGTGAGTTTTCGTAAGTAGTGTTCACAGAATAAGTTTCGTGGTAGGCCTAAGAACGCCAGCACCAGGGTTGCTGTGGTGGGGGCCGGAGTTGACATCCGGTCGGCCGGTCGATGCGTTCGGTAGGAGAGACCACAATTTCAGGAGACAAAATGGTGTCGGCCTCTAGGATTTCAGTGCTTGTCTTGATCGGGACCGTCGTCCTGTTTGTTGGCGGCTTGGCGGATCCAACGTTTGCGCAGCCCATCGCCCCGGAGGTAGCCAGCGAGTTGCCCAGTTCGCCTGCGACGTTGCAGATACCGCTTATCTGGTGGGTTGCTCCGATCGGCAGCGTGATTGCTCTGATTTTTGCGCGCATGTTCTATACGCAGATGATGCGTGCGGACGAGGGCGACGAGGACATGATCCGGATTGCCGCGTACGTTCGCGACGGAGCGTTGGCGTATTTGCGCCGTCAATACCGCGTTGTTGCGATCTTCTTCGTGGTGGTCTCCGCGTTGCTCGCATTGATGGCGTTTGGGTTTCATGCCCAGCACCCGATTGTGTTCGTCGCATTCCTCACGGGTGGTTTCTTTAGTGGGCTTTGCGGTTTTCTCGGCATGAAGACAGCCACCCACGCTGCGCATCGGACGACGGCTGGTGCGAGGGCGTCGCTGAATCGCGGCTTGGTCGTTGCGTTCCGCGCGGGGGCGGTGATGGGCTTGGTCGTCGTCGGATTCGGATTGATCGACATCACCGCGTGGTTCTTGATTTTGACCAAGGGCATTCCGTGGCTGTCGGATATCATGGGCTGGGATTTCCACATGGACCTTGCGGAGGTCACAGTGGTGATGCTGACGTTTGGCATGGGGGCGAGTTCTCAGGCGTTGTTCGCCCGCGTTGGCGGGGGCATCTACACCAAAGCGGCAGACGTTGGGGCAGATCTGGTCGGGAAGGTTGAGGCCGGGATTCCCGAGGACGACGCCCGCAACCCCGCGACCATCGCGGACAACGTCGGCGATAACGTCGGCGACGTGGCTGGCATGGGTGCGGATCTTTACGAGAGCTATTGCGGTTCGATTCTTGCGACGGCGGCGTTGGGTGTGGCTGCCGCGACAGCGCTATCGGGGGGTAGCGAAGCCGCCATCCTGCACAACGGCGTGCGATTTGTGGCTGCTCCGATGGTCCTCGCGGGCGTTGGCATCGTGCTCTCGATCATCGGCATCTACATGGTTCGCACGAAGGAAGACGCGTCGATGGCGCAACTGATGGGGGCACTTGGCCGAGGCGTCAACGGGAGTTCACTGTTTATCGCCATGGCAGCGGGCGTTGTTTGTTACCTCCTGTTTTCGCCGGATGCGATGATGACTCCCGAAGGCGTCCACCACGTGGTCCATTGGTGGGGCGTGTGGATTGCCATCGTCACCGGGTTGGTGGCGGGCATCATCATCGGAAAATCCACCGAATATTACACGAGTTACGATTTCAAACCGACGCAACTCATCTCTGAGCAGGCGATCACCGGGCCTGCGACGGTCATCATCGCCGGTACGGCGGCGGGTATGAAGAGCACGTGGGCGTCATTGCTGACGATCGTGGTCGCGATTCTTGTCGCCTTTATGGCCGCCGGTGGAAAACACGAGTTCATGCTGGGTTTGTACGGCGTGGGTATTGCGGCGGTCGGCATGCTGGCGACATTGGGTATTACGCTGGCGACCGATGCGTACGGTCCGATCGCGGACAATGCGGGCGGCAACGCGGAAATGACCGGGCAGGATCCGGAAGTTCGCAAACGTACCGACGCGCTTGATTCCCTGGGGAACACGACGGCGGCGACGGGCAAGGGATTTGCGATTGGGTCGGCCGCCCTGACGGCGCTCGCGTTGCTGGCTGCTTACATCGAGGAAGTGCGTGTCGGTCTGATTCGCCAGGCAGATTCGGCGATCGTCGAGACCATTGAACAACCGAGCGATTCGACGGCTATGTACATGGGGTTTCGCAAGTTCGGTATGAACCCGGTGACGCAGAGCGGCCGCGAGGAACCGGACTGCTTGTTGCTGATGGAAACCGAGGCGAGCGCTTTGACGATCGGAAACATGTACGACGTTACGCCAATGGACGATCACCATCGGCGGTACTTGACGGACAACGATGGCGAGCGCCGTGAGTTGGTGTCGGCACGCCGGGCGACAATGTCGGAGTACATGACCTACTACGACGTGACGCTGATGAACCCGAAGGTTCTTTGCGGCATGTTCTGCGGGGTGATGCTGGCGTTTGTGTTCTGTGCGATGACGATGGAGGCCGTCGGACGAGCCGCCAACGAGATGATGATCGAATGTCGTCGGCAGTTCGGGAAGATGCGGGCGTATCTGAAATCACAAGGGCACGACGACGCCTTTGTCCGAGACCCGGACAATTGGCCTCGAAAGCCGGTTGATTTCGAGGGGACGCAGTATCCCAACTACAGCTTGTGCGTCGATATCTCGACCAAAGGCGCGCAGAGGGAGATGGTCATTCCGTCCTTGATGGCAATTGTCACACCGGTGATAGTCGGGCTGTTGCTGGACGTTGGCGGCGTGATGGGGCTTTTGGCGGGCGGGCTTACGTCGGGCTTCGCCCTGGCGATCTTCATGGCCAACGCGGGCGGAGCGTGGGACAACGCCAAGAAACTGATCGAGACGTATGGCACGGTGACGGCGAAGGAGTTCCGCGAGTCGGAGGAGGCGCGATCGCGTGTGCCGGCTCGCTTGAAAGACGACCTCGCCGCCCGGGCGGCGGACGTTCCGGATGACATGATCATCTACGGCAAGGGCAGCGAAGATCACAAGGCGGGCGTCGTGGGCGACACGGTGGGCGATCCGTTCAAGGACACGTCCGGCCCGAGTTTGAACATTTTGATCAAGCTCATGAGCATGGTCAGCGTGGTGTTCGCGGGCCTGATCGTCAAATTCGCGCCGATGATCGGCGAACTGCTGGGACTCAACTAATCGGTCGTGCGCGTCAGGACTGGTGCTCCTACGGCAACCCCGCGCTCGCGCTTGGGGCTCGGATCACGGCGCACCGTCGTCGCTGGCTGCGTGGTTTCGCGTGGACCATCCGTCCTACGCCCTTCGCCTACCGCGAACAATGGGGCGGTAGGGACTCCTGTTGCGGGAGGCATCGGCGGCGGTGAGGTCCAATGTTTCTGTGGTCAACGCGGCGGTGGCTTGCTAGAATGCATCGAATGAGTGGCATCGGCGCCGAACAATTTGCAAT